>NZ_JADPJF010000073.1:5013-24067 GCF_023073295.1 Bradyrhizobium sp. 23 | reverse complement strand
CGCTCGCCACAACGGCTGCCGCTCTGGCGGATGCGCCGAGCGACCTGTCGCAACCTGCCGACACGGGTAGTGTGGCTGCCGATGCTCTGGCGAGTACGGTGCCGGTCCCTGACACGAGCGAGCCGGTGCTCGCCGCAACGGCTGCCGCTCTGACCAATCCGAGCAGCGACGTGTCGCATCCGGCCGACACTGGGACCGTGGCTGGCGATGGTCTTGCGGGTGCCGCGCCGGTCCTAGACACGAGCGAGCCCGCGCTCACCACAACGGCTGCGGCTGCGACCGATGCGACCAGCGACGCGTCGCAATCGGCCGACACGGGCAGCGTGGCTGGCGATGCTTTGGCGAGTGCGGCACCGGTCGCGGACATCAGCGAGCCGGTGCTCACCACAACGGCTGCCGCGCTGACCGATGCGCCGAGCGACGTGTCGCAACCGGCGGACACGGGCAGCGTGGCTGGCGATGCTTTGGCCAGTGCGGCGCCGGTCGCGGACACGAGCGAGCCGGTGCTCACCACAGCTGCGGCTCTGACCGATGCGCCGAGCGACGCGTCGCAACCGGCCGACACGGGCAGCGTGGCTGGCGATGCCTTGGCGAGTGCGGCGCCGGTCGCGGACACGAGCGAGCCGGTGCTCACCACAACAGCTGCGGCTCCGACCGATGCGCCGAGCGACGTGTCGCAAGCGGCCGACACGGGCGGTGCGGTTGGCGATGCCTTGGCCAGTGCGGCGCCGGTCGCGGACACGAGCGAGCCGGTGCTCACCACAACCGCGCTGACCGATGCGCCGAGCGACGCGTCGCAACCGGCCGACACGGGCAGCGTGGCTGGCGATGCCTTCGCGAGTGCGGCGCCGGTCGCTGACACGACCGAGCCGGTGCTCACCAGCACCGGAGACTCGCTCAGCACCCCCGCGAACGAACCGGTGGCGCCGGCCGTGCCGGACACCAGCAGCGCTCAAACTCCTGGATCGGCCGACACGCTTCTTGCGCTCGCCACCACCGCTGACGCACCGATCGAGAGTTCGGCATCCGCCACCACTGCCCCGGAGAACGTCGTGACGGACACCTCAAATGCCGCGGCGACGACCGCCGTCGCGGGCGATGTGATCGCGTTGAACGATGCGCCACCGCCGCCGGCAGATTCGCTGTTCAACGGAACCCAGTATACAGACTATGGCGTCACGCTCAGCAGCGAGATCGCGCCCTCCCAGACTGCCGTGTCGCAGGCGGACACCGCATCGGCGCAAGACGTTTCGGCGCCGCTGGCTGCCGACGTCCAAAAACCCGCGCCGCCGCCTCCCGACATCGTGGATAATACTCCGATCGATCATGTTGGAACTCATGATGCCATCCTCTAGTGGGAGGCAAACATGGCAGCTGTCGAGACACTGGACGATCCGCCGCGCAACCATCATTCCGGAGCTCAACATCGCGTCGCACCCGGCGGCGAGGCCCGCGACTATGTCGGACCTGTCAACGCGCTGGCCGCCTGGCGTTCGGTCGCGCGCACCAACCTCGTAGCGGTCGCAGCATTTTCGGTCGTTGTGAATCTGCTGATGCTCACGTTGCCGATCTACCTCTTTCAAATATCCGATCGCGTGCTGACGAGCCGTAGTCTCGAGACACTGCTGATGCTCTCGGCTCTCGCGCTGACGTTCATCGGTGTCCTCTCGATCGTGGACATTCTGCGTCGGCAGGTGCTGGGGCGTCTTGCGACCAAGATGGAAGCGGTGCTGGGCGGCGCAGTGCTGGCGAGCAGCATCAACAACGCCAGGGCCGGCGAGGGAGGAACCATCCAGGCGATCCGCAGCCTTCACCAGGTGCGGGGCTTCATCTCGAGCCCTATCATGCTTTTACTGATGGACGCGCCCCTCTCGCCCCTCTACTTCGCAGTCATATTCCTCGTTCACCGAGATCTGGGCTGGATCGCAGTCGTATCGGGTTTGGTCCTGGCACTTATTGCGCTGATCAACCAGAAAGCGACCTCGGAGCGTCTGAGCGAGGCTGGCCTGCATGCCGCCGAGGCCGATGCGGCGGCGGAGTCGCTGGCGCGAAATTCGCAGGTGATCAATGCGATGGGAATGCTCAGCGAAAGCATTCTCCACTGGGGGCGCCGGCAGGCGCCGGCGCTGACGGTGCAGAGCCAGGCCCTTGACCGGAATTTCTGGATCAGCGGTGCGTCGAAATTCGTCCGCCTCGTGGCCCAGATCACGATCCTCGGCACCGGGGCCTATCTGGCCCTGCACGCCGAGATCACCGGGGGCATGATGATCGCGGCTTCGATCATTGCCGGCCGCGCCCTGCAGCCGCTCGAGGGTTTGATCGAGGGATGGCGCAGCTGCGTGCAGGCGCGATCGGCCTATGCCCGCGTCAAGCAGGCGGTCGAGTCATTCCAGCGCGAGGCGCCCAAGCTGCGCTTGCCCAGACCACAAGGGCGCCTGAGCGTTGATCGGGTCTTGTATCTGCCGCCCGGCTCAAAGGAGCCGGTGCTCAATGGTGTGTCGCTCGAGCTCGCGCCCGGAGAGTCTTTGGCCATTGTCGGACCGTCGGGATCGGGCAAGTCGACGCTCGCGCGCATTCTGGTGGGTTGTCTGGTGCCGACCGCCGGCAAGGTCAGGCTGGACGGAACGGAGCTGCGCAACTGGGATCGCCGCCAGTTCGGGGAATATAGCGGTTACCTGCCCCAGGAGGTCGAGCTATTTCCCGGCACCATCAAGCAGAACATCTGCCGCATGCGCGATGACTTGCCGGACGAGAGCATCTACGAGGCGGCGATATTGTCGGGCATTCACGACATGGTCTGCCAGTTGAAGCAAGGATACGAGACCGTGCTCGACCGCAGTGGCGGGCCGCTCTCGGGAGGACAGAAGCAGCGCATCGCGCTCGCCCGGGCCTTCTTCGGTAATCCGTCCCTTGTCGTGCTCGACGAGCCCAACTCGAATCTCGACGCAGCGGGCGAGCAGGCTCTGACCGAGACCCTGCAGCGCGCCAAGAGGCGGGGGGTCACCGCCGTGGTCGTAACCCTGCGCCCGGCGCTACTGAACAGTGTGGACAAAGTGCTGATACTGCGGGCCGGACGCGCGGAAGCATTCGGCTCTCCGAGCGAGGTGTTGCATCGCCTGGTTCGGTCCCCCGCCAGGGCCGGCGGTGATGAGCCGGAGCAGCCGCAACGCATCGAATCCTCGGACGGGTGACCAGCGCGGGAGGACAGCATGAGAGCGGTAAAGGACGACATCGAGTGGTACCGCGGTGTTCCGCTGAGCGCCAAATGGCCCATCTTCACCGGCCTCGCCATCCTGGTTGTTTGGCTCGGGTGTTTCGGCGTTTGGGCCGCGGTCGCTCCCCTCAACAGTGCCGTCGTCGCCTCCGGCACGTTCGTGGCTACCGGCCAGAACAAGCTTGTCCAGCACTTCGAGGGCGGCATCATCCGCGAGATTGCGGTCAAGGACGGGGATGCCGTCGAGGCCAACCAGGTCCTGGTTCGCATGGACGATACCGCTGCCAACGCCAAGCTGAAACGGCTGGTTTTGAAGAAGTATCGACTGCTCGCCATGAAGGCGCGTCTGGAAGCTGAAATGAGCTCTTCTGACGCAATCGAAACCCCGGCCGCATTCAGCGAGAACGCACGTGATCCAGAAATCAAAGCGATTCTTGAGCGGCAACGTGCCGAGCTTCAGGCCCGCCGGGCAAGTCTGGTGACCGACGAAAGCGTACTCCTAAAGCAAATCGCTGGGCTGGAGGAAAGCATCCGCGGATATCAGGCGCAAGTTCAGTCCACCAAAGAGCGAATTTCCTTGTTCGTCGAAGAGCTGAAGGACAAGAATTCCCTTCTTGGCCAGCAGTTGGTCCGCAAGTCGGATGTGCTTGCGTTGCGACGCTCAGAGGCGGGTCTCGGGGGTGAGCTAGGCGAATATCTCGGCCGCATCGCCGATTCGAAGGAGCGGATCGCCCAGGCGAACGAACGAATAGCGCAGCTCCACACGACGGCGCTTCGGGAGGCGATCAAGGAGTTGCGCGAGACCGAGGCCGAGCTGGACGACGGAGAGGAGCAGATTCGCGCCGCTCAGGATGTGGTCGATCGGGTCGATGTCCGGTCGCCGGTTCGAGGTATTGTGGTGAAGAACAACTTCCATACACCGGGCGGCGTGGTCTCTCCTGGTGCCGTGATCCTTGAGCTCCTACCGATTGGCGACGAGCGCATCATCGAGGCACATGTGAACCCCAAGGACATTTCGCATGTGAGCGTAGGCCAGGAGGCGCTGGTGCGGCTGTCGGCGCTCAACCAGCGCATCACGCCCATGGTCGGGGCGAGCGTCATCTACGTGTCAGCGGACGCCTTGGCGGAGCAAGTGCAGGGGAAGGCCGAAACCCGTCGCGACGGCGACACGCGTGGGGAATTCTATGTTGTTCGGGTGCGCCTGGACCAGGACGATATTCTCAGGCAAATGCCTGAATTCATCCCGACGCCCGGGATGCCCGCGGACATTTACATCAAGACCGGAGAACGTACGTTTTTCGAGTACATCATGAAGCCTGTCCTCGACAGCCTCTCCCGCGCGTTCCGCGAAACCTGAAGCGAGCGGTTTGGACCTCAATGCTGAGCACTCGCGTGTACGGTGAGCTCAAGCCTTTCGGTCTGAGGCTTGATAAAACGGCGCTGCTTCGCTCAGCCCTTCTCGCGTTCGTTTTTCATGGCGGCAGGATAGCCCCGAACTCGATCCTGCTCGTTTCGGCCTAAGGTCCTGAACAGCGAATGCGCGACATACAGCGTCGCTTCCGTGCGGTATCGGCGCGCCATGATCGCGAGAGTTAGCTACCCTAGCGGCCGCAATGGCATTTGCGGTCCGCGTGCCGTCGTTTCGGGGCCAGCGTCGAGCCGTTGGCCGGCGACGACAACGCTCAAACACATGGCGTGCTCCCGAACGGTGATTTTGCTTGCTTGGTCGGCTTGGCACCCGCGAAACGAGGGAGCACGAACCAATGGAGGCGCCATGATCGGCTTGGGAGTTGCGAAACTATTCGTTAGCTTTCATGTGGCCAGCTGGGACCGTGCCGATTACCGCCGATCCGGCACATTGGAATGGGAATGCCGGCCCCCGCTGTTGGCCCCATCCTGCGGCTGGGGCCGTTTTGAATTTTAACAGCATCGTTCAACCCGGTCGACAACCATGCTTAGAGGCATTGCTATCGCGCTATTCGGAATGGGCATCTTTTCTCAGCTTGATCGCGCGCTCTTCTATGGCCGCCATACTGACGCCGCGTTCAGACTGATGCGGGAGATTGGCCGGGGTTTTGGGCTGTAAGGTTCAGCCGCGCGACCCATGGCAGGACACAAAAAGATCGCTCGGCGGTTAAGTCCCCATCCTTCGCGCCATTCGCTTCGCTGACCCCACATTGCGGCCGAGTCATCGTGCAGTGGTCCCCGGACCTGAGGCCGGCGGAGGTGGTATGGCGGACGCTGTCGCACGCTCATGGACTGGGCTCGCTGCCCAAAGCTCCTTTGCAAGGGGCAGCGGTGAGATCTGTACCTCCGACCACCATGCCCTTTCGTTTCCATGGCGGTGCAGCTGTTGATGATGCGCGCGGCACAAGGGCACCGTGAACTCGTCGCTGACCTTGCGGCCGAGCGCTCGTGGTTGCGCGAACTTGAGATGGTGGGCATCGCAGGGCGTCTGCTTGCAGATGAGACAGGGCTGGTCGCGCACGAATGCGAGGTGCGCCTTGTTGCGCTTGCGAGAGGCTTCCTTGGGGAAGGCCAGCCCGATGCTTGGCTCGGGGTTGGATTGGCCGTCGGCCGCGCCAACTCGCTCGGCGCCAACCTCAACAGATCGTTCCGCCCGCACCGGGTCTCCGAGCGCAAGCTCGTCCGGCGCGATGCTGATCTCGCAAGGGACGGCCGCCTCGAGCCGCGTCTGATAGGCGGCTTCAATTGCGCGAGCGTCTCGCTCCAAGAGGGTGTTCTTGAGCGGCAGGCTGGTCTTGGCCCAGTTCAGGAGGTCATCCCCGCTCGGGAGTGACCCCAGCTCGCCAAGCAGGCGGTTCCGGAGCTCGGCCGATGCTTGCGCATCGCGCAGCGGCTGGTTCACAACGCCTTTGACCGGCCTCGGCTTTGCCACGGGTCCGGTCAGCGACGCGAGCGGCGGGCCAGCCAGCAGATCCGGCGCATCCAGATCGTCCTCGCCGGCAATGCCGACCAGCGTGAACAGCGCGTAGCGCCGGGCATAGGTCAGGGCGGCGCCCATCCGGTGCGGGGTGGCGGTCTCAGTGACCGGGCACACCGGCCAGTCGGAGGCGATCCATTCGCCCGAGCTGTGGAGTAGGGTGGTGGTGAGCCTGATGAGGCCGGTGTCGGAATCAATCGCGGTCGCTTGCACGGTCGCGATCCCGTACTTGGTGAGGCACTTGCGCACGATCTCAAGACCGCTGGCGAGCGAGGCGTAGCGGAAGGTGCGGCTCTCTTCGCGCGGGAAGGGTGATGCGATCGTGGCAGTCAATGATTTCTCCGGGTTGTCCAGCTCGGCCTGCGCCTTGGCGAGCGCGCCGGCGATCTGGCTGATGGTCTCGCTGCATCGCTGCATCGCCGTCTCCGCTGAAATCATCGGTTGTTCAGGACGTCCAGCTGGACCGCCAAGACGACTCCGGCGACGACCAGCTGCTGCTCTAGGTGACGGACCAGGCCGAGCAGCACGTGGTCTTGGGCGCAGGACGCTTCAAAGCCGTGGAGTTTGGCCCACAACTCCCCGAGCAGTTCGAACGCTTCCTGATACGGCTCCGGAGGATCCGAGGAGGGGTCGAGATGGATAAAGTCAAAGCGCGGCTGCATCGACAGACTCTCTGAAGGCGGGGAGCTGGCGCCGCGCCAAGCCGCGGCCCGCGGTTGATCTGGCCGGCTGCTTACGCGGCGTCGACCACTTCGAAGCTGATCGCGCCGGACTTGGAGCGCTTGGCCCGCAAGCCATGGCCGCTCGCCTCCTTGGCGTCTTCCGGCACCAGTGCCTTGAGCTCGGTTTTCGCCCGTTCGTGGTCCAGCGCCGCGGCGCGGGTTTGGCGATAGAGCGCGGCCAGTTCCGCCCAGACGTTCGAGCCGGTCATGTCGACCACCCGCACCGCCGCTAGCCGCGGCCGGGGCGGCTCGATGCCGAACAGCTGCGGCGCCTCGCCATTTTGCACGCAGCGCCAGAACTTCTTCTCCGCGGTGAGCAGCAGATGCTGGTACAGGGGATCGGCATGGAGCTCGATTTCCAGCCACTTGCCGCCGCCGGTGATGATCGAGAGCACCGCGGCGCGGGCGGCGACCACCCACATGTTGTGCTGGAGCTGCGCCATGTGCTTGTCGGCCGCCGCTTCCTCAGAGAAATTCCAGGGCAGCATGAACTTGGCCTCGAACACCGCGCCGGTTTGGTGCACCCGCCCATCCAGGGTCGCGGCCATCCACTTGTGCACGTGGTGGAATACCCGCCGCTGAACGTGCTCGATGGCGCGGCCGGTTTGGCGCTCGTACCAGGCGCGATTGAGGGGCTCGGTCGCGGTGCCGAGCTGGACGATGAGATCGCCCGACAGGTCGATAGGTTCGACCTCGCCGCGCTTTTCCTGCCAGAGCCGGAGCAGTGCGCCTGCGTCGTTGCCCATAATGATCCGAGCATCGGACCCGCCGATGAACGAGCGGCGGTCTTCGAAACGCTTTGTCCAGCTGGTGGATTTCATTCAAGATCGCTCCCTACACGAATCGCTCCATATGGGCAAATATAACCCATTTAGGCTAAAAGTCAACATGAAAAGCAAGCTTTCTAGCGCTCAGATCAGGGCCGGTAGAGCATTGGTGAGGTGGAGCGCGGCTGAGCTTGCGGAGGCTTCGGCGCTTGGCGCCAATACTATTCGCCGCGCGGAAGTAAGCGACGGAGATACTTCGTTGACAGCGGCGAATGATCAGGCAATCCGCCGAGCCCTAGAGTCGGCCGGCGTCGAGTTCATCGACTCGAATGGAGGAGGTCCCGGCGTTCGCCTCCGGAAAGCAGCCGAGGAAAGACCGCGCCAATAGCCCGCAGACCACGCCCTGGAATTTAGGTGTGCGGTCGCTGCGCGCGGTCGGGTAGAATGGCATGACTTACATGGTAGAAGGTACCAAAGGGCTTGAACATCAAAACCCGTCTGGCTGCAGAGCTCGCGCAGCGCACCGGTGAACCCATGGCTGCCGCGGTCACGACCGCCGTTCCCCAAGCGCCTTGAGCGCGTCCACCGCGAGCAGGACGCCCGGCTATCGGACCGACGTCTGCAGATCGGTCAGACCGTGCCAAGCGCTTGAAAGAACCTTATCGCTCGGCCAATCACAGCGAACTCCTTTACGATAATCGTGGACTGCCCCGATGATCATCGATACCTCCGCGCTGGTCGCCATCCTGCGTGACGAACCCGAAGCGGAAGCCTCCGCACTTGCGATCGAGAGCCATTCGCCGCGCTGCATGTCGGCCGCCAACTTCGTTGGAAGCGGCACTCGTGATCGATGGAAGCCGCGATCCGATCGCCAGCCGGCGCTTCCATGATCTGCTTAAGGAAGCACGGATTGCCATCGAGCCGGTTACTGAACCTCAGGCACGAATTGCGCGTGAGGCTACCGTGATTTTGGCAAGGGCAGCGGACATCCCGCCAAGCTGAATTTCGGCGACTGCTTTGCTTACGCGTTGGCAACGACCACGTGAGCCCCTGCTCTTCAAAGGCGATGACTTCATCGATACGGAAATTGCGGCGGCCTTAGTCTGACAGCCCCGCAAGACCATCCGGCGAGCAGTCCCTTGATGGGGAAATTTCGGTCACTTCAGTGAACGAGCAGCCCCTTCGGCAAGCGCTCAAGTTCGCCCGGGTCGAGTTCATCGAAAACGGCGGCGGACCGGGCGTGTGGCTACGAAATCAGCGAACTCGAAAACTAAGGATCGAGGCGAAGCGTCATGGTGTCGTAGTTCGCGCATGAAGCTCGCAGCTTGAGCAGCGGCAGGCTCGGAGCATCAGAAATCGCATCCGGAATTCAAATGCGAAAACGAACCCAATTTTGGTGCGCGAAATCAAGCATTTCAATCGTATCGCCGTTCAAACTTTGCGTTCGCGCCGTCTCGGACTTGCAGGGGCTGCCGTGTGGATGCTCCCTGCCGCATATAGGTGTTGAAAAGTAGAACGCAGCCGCGGACCCTGTCGGCGCTCGTTAGGTCTGCTTTAACTTCTGGCGTGTCACCTTTTCGGTGAAGCCAAGACCGCTTGATTTGGATTGGCTCATTTTTTCCCACGGGAGTTTCCGGGAAACAACTCGTCCGACGTTCGGTCGGACGAGTTCTCTCTCTACGAGAGGCAAGGAAATGACCGCGCGATCAAAGCTCAATTGCTCCCATATTGTTCGGCACGGCCGCGCACGGCGGGTTTCGCAACGGCCCTTCGACGGCCGCCGCGCGGCGGCCTTGATTGTGCACCCTCACACCGATGATGGAATCCAGGCGAGGTGGGTCGACGACGTTGATCGATCCGCCGTCGGACATCATTCGCGGCCATCGTTGGCGAACCGTTTGATCCAGCCGTGGACCGGCGCGGCGTTGCGCATCTGTCGCAGCCCGTCTCCGCGCCTGGTGAGACGCCAGTTGTGTCAGTTCAGCGATGTTGATCAGTGGGGAGAAAGGTAAATGGATTTCTTGTTTCTGGACGGCGAAGATCCGCTTGAGTTTGCGCTTCTGCTGATGCGGTTGACCAACGAGCACATGCCCTGCGGGGCGGACGAAGAAGACTGCGTGCTAACGATAACCAAGTGGGTCTGGCGCAAGCACAGCTACCAGCGACTGCTCAAAACCCGCATGAACTCCGCGCGGCTCGACCCCAGGCATGCGGCGTATGACGAATCTCAGGGGCTGCAGGTATTCCTGGAGATGCTGAACCGCGCGCATGAAGCGCATGAGGTGGAGATAGCGCTCGCGTCCCTGCGCAGCCATGTGACGGGTCACCTCAGCGAACATTGCCCGAGATATAAGTTCAGGACGACCAAAGCATGGATCAAGGCTCTACGCCGGGAAGTCGAGAAGAAGTTTCTGCCGGCACTGGCGCCGCCTTGCGAGGAGGTCCGGATGATGATGGCCGCTGAGTTTCTCACCGAGGACGTGCTGGCGCGCGAGCTGGAATACGAACGTCAATGCGATGCGATGCTCGATCGGGCGCTTGATCGATTGACACGACTGAAGGCCGCCAAGCGGGGCCTCTCCTTGCAGGAGCGCAAGAGCTTCCATGAAAAGGAGCCTTCGCGACTATGCAATCAATTGTTGGCTGCCCTGTTGGAGGGCAAAGATGTCTAGACCCGCGCGCGGTGCAGATTCGATCAACGGAGGAGCGCTTCCGGGCGCCTGGGGCGATGAAGCCGAGGGGAATGATCGTCAGGTCAAGGCCGCCCTCAAGCCGCGCGACCGGATCGAGGAAATGTACGCCGAGGATTTGGCGCACAGCGATCGGCAGACTACAATCTTGCGGCGCGCCACCTCTCACGTCATCGCGGCGCGCCAGCGTCAGGCACTCTACAATTTCCTTGCAGAACATCACCCTGTGAACGACGCCGACCGTGTGGCTCTCGTGGAGCGCTGGTCACGTGGCGATCTGAAAGCAAGGGCCGAAGTGGCAGCCGTCCTCAAGGAGGCCGGCTTAAACGAATTCTGCCTGGAGGCAGAGGCGGTACTCGATTCATTGTCGACATTGCTCGTGCTCGAGCAGTTACAATCGTCAAAGGTCGCGCGGCGCGACAGGGCACTCGCGGGGCTTGCGTTCTACCGCCGCATGCAGACGCAAGGGCAACGGCCGGCGCAGCCGGACCGGGACGCTGTTGCATCCGACGTGTTGCGTTTGCGGGAGCCGCCCAGCAATGACCACTGACCGGCAACGCGCCGCCAATCGCGCCAACGCGAAACGAAGCACCGGCCCAGCATCCGCGGCTGGAAAGTCGCGGGCGAGCCGAAATGCCCGTCGCCATGGTTTGGCCGCGCAAGCGCAGTTCGGCTCTGATCGGCTCGAGCGCATCGATCAACTCGCCCGCGCGATCATCGCCTCAATGCCCGGCCAGATCGACCTGATGCAAGCGCGATCGATCGCGCAGGCCGAACTCGATGTCACCGCGGCGCGCGCGGTGGCTGGCGCGCTTCTGACGGAATTGTACGGAACTGTGCCTGACTGCGATCTGGCCCTAGTGCCGTGGCGACCATTGCGACCGGGCGCGGGCCTCCGTACGTTCCACGACCTCAAGATGGTCGAGCGGTATCTTCGTCGCTCGCAGGCAAGGCGGGATAAGTTGGTCCGACTTTGCCTCTCTGGCGCAGGCACATAGCCGCGCTCGGTTCAAGGCTGCTGCGGCGCGCCAAGGAGGCGGAAAGCTGTGGGGACCGCCTAGCCGGCTTGCACAAGCAGCCGACCACACCCGTGAGCTGCTCAAGCACCGCTTTGAGCCCAAGGCGAGCCCGAGCGGAGATGGCGCACTGGGACTGGAATGTTCGCGCGCGGCTCCGCCCGCGAGATGAAGGGAGACTCGGAATGTGCAGAACGAACCCAATTTTGTTGAAGCGATTCAACTTAGCTCCGCAAGTTGACGCGCTCAGACCCCAACGCTTTGAGCGGCCGCCGGTCGCCTCGGGTGTGCCAACAATCGCGCCGGTGTTAGCGTCGATCGACGTGTCGAGCTTGGTCTCCGAACGGAATTTATTAAGACGATCGATCAACCCGTGCATTTTCCAAATTCACTTATCGCAGCGGCTGCTGCTTCCTTTTGTTGGTGGTGAAGGCCTGTGCCTGACGTGTATGCCACCAAGGCTAAGTTGTATGCTTGCCAAAGCGTGTGCCGGTCGATATCCGGGAAACACTTCAACACGAGTGGTTCAACGTCAGCGGCTTGATATGCATCCAGGCATTGAAGAATGACGCAGCTGACGTCGGCGATGCTATGGTGTTGCATTTTCATTGCTCCGGGTTATGGACATCAGCTGGTTCTGGGCTGCGGTCTCTGGGTCTGTTGCCAAGGACGACAGGTGCAGCCACAAGCTGAAGCGACCGCCGGCGGACATTGATTGATGGCCCGATCACCTGTGTGGAGCCTCGTTCGCCTTGGAGTGTGCGGCAAGCGCGACGCCCTTGTCAGAGCCGGTCGCGACCCGACGATGATGCGCGGACATTGAGCTCTGATGAACCGCCCGGTCCATTAGTTTGATGGAGTTGTTGGAGTCGCCTGTCGAGTTCTTGCTTTTTGGCAACGATCCTCGCGGCGAGAATCTGATCGACGTCGGTGTAGAGAGCCCACAACTCATCGAGGGACATCTGCTCAAATTGCGGTTGGTAATCACGAATGTCCACAGTCCGGCCCCCGGCTGGGGCGGGTAGAAGCTAAGTCAGTCTTGAAAGCCCGGACTGTTACGCTGATCAGATAATCGCGTTGCTGGCCGGGCCGACCGCGCTGCCCTCATAAACCGCCTTCCCAGCTCTAGTTTCGCGTGTCGCACCGACGATTCTGCGCTCGGCCTTAGCTACTCGGTCTCTAAGGGTCTCAAGTTCGGATACTTAAGACGCGAGTGCCTCATAATGTTGGTGCAGAGCGAATTGCCAACCATCCAGTCGCGCACGAGCGTCCATTGCACGCCCCTCTATGGTACTGCCACAAAAGACGTGGCCCGCAATTGGGACCACCGCGAGACTAGTCAAATTGACCCATCAGGTCTGTTCGCTTTCGCACATTCGCTGTATGCTTTCCCTCCGGGAATCGCCGCGCGTCGATTGCTGCGAGCGGCAAGCAAGATATTGCTGCTGACCTGCCGCTCGGGCCTCACGGTTTTCGAATTCGCAAAATCGACGGCTTCCAGGCGACTGCCGCCCGCAGGCAAGGCCGGGCCTTGGATCTCGCGATCGCACAAAATACCACCAGCGCCGTCTACGGCCCCGGCATTTCGGGTTGTGCTTGGGCCGCCGCGACTGCGCGCGTTGACGAGCGATGCGGGAAGCCTCAGCCCTTAGCCGGTCTATTTCGGGCGGAGCAGCGCTTACGATTAGACAAGTGCGCGATTTTGGTCTTCTTCACGAAAATCCAATCAAATGGCAAGTGACGTCCAGCGATTCAGGATCGCATCGCGTCGATAGCGTGTGCGATTAAAATGCCCACGCTCAAAATAACTAGAAAAACGAGCAACCAGGTACTCACGTCCACCTCCTGTCTTGGAAGTGAACCTTCCTGTTTATGCACAGTCAAAGGCATCCCGTAGGGAACCGCGATTTCAGCGGCCGCTGAGGATTCATTGCCACACGGCGGGCTATCGTCGGAACGCCAGGAAAAGGAGTGTTCCGACGATGGCGGTCGCGAGAAGTGGAAACCAAATGTCCGGCACTTCAGGGACTCCGACTCACTGCGTCGGATTAAATGCGAGCTGCGCTCTTATTTCTTCTGGTTTTCACTATTCTCCACAGCTCAAACAGAAGTGGCCGCAACTCGAAACGAATATTTGCGGTATTATGTTCGTGGTTTGGCGTGGTCAGTATTCGGAGCGGTTCGATCTCGCGTGTTCGTTTTGCAGCCGGCCTCACGTGCAGATCAATTTCTGGTCAGCAGTTCCATCTCGATAGCATCAAGCCTAACGAGTGACATTCGTTGCCAACTTGCCGAGAGGGAATATCGTCGCGTCGATCGGGCATTTTTTCCCGAACCACCAGTTAGCGGGGGTTGCCTGAAAACGGGTTCGATTTCCATGATTCGATATTCGTCGTATGGAAGTTCGAACTATCGTGCACCAGCCGCGCAGTTCTCCTATCGCGCCCGCTGGAAGCCCGTGCCGTCAGCTCATCGAGTTACGAGAGCGGGTCAGACAGGCCGAAGCCGCGGCCTCAAAGCGGTTTACGATCGCGACAAGGAAAAGAATTCGCCGCAACGAAGATGAATCCGCTGTCAGGCATCTGCTCGATGCGCGCGGCGGAGTTCGTGGCGTGCAGCGCCAGGGTTGTAACCACCAAAGTCAGGTCGTTGAGAGGGGTCGAGATGCCTTGGTGGCGGGCTTGGGGAGAAGCGTGCAGTCGGTGGGACTACGACCGCTTTGAATGGGCCCGCGAACCGCGAGGGCCAGCTCCGTCGGATTTCCGGGCGATGCGCCGCCGTCCGTCTTTCCCGAAGAGCCTCGACGGATTGGAGCCCTGTGCGCTGTCGCCGAAAGTCCGCCCTCCGGTTTTCATCGTGTGGCCTTGCTTTGGTCAAACCGGCGTTGGGGAGTGTGGACTTGCCCGATTTAATGCTCGGCCTCGGCCCGGGTGACATCGGGTGCGATGGGCCGATGCATTCGCCGATTAAACCGATAGCTCTGACTCTCTTTAAGAGCGGAATGAAAGAGTATCGGGCGCTTGTTGCGGACGTGAACCTTATGGGCTCGCTCAGCGGCTGGGACTTGGCCAGACAGGTTCGAGAACGAGAGCCGACGTTTCCCGTGATCTACATGCCCGGCGCTGCGGCCGACCATTGGGCGTCCCAGGGCGTCCCGAACAGCATCCTGTTGCAGAAGCCATTTGCCCCGGCCCAACTTGTCACGGCGATCTCGCAGCTCCTCAATCAGGTCCCCCCCTACGCGAGAATGAGGCCACCTCAACTCCGGTTCACTTCCGCTTTTGCGTCACCAATCGCAAGGGGATGTTGTGGAGATGCGCGCGACCTCGCACAGCCGGTTCTGTCCATGCCCCAGCGCGCGAGCAATGTCGTCGGGTCGATTTCCTGCGGCGGCCATGGCCATAGCGATCAGCCGCTGATGATCTTCCGGCGTCCACCTTCTCACCAGTGGGTAGCGTGACTGTTCCATCGCGCCAGCGGCCCCCCAGCCTGTTGCACGCCTATGCCTGCCTATACAGTTCGCCGATTCGCGCCCAACAAGCGAGGTGGGATGCCGGTCGGCGATCGGCCAGAATGAAAGTGCTGCTACTGGTCGCGGAGCGAGGCGCGCCGGTGATGTTCGCCCGGATCGGGGTCGTGCGCCTGTGGAAAGCGCCCTGGAGCGCAGGGGGGCTTCAGGAGCGCCCCAGGGCCGCCCACTCCATGCCGGCGACGGCGTAAGGCCGGCATGATCGCCTACGGCGTTGCCCAAGGCACCGCCTATCGAAATGCCACTGCCTTAGTCGTCATGATGGTGGTGGTGGTGGTGGTGCTCATGCGAGCTGCCCCCGCCAGACCGCGCAATGGCGTTAGACGTCAGCGATGTTGATAGCAGGAGCGTCATCGCTGGAGGCGTCACGACGGCAAACCTACCGCAGGTCTTTAAGAACTCGCGGCGATCCTCGTCTTCTGTGGCGCTTGGCATGCTTGACTCCGGTTGGTGGCGTGCGGATATTAAGCCGAACGAAATTTAAATCAATTAAACAAATTAAGTTCCTTTTATTATTTACAAGGCCGCGAGCCGGCCTCCAGTCAGGTGGGTGTGCCCGCTACCGGACAGACCGGTCGTTGGTTGTATGTTGCTGCCCGACGTCAAGAACTCGCGATTGAATACAGGCCGTTGCTAAGTCATCCGCTATTTCAACACCGAACGAGCAATTTTGTTGAAGAGTGTCGCAAGGACCCTCACCGGATTAGCTAATCAATTGCCGGCTTGCCTCTCAGATGAGAGACGAAGGGCGTCACGCACGAGCCGCCGATGATCGCCCTGGGGCCGAGCCGGAAGGCGGCCAACGTCTTTAGGATGTCCGCGTCGGCGACGATGCAGCCGAAAGCCACGCCTTCGAACGCGCCAAGAAGATCGTCAGGAGCGATGGTGCACGTTGGGAGACGCAAGACCTCAGACAAGAATTCGCATGACAGCTCGGCAAAGCAGCAGATGGGAAGTGTCCACGTTGCGCTCAACATTGAACAGCCCGGGCAGTGCATCCGAAATTCAACACCTCCGATCGTTCGCCCTGCTCAGTTCCAGAATTAACTTGCAACACGAACATCAAGCTTAATTCCAGACCGCGATTGCGGCCGCGCGCTAGAGGACTAGGTTTGCGCACACGGACATTGTCCTTGTCCGCTCCACCCCAGCGAAGTCGCCGCACTATTATAGTCGGTGCAGCGACTTCGACGCTGGATAGTCGCGCGAGCTTCACTTGAGAGAGCAGCCGGACCACGAAACGCTTGATCTCATCGAGATGCGTCGCCGACTTACGGCGCTCCGGTCGAAACACTCGGACAATCTTTTAATTACTTCGCTGTTGAACCGCTTTTTCGTGAAAGTCGCATTTCTGCTGACGCCAACAGACCTGGCGCACGAGCAATATCTCAAATCCGAATTCGAACGAACGTTGATAAAGGTCAAAGAGATTGCTGCACGGACAAAATCTGACTGAAGGCCGCACCAACGCGTGGCTCTGGACCCGATTGGCCGGGTATCCGCCACTGTTCTATCGGATCAGCCAGGAGCGGTTGTCAGCTTTGGGCACCGGTGTCTGAACAATAATCTCCGCATTCGTCTTCGTCCTCCCTTAAAAAATCGGGTGCTGCTGCTATTCCCGGGGCTTGTCGGTAATCTCTCGCACAGCCAAGCTCAGCTCCAGCTCTCTGAGCTGCTCAATCAGAAGTTCTACGATCTGGTCGTAGTCAGACGCCTTCAGCGAATGCACGCCTCGCAAGGCCAGTTGGTCCTGGAGGATCATCGCCATCATGGCTTTAACGCTCATGGGCCCTCTCGTCGGGAAACAAAGATCGTCATAAAAACAATCAGAAGTAGACGTCAAAGCTTGCGGATGCGCAACGTCCGTAAGAGTACGGACAAGGCGGCAAATCCGTTTGGCGCCGCACAAACGGGAGAATGTGTCGCGTGTGCGCCTTCAGACTAATCCGTTGGAAAAGAAGGCGCCGGGCTGCTGGGACAAGTGTAACGTTTTCGCAGGTAAGGCCAGGTAGGATGTAGCTTTACTCGCCGACAGGCCAGCCATGAGATTGCTAATGACTTCGGATTGCAATGATGAACTAGCGGCTATCGCTCGAGCAATCGCAACCAAGCAGCTTTATATCGAAAGTCAAACCACCTTGATCCAGGTGCTCGAGCGTGACGGACACGACATGCTTGAGCAAAGAAAAGCTCTTGCTAAGGAACGATCAGACCTAGCAACACAGATCGCGCGACAATTTAAGCTGCTAGAGACAAGGTGCACATCGGGCGAAGATGATCTGGTTGCGGCTATAATGAAATGATAGAACGTCGAAAGCTGGAGCGCATCGATGTGGACGAGGTCGCCTACATTTCAGGCGACGGCGCCAGCTTACGCTGCCGCGTGGTCAACATGTCGGAAGAAGGGGCAGCAGTTGAGCTTCCGTCGAAGCGGCACGTGGCCTCCACATTCAAACTAATGCTCGAGAAAGATCGCATCATCCGAAGTTGCCGCCTAGTCTGGTTGAGTGGAAATCTTATCGGGGTCTCGTTCGAGGATCTTTAGGCGGAGAAGAGTCAGTTAGCTCTGCCCTACAATGGAACTCGCGGTTCTTTTGCTGGCATGGATGGGCGATGTCAAACAATAGACCGGAAATCCGTTCGTGGTCCCCCGATGCAGCAGACGCCATGAAGAAGTGACTTCCATTTTGTGGGGACTAACACTCGCCGCTTCTTGTTTGCGCTATCGAGGAACCGCGCGCCTCTGTGCAGCGGCTAATCTTCCTTTCCTAACTCTCGCATCACGACCTTGAGCACATGAGCAACGGCTCTTGCAGCGCCTTCGCCTCGTCCCTTGGCGCGCGCACCTAACGCCGGTTAAGGGATTGGTTACCGGTCACTGTCACCATTTACATACAGTCGCATTATGCGGCAGCGCATTCTGAGAACAGTCTATTCGACACGCCCGGTTGGCGGTCTCTTTCAGGAGACGCCCCAATGCTTAAGGGCTTCACGGTCTTCGTTGTTGCGCTGATCAGTACAGCGCAAGTGGATCAATACCTGACCCACGGTCGGTACACCGACGCGGCCATGGCTATGCTGCGGCAGATCGGTCGCGCGTTTGGATTTTAAATAGTTCTTTTGCGACGGAGACCCGTCATGGACGGCATCTCATGGGGCGATCTCGAAAGGGATGAACAACGCGCAATCGCGACATTGGGAGCCGGTCTTTCCATTAAACTGTGCAGCCCCTTGCTCTCCTGGCGTCAGGTCGGCTTGGGCTGCTGCACACAATTTGCGAAGAGATGCCGTTTTGAAGTGTGTAAGCGGTTCGGCGCCGGTCGATCACGACAGGGGGTGGGATGCCAAACGCAATCGAGCTGATTGTGGACGGTTACGTTCGCTTGAACAATCGGAGGGCTCTGGATGATCTCCGCATGCAGCGTCGGAAACTGGCCGTGGACCTAAAGGCACGTACAGGTTTTGATTTCGGGACGACCGTCCAGCAGATCGAGGAGGATATCGCCGTGATCGAGGCTGGGCTGGCGCGGTTGGATGGCGCGGTGGCGAGCTAAGCTGCCAAAGCAGTTCGCGGTTCAAGCCGCCCGATTAGCTTCTTTCTCGGTCCCGCGCATAATGATCTTGAGCACATCATCCGGCAACGGGCCATTGCAGCGCCTTCGCCTACTCTCATGTCGGCGTGGCATCCAGCCACCTGCTACAGGTCACATCGTCTCGACGCATTTTACTGGCGCTTAGTAAGGCAATAGTTCGGACGCTTTTGTCCCGGCCAGGCTGTGGTAATTCTTGCAATGACCCATGGCTGTACGGGTGACATGGCGCTCAGCCGAAGGTGTGTAAGACCACAGCATAGTGGTTGCAACAATGAGGAGGGCAACGGCGGCGATTGCAGATGAGATCAGACGCTTCATGGGAAACCTCCGGTTTCCGATTGAAGGTTCGTCCGACAGTTCGATTAAAGGTTCAATGGAAAAAGCCAAAATCTCGGCCCGCTCATCGAGTTCCGTTTGAGACGTAAGGGCGGCCCGCCCGTGCTAGGCGGCATGCCCACCCGCAATCGTGAGGATCTCGCACCCTCCGAAAAGCCCCGATCCGAATGGTTCGGAAACACCCCGGCATCGGTGCGAAGTTGCCGACATGGCGGTTGACGACGCGGAACAGCGCGCTTATGG
>NZ_JADPJF010000073.1:2984-4948 GCF_023073295.1 Bradyrhizobium sp. 23 | reverse complement strand
CGGCTTGGCTGCTGGTGATCAAACGCGCCAACGAGAACACCCGCTCGCCACCTACTCGACGTCGATCATTCGCTCCTTGGTGATCCGCAGGCTGCGGACGTAATAGCCTTGTGCCTGAACGGCTGACTTGATTTCGTCGCTGACCTTGAGAACTCGTTTCCTGCTCTTCCGCCACTTATGTGCAGAGTAAAGCACGGGCACGGGAGAGCCTGAATTTAGAACGAGCAAGAAGCGTCTGTCATTGCGATAGACATCATACATTTCGCCCCCCGCGATCATGTTGAAGTAAGCATGTCTGGTCGTCTCCATGGACGAGCTTAGTATCGCGAATGGCTGCGCGGGTTGTAAATCTGCAACGTCCGGGATTTCTTCAACAACGTTCCCGATTGGGAACGAACTTGGTGCAGCTCGGCCGTGGGTACTAATCAAACTCTTGCGAGCGGTCGGGTAAAGAGGCTATCGAATTCCGCCACAACTGCGTGAGCAAATGCGCGGATGCTCGAAATCCCCCGCTGCGATCACTGCGAAGAAGAGTTCGCGCCAGAAGAGCTGATAGTTCTTGCGCCACCGGCCGGGGACGGCGAGTTGATCTGCGGCCGGTGCATCGAAGTCAAGCTCCGTCGGGCTGTCGCGAAGCTACCGCGCGGTGATAACTGATGCTCCAGCGCATCAGGATCATCTCGATCCCACAGCTTCCGTGTAGGCGGTTCACGAGCGCGGGCGCAATCCAGCCTCCTCGGTAGCATCAAGCTTAACGAGTGACATTCGTTGCCAACTTGCCGAGACGGAATATCGTCGCGTCGATCGGGCATTTTTTTTCCCGAACCACCAGTTAGCGGGGGTTGCCTGAAAACGAGTTCGATTTCCATGATTCGATATTCGTCGTATGGATTCGAACTATCGTGCACCAGCTCTCCTATCGCGACCCGCTGGAAGCCGAGTACCGTCAGCTCATCGAGCTACGAAAGCGGGTCAGACAGGCCGAAGCCGCGGCCTCAAAACGGTTTACGATCGCGACTAGGAAAAAAGAATTCGCCGCAACGAAGATGAATCCGCTGGCAGGCATCTGCTCGATGCGCGCGGCGGAGTTCGTGGCGTGCAGCGCCAGGGTTGTAACCACCAAAGTCAGGTCGTCGAGAGGGGTCGAGATGCCTTGGTGGCGGGCTTGGGGGAGAAGCGTGCAGTCGCTGGCACTACGACCGCTTTGAATGGGCCCGCGAACCGCGAGGGCCAGCTCCGTCGGATTGCCGGGCGATGCGCCGCCGTCCGTCTTTCCCGAAGATCCTCGACGGATTAGAGCGCTATACGCGGAGCTGTCGCCGAAAATCCGCCCTCCGGTTTTCATCTTGTGGCCTTGCTTTGGTCAAACCGGCGTTGGGGAGTGTGGACTTGCCCGATTTAATGCTCGGCCTCAGTCCGGGTGACATTGGGTGCGATGGGGAACGCCGATGCATTCGCCGATTAAACCGATAAATCCCGGCTCACAAATTCATGGTCCCGCGCTCTCACCAGAAGACGTCGAGCTTGTTGCGCGCGCGGACGAACGGCTCGCCCACGCCTATGATCAGATCGCACGTGCAGATGAACAGCTGGCGCGTGTCAATGAACAGCTTTCCAAGTTTGATCAGGATGGCACGCGCCATCCTTCTCAGCCGAAGAATTCCGCGAAATGGTTTCGACCACCTGACCGCGGGGCGAGCTCATCGCGCGGAAGGCCGGCACTGCGCGGCCTGATCGGTCTGCTGTTGGCAAGCGGCATCTGTTTAGCTGCTCTTGCAGCGCAGTCATCCGACGGCGATGCCGTCAGAGCAATGATGTATCGGTGGTCCGCGCATGCCGTTTCACCTTCGTGGTTGCCGCAAGAAAGAGCCGAGATCTCCTCGGCTCTGCCTACCACTCAGACGAGTGCAACCTATGTGGCACTTCAGCAACCGGGGCCGCTGACTACACCGCACGATGCGATC
>NZ_JADPJF010000073.1:0-2888 GCF_023073295.1 Bradyrhizobium sp. 23 | reverse complement strand
CTGGCGCTCCAGGGATTGGCGGGCGACCTTACGAACCCGCCGCAAGCGATCGAGCAGCTCAAGGCCAGCCAAGATCAAATCGTTCGCGACCTTGGCCAGCTCTCCGACCGGCTTACGGCGGTCCAGGCACAAATGGTGCGAGACAGAGCGGATGCCGCCGAGCAGCTTAGGATGGTCCAAGAACAATTGGCCGGCATCACCACCAACGCTTCCGAGCAGATCCTACGCCCCAAGACGCCAGTGCCGTTGCCCAGGCCAATTGCCGCCACGATCCGCAAACCTGTGCCAACCGTTCCGCGGCCGCAAGACAGGGGGCGGCCACACGCGCCGCTGCAGACCGACCAGGCCGTGCAGGGCTAGGGATTAGCTGTTTTCAACGCGTCCGATCGCTGCGAGACCTCGGTGCGGAGCGCCGATGGCTGTTGCTTGCTCCGCAGCTGCCGCCATCGCGCGGCTTGCAGCCCATAGTTCACTCGCAACCGGGAGGGAGATAATCGTCCCAATGTGGGGGATGGTGAAGCCTTTGGCGCTCTCCTTCCCTGTTAGATTGGGGCGGGAGCGCGACTGGCGTTCCCATCACCGGAGCTCTCCGCGGACGCTCAGATGGCACGCTCCTTGCCAATCAGTCGGACCAGTGATTTTCGTTGCGAGGAGACGTCTAGCAATGGGACCAAAAATTCGAATCTTCAAACGCCCAAAGCCCAATCTGGCACATGTTACCCGCAATCTGATGCAACTACTCGACGCGCTCGAGGATCTTGAGGAGCTGAGAGAGAAGGTCCGGCTAGCAGAAGCAACCCGAGTGTTACATTAAAGCGGCCACCTCCGTCAGAGCTGCTGACTAATCTGCAATGGCACCTTGAATCGGCAATAGTAGCTCGCGCGGTTTTGCGCTTTGCGTGCGACCAATCGAGGGCGCGCGTGCGGTCCAGCACTATGCGGCAGAACCCGCCATGGCGCAGAGGAACCGCGCCGGGGGATCATGGTTAACGGTCTGGCAAGGAGATCGTCCAATGCCCCATGCCACCCCTTTGGTGCTCGCCGCCATCGTCGCCAGCTCAGCTCTGCTGGTCCTCGCGCCAGGAGGCGCCGCAAATGCTGGGTCGGCGGGTGCGGGCACGGGGACAAGCGCGAGCAGCGCCAGCGCTGGTCCGTCGGCGCCTGCCGGAATGGGGACGAATGCGGGTAGCGCCGGCGCTGGTCCCTCAGCGCCTGCCGGAATGGGGACGAAAGACACCGCCACCGGCGCAAATCCGAGCACCAACAATCAATCGAACAATCCGAACGTTGAACCCGCCACGCCGGCAAAGTCGCGGACGGCCGCACAGGCCGCAAGAAATGTCGGGGTTGGTCACGCGCAAAATGGCCTGCCGATCGGGGCCATTGGGACGGGTACAAGCAACGAGGACCAGATCATCATCGGCTCATTACCCTCCCGAAACGCATCAGCCCCGGCAGCACAGGCCAAAGGAAACATCAGTGGTGGTCACGCGACAAATGGTCCCCCGGTCGGAACGTTTGGAAAGGGCCCCAGTCTTTCGGACCAGGTGAGCCGGCCGCGCGCCGCGCGAGCTGGCGATAAAGTGCTGGACGCCAAAGCGCAGGTCGAGCGACGAACAACCGTTTCGCCCAAACGCGTTCCCGGCATCACAAAGCGGGGTTTGTAGCTGCGAGCGAAGCGGCGAGCAGACTTGCGACCGAGATCCGGTGGGCTTCGCAGGGCCGGTCCCGATGGCTGGCGCCGCAACTCGCCTGCCAGAAGCCGGATGATTGAATCATTTAATATCGCGCCATTTAACTCAAGCCTTGAACCGGTCCTGCCGCGGCGCGCGCCCGGCCAATGTTCGACGCACAGCAGCTTGGTGCCGTAGACCTGATGCGTGCAAAACTCGGGTCTGTGCGGTTTCAGACCTTGATGTACCTTTGATGGCACCCTGGGTGGACCTGCGGCAAGGTCGGAGACGAGGCCTCGCGCCGCGACCACCAGCCCGTCCATCCAAAGTTGGTCCCATGGGCGACCGTGCCTATGCACCGCACGGTGAATACGCCGCTAACTAACAGTTAGGAGAACCAATATATTGTTTCCGTGGTTGAATCATCCGTCATCCCGGAAAGCAAGGTTACTGTTTGCGTCGAGGATGAGTTTAGAACCTGAGCCAAGACGATGAAGGACCTCAGGCGACGATTGGAGAGGCTCCGCGCGGACGCCAGAGACTTTGCTCTTATGAGTCAGTCGGCGACCGATGCCGAAAAGCGCGCGCTCTTTCAACGCTTGGCGGATGAACTCGCCTTCGAAGCTCTTGAGCTTGAGATCATCGTAAAACAACAAGGGCACTCGGATTCCAGCGAGCAGCACGAGGTCGTGGAATTTAAGCCATCCGCTCACAAGAAGCGCGGCTGATGCGGAAAGAGGCTGGGCGGTCGGCTTGTCTTATCCGTCCCGCGCCCTGAACGATTTTAAGCATAGCTTCCACCAACGGCCGCTAAGGCACCTTCGCCTCATCCCATTGCGCATGGATCCAGACGTCGCGCGGTTCATCAGCTCGATCAGCTCGACCCGCGGGGCCGGCCACGTCCCAGGCGGCGTCCTTGCTCAAGCATTTGAGCGCAAGTCGCAGTATCCGGAGCTGGCACCTCGCTCAGATCGTGCAAGGTGACGATCGGCATCGCAGCCGCCCAGCAGCTCGGTCTCGGCAAGGTACCAGCGCCCAGCCGGACACCACCCTTCGCGCGGCATCGACGACAAGGGGAAGAACGAAACCGCACATCGCGATGTTGCATCGGACCGCCTTGGCAAGAACTAACACTACTTTGGCAGATTGTTGATTTTGCCGCGATTTATAGGATTCCCGAATCAATTTTTCAATGATTCATGGGTGGTCGGCTCT
>NZ_JADPJF010000001.1:81754-119955 GCF_023073295.1 Bradyrhizobium sp. 23 | reverse complement strand
TTGAAATACAACATAGAGACTAGAACCGTTGAAAAGACGCCTAGTCCTATGATGGCAATTTTCAAAACTAGGACGGCTGCCAAATGCACCTCCCTTAGCTTGGCAAATCAGCCAGAATCATACGCCTTATTTCGGTGGTTGCAATCCGCGCGAGTTAAGCAATCCCGTCAATGTGGCCGGCGATATCGGCTTCGCGGGCCTTGCCAGCCAGATTATCAGGTCCTTCCCTCGCGCCCGATGCCGGTGTCACACCTATGCTTCCGGTGGCTCTGACCTAGGCTGGTGCGAGAGCCGTTGTGCCTCCTCGTTCTGGACCTGCTCAAGCAAATCGAGGGTGGCGGCAAGGCCAGCGTAGGTTCGGGACACGTTTAAAAGCAGGTTGGCGACCCGCTTTGTCGTACCTTCAATGTTGGCGCGTGTTCGATAGTCAGCCGCGAGTTTGCGGCACTGTTCAGAGCTTTGCCGTGCTGCCGTGATCATCCACACCCGCCCACATGTCCCGAGCGCATGCTTACCGATTTGGATTTCTCAGTGCACGTCAAATCCGATTAAAGAACTACATACGAAGGTTTAGACGCTGCGATTGCAGCCGACCGAACAATGATTTCGGCGCGGGTGTCCGCATGGGCGAAGAGCTGAAATCCGAAGTGAATGAGCACCGAAGCGAAGGTCTGTTGCGGGTCACAGGCTGACTCCCGCACCGAGTTGCCCTAGGTCGGCTTATCCCCTCAAGGCAGACATAGCGGCCCTGTAAGCGAAGGTCGGCGACGGGCCAGAACTGGAAGTCTCGCATGTTCCCCAGTGCCATTTTCTGGGGAACACCCGCACGCGCATTCGGGCAAGTCCCGCCACTCGAAAGGTGACCAGCCTCAACGCGACGCGAACAGCCAATCGCATTGACCGATTTGCGCTATGGACAGTCTCCGACTGAGCACCGACACCGCTGCATGTAAACACCTTGCGGCGCAGCTACGGAACAACGTTACATCTGAGAGATTTCGCGGAACGAAACGGATCGTCGGTCTGTTCTCTGGCTTTGGGAGGTGCCAATGACTTCTCTTGCCACGGAAGGCGCGTGTGCGTTTGCTTGGCGGAACTACTTGCTCCTCCACAGCGGCATCAGCGAGAACGATAACAGGCGTTCCGCCCTTTATCGCTACGTCGCCAGCCTTCGTGATGCCGGCGAGGATGACTTCGATCTCTTGCAAGTAGCGGCAGTTGCTTACTTGAAAAAATTGGACGAACTGCACGACGACCGATGTGCGAGACTCGCTGCGGATCAAATTCTGGCCGAGTGTTTAGAATCACGCTGTGCACGACCCGACACTTAGCTTTAGGTCATATAACACTAGAGCGAAGGAGCCAATCGCACAGAAGACCCGCATCGCTAGCGCACACCCGTATCGCGCGCGACGTACAAGAGCGCATCACCGCAGCGACGGCAATCGGCATTGAATGCGCTGAAGCCGATTTATGCACTTCCAGGTCTCAATGGCTTGAGGATGTGGCCGATGTTGATTTGCGGTTTTGAGGCGCGCCGGCCATTTCGGCTCTGATTTGAGCGACCCGCGTAGCCTTCGCCGATCTCTCGAACGATGGCCCCGCTGTGAGTCGTCAATGTCGATAACGCCACGAGCAGAGTCGGATTAAAAGGGCCGCCAACTAAGTCCCTTTTTATCATGGGATATTGCGGGTGGCTGGGATGGAGGGTCATCCTGCACCCATGGAAAGCGATGAACGCCGCGCCCGCGACGAGGCCAAGGAAGCTGTTCGGAAGATGCGATTGGAGGCCGAACTACTTAGGTCCGCCATTGCTGAAACGCGAGAGCGGATGGAGGAAAGCCGCCAACTTCTTGCACGCGCCTCGCATATTCAAATGCCCGGTGGCGGAAGCACACTGACGAAGCGTTAATACGTCTGGCGGAGCTTCCGCTGTAGCTCGCGTTGATCGGCGGCATATTGCTCAGCGACAAGACGGGCTTCAGCGGTACGTCGGATTTCCTCAGCGCTTCGCGCGAGGTCTTGGCAACACCGCTCGTAAGGTCCGCCAGAAGCAATTCGTGCTCGACGGTGAAGCGGTCGTGCTTGGTGTCGATGGCGTCTCAGATTTCAACGCGCTTCACTCGCGCAGGCACGATCATGAGGTGCAGTACTGCGCGTTCGATATTCTCGCCGAAGGCGGTGAGGACCTGCGCGTGCTCCCTCTATCGATGCGGAAGGCGAACTTGGAGCGCCTGTTGGCACGCCGTCCTGAAGGCGTGTTCGTCAATCCGTTCGAGCGTGGCGAGCTTGGGCCTGATCTGTTTCGGGCCGCCTGCAACATGGGCCTCGAGGGACTGGTGGCAAAACGCCGCGACCGGCCTTATCAGGCCGGACGGAGCAAGTACTGGATCAAGGTGAAAAACCGTAGTCATCCGGCGATGGATCGGGGCGAGATGTTTTGACGCGTCGCAGCTCCTTAGCTACACCACCGTCTGCGCGGCGGATAGCGGGGCTCACAGATGGAATTGAACGACTTATTGAGAGACAAAGAGATTGACGCCCGCGAAGTCCTAGTGCTGCGACATCGGCCCACTGAGCCCGACCTGAACAAGGTCCTCCCGCTGCTCGCAGCAGACAAACCAGAGCTGTTCAATGCGTATCAGCAAACGCAAGGCGCGACGCTCGAAAAGAGCATGTCGAGCGCCAGCTATGTTGCGTCTTTCATCGGTCACGAGCCGGGCAAAGCATTGTATGTCGGCCTTTACAAGATCGGGAAAACGAAGCCACTCACCCTCGCCCAATACGTAAAGGTACCGGAGAAAATTGAACTGTTTAAGCTGGGCATGAAAGGCCCGAGTGGAACGCGGCCATCGTGTCTCTGGTTTGACCTCAAGTTGATGGACTTCTATTCGGAATGGAAGGGCAAGCTGATAGTGGATTGGCCTCCTCCTGAGCGGTCATGGTGGAGACGAGCGCATCAGAACATCATGCCCGTTCACGCAGTCTTGGAGGATAGCGCTCTAGACAGCGCAATGAAGCGTTGGGACGAGCTGGACTTCAGTTGGAGCCAATTGGCTGTTTTGCCGAAACGCTGGCAGGCCAAGCTCGCCGAATGGCGCGGCATCTACTACATCTTCGACACGTCCGCAGCAAAGGGTTACGTTGGGTCTGCGTATGGAGCGCAAAACCTGCTTGGCCGATGGCGCAACTATGCTGCATCGGGACACGGTGGAAATCGCCTGTTGAGGCAGCGTGATCCACGGCATTTCCGGTTTACCATTCTGGAATTAGTCGCCCCCAACATGGAGGCCGACGAAATCATACGGCTCGAAAGCAGCTGGAAGGAACGCCTGCACACTAGGCAGCCGCACGGGCTTAACGATAACTGAGCCGAATATACCCCCGAAGCAACACGTCACTTGGTAGATACGTCATTGCCCCGACGGTAAAGAGACCGAGGACGATGACGATAGTCATCAGCACGGTTCCAATCGGTACTAGTAGCGTCCACATGGGGTGACCTCCATGTCCGCCCCGCGAATAAACTCAGGTGGTCAGGTCGCGGTTCCCCGAAATCAAGGGCTGCGGTGGCTGCTGCCGGAGGCATCGGCTGAAGGTTGCCAACGTGGCGGTTGACCACGCGGAAGAGCGTTAGGACAACGGCTTGGTTGGTGGTGATCAAATAGAGATCGCAAGTGGAGAACACCGGCCGGCGGCCCTACTCGATCATTCGCTCCTTGCTCGCCCGCAGGCTGCGGAGGTAATAGCCTCGCGCGTGAACGGCTGATTTGATTTCGTCGCTGACCTTCAGAACTCTTTTCCTGCTCTTGCGCCACTTATGCGCAGAGTAAAGCACTGGTATAGCGGAGCCTGTACTTAGAACGAGGAAATCGCGCTTGTCATTGCGATAGACATCAAACATCGTTCGCCCCCGCTAATCATATTGAAGTAAGAATGAAATATGTTTCGTGGTCTCACTCGGTGAGCTTAGTACCGCGATTGGCTGAGCGGGTTGTAAATCTGCAACGCCCGGGAATTCTTCAGCGTGTTCCGGATTAGGAACGAACTGAAGCAGGCCCGGACCATCGCCAATTGGGTATGCTGCGCAGTTAGTTCAGCGACGAGAGGCTTCGCTTGAGCGAACTTCGGAATCGCCGTCAGCGTCGTCGTCCTTGCCATCATCCATCTTCCCCGCTGGGGATCTCGCCGCCGGCAAAGCATTGTCGGCCCAATACCGTAAGCCATTGCGGGCGCGGAACGTTGCCGCAGAATTGGCGCGCCCAGTCGCAGTCACCTCAGAGAAGTTCATTTTTGCACCCCGGTTTCCAAGCTTGATCGCTCAACAGGAGAGACGACGCCAGCAAGGTGTCCAATTCTTCGAACGAGGTGTTCGAGAAACACTGGAGAACCCGGAGCAAGGACGGTGCGGGTGATTAGCTTTCTCAGGTCAGCTTTTATGTAGAGCCCGGGGCTGTCGAAATTGTTCATTCCTAGACCGCTGTACTGATCAGAGCGCATGTCTGTGCCGTCAAGGTTGACGCACATTGGCCCACGGAAGCTCATTGTGGTCATCCTGATCTCACGCTCGGCCGCGAAACTATTTCCTTTTAGGAATGCTCTTTCCCCGGCTTGATTGGCTTCATAGTGGGACATGACATGGGAATTCAGATCGACATACTGGACACGTCCAAGCAAAGAAACGCGAGGGTCACAATAAACATACTGACTGAGAAGATCGATTGTTGAGACAACTGAAACACCTTCAGGGATGCCTGCATAGTCTCGCCACATCGCGGGTGATTCTTCTTCACTGCAGAACCAGCAGTTCGCTAGTGTTAGCTCGCGACCATCTTCCACGTTTCGACTGCTTGAATTTGTGATTTGCTCTGTGAAGCCGGGATTGTTCTTGATGATATCCCATTGAAGAAATTGCTCAGTCATTTCCTTTGCGGCAACAACTGGCATCGCGCCCTCGTCGGCATCCATCGATAGCAGGGTTTTAAGCTTCGGAAACCAAAGAGCACTGTAGATCATCATAGAGACGTATTTGGGAAAAGTCAGGTATCTCCAAACGTGAAGCTTCAGATCTGCTTGCGACAAATGACGCAGTTCAAAATGAGCCACGGAACACCTTCCATTGCGAATCAAAGCAACTCACGATGACACAATGCCAATCAGAGGCAGGGAAACTAGAGCCGTTTCTCGCCATTATTCAAAGAGCTGCTGTAGCTCGCGCGGGCCGCATGCCTACTGCCTCGTCGCCCGCGCCTCCACGATCTCAGTATGTAGCAAATGCGATGGGGCTCGCGGCTGTTACGACGACGGCATCGACGCATTGCGATCCCCTGGCCCGAACACCAATCGGCGCACGGGCATTTCAGCGGTTAGGCGCTGCAGCAAGCCATGAGTGTCAATGCCTCTGAGCTTGATCCCACTAAGCATCGTCTGCAGATACATGATCCAGACGGCGACAGCATTTTCGGTCTCCGCAATCACATGGTTTGTGCCAATTAGTGCGGGCTGCGCCGACGTTCTCGCAATGTAAATGAACTTGCCCGGAACAACGATGTAGTCGATTGCCACATCGAGCTTCAACATGTCCAAAAGCGTGTCCAGCGCAATCTTATTGTCGAAAGCGAAGACACCGAACAGCGGGACGTTATAGGACTCTCCGATTTTCATGCCCGGCCCCGCCTCGACTCGGACGTAGGGCAGCAGTTGCGCTGCATTCGTAATTTTTACAGCGCGTTTCATGGAACGGTATTTCTCAATTTTTCGAACGCAATCCTTCAACTCAGCAATGGTTAGAGTCGATTTGCATTCAATTGCTCCGAAACACGATTCGAAGGGAGCTAAAATCTTGCCCGACCCATCGCTGAAGATCGGCGAGAAGACGGAGTCGTAAATGATGAGATCGACCTCGCCGGAGTTGGCTCCCGCAGAGTCGAACATTTCTCCCTTGGAAAAACCGAAATTAGAGGGCATAACTTTGCGAAGATATTCGCTGACCGCGCTTTCTCGCGAGTCGCCCGCATTTCCGCGATGCTCAAATACAGTGTCGTACTGCGCAACCAGAGAGCCGCTGAACTTCATCAAGGCCTCGGCAAACTTGTCCATTATTTTTTTCCAGTTCTTGCGCTCATCGCTGTATCGGCACGGCGCGTTTCGCGTCGGAGGATGCTTATCAGCTCACCGGGCGCGCAGATTTCAAATGCATGCTTAGTCTCGGCATCCAGCAGGCCTCGGTCGGTCGCAGCGAAAGCGAGCACGGCGAACGATTGACGAAAGGTGGCGAGAAACATTGCCATGCGGTCACCCTCTGCGAGCCGCCACTGATATTCGAACTGATCCGGGACCTCGAACTTTCCTTGGCGCAACGTGGTCGGTGGCAACAGGTGCTCAAAAACGCTCTGGGGAAACGTACCATCGAGGCGGTCAACATTTGAAAACCACCGCGCAACGACGCCACCAGACTTCGGCAAAACTTTTTTTGTTAGTTCGTAGTAAAGGGAGAATCCGATCTTGAACGCGAAGGTCTGCATGTGAGACGAGACCAGCGGCCCATCGGTACGAAGCAAGCCACCATTTTGCTTTCGCCATCCTGCAGCCGTTTGCAGTTCGCGAGGGATGTGCATTTCCTGCAGCAGTCCAGGAATGTTGTTATTGACGGCCGAAAAGATGCTCTTCATCTCCGCACGGCCCGCGTCCGTTCCTGAATCCGGCATGGAACGGCCGAGCATAGCTGCAACGAGATCAGCGTGCTTAGTGCCGCCGTTGCAGGGCTCGCAACTCCCGAATTCAAGTCCTTTTGGACGTTGGCGCTGCGCGAACATGATGATCGGCGGAACGTGGTCAACAGTCGTCGCAGGTAGGTCGCCGCCGCAGTAGATGCACCACGGACAGCCGTCCAGTACGGCGGCGTGCGCGCGGCGCTTCCGATTGCTCTCGCCCATCGACAAAAAGACCCCTTGGCGACTCATAGGAGATCGTAGCGCGACCGTTGCGCCCGCCGCCAGACTTCACCGCCATCCACAGGGCTTGATAGACATTCATACAATTTTCTCGCTGCCGGACCGTCCCCGGATCGCGACACAAATGTGGACACAACGGCCGGACTGTATTGATTTTCTTACGCTTTTTCCTCCTTCGCTCTCCCTGCGCAGTGGCTTTACGGCTTATGTCGTGCTCTCCCCGGGGAGCGATGCACTATTGCCCCCGTCGCCTTGCGGATGGCTGATGCGTGTGCCCGGTTGGGCAACCCACATCACCGCAACGCTTGACGCACAGACCCCGGGCGTCAGGACCACACGATTTTGCCGTACGCCGATCACACCGGTCGTGTGCGCGAGGCCTTCGCTCACGGTTGCCCGCCCTGCGAAGCCGATCGCGCCGATGTGACTAACGTCCACCGCCGTCCGGCCCGCGTTCGTGACGATCGCGATACGCCCCTCTTCCTTGGGCCGGGTTGAGAAATTCCTAACAAAAATCCGAATTCTATAAAGAGAAATATTTTGTCGCCGTTGCGTTGACCCCGGACTTGGGTGTTTCGCTCGAAATGACGCAAGGGATTGTGGCCGAGCGGTCAATCCGGTGCCGTCGGCACCGGCGTATTCTCAGCGACCGCCTTGGCCGGCGCGGCCGTCGTGAAATTGCGGCCGCCATTGGCCAGGTTGCGGCGAAGCGATGGCGGCGCCGCCTGCAGGGCAAAGATGATCGCGATCTGGGTCCGGTTCTGAAGGCGGTATTTGCGCATGATATTGCCGATATGCGCCCGCACCGTGTTCTCCGAGATCTTGAGCTCGTACGCGATGTTCTTGTTCTGCATTCCGCGTGCGATCAGCATCATCAGGTCCCGCTCGCGTGGCGTTGGTGTGATCGAATGTTTCGGATCTGGACTCATAACTGCTCCTCCGTGGCCATTGGTCGATGCGAACACTCCAGCATGTTCTCACTCCGTCTTGAGTGCCTCGATCGGGCTGAGCTTGGATGCCTTGCGGGCGGGATAAAAACCAAAGATCAGGCCGGTCGCGATCGAGAAGGCGAGGGCAAGGCCGATCGCCTGACCGTCGATCGAGGTGATCCATCCTGCCATGCGAGCGACCGTCATCGAGAGCGTGACGCCGGCACCGACGCCGATCGCGCCGCCGAGCAGGCAGAGCACGAGGGCCTCGCAGAGAAACTGAAGACGGATGTCCCGCATCCGCCCGCCAAGCGCGCGGCGGATTCCGATCTCGCGTGTCCGCTCGGTGACCGAAACGATCATGACATTCATGATGCTGATGCCGCCAACGAGCAGCGAGACCGAGGCGATAGCGACGAGCAGGAGCGCGACGGTGCGGATCGCTCCCTGCTGCGCTTCCATGGCGGCGGCCGGATCCTGAACCTTGAAGTCGTCCTCCTGCCCAGCGGGAATACGGTGGCGCTGCCGCAGCAGGTTTTCGATCTCCGTTCGCGCGCCCGCCATCTGTCCGTCGGCGGCCACCTTGGCGATAATATAGGCGACCGAATCCCGGTTGATGTTGCTTGCGCTGCCGAGGAAGCGCAGCCTGGCCGTGGTGAGCGGCACGAAGGCGACGTCGTCCTGCGCCGGTCCCTTGCGATCGAGAACGCCGACCACTTCGAGCGGCACCTTCATGATCCTGATCTGTGCGCCGATCGGGTCCTCGCCGGGCGCGAACAGCTCATGCGCCACCGTGCTGCCGAGGATCACGACCTTGCCGGCTGCTGCCTCCTCGCTGCCGGAAAAATAGCGGCCGGTCGCAAGCTGCCAGTCGCGCACCATGAAGTGCCCGGTCGTCGTCCCGTTGATGGTCGTGTTCCAGTTCTTGCTCTCGTGAATGACCTGGGCCGTTCCTGCAATCGAACCGGCCGCTGCCTGGATCTCGGGGATCTGCTCGAGGATCGCCTGCACGTCGCTCTCGGTCATGGTCAGCTTGCTGCCATCCTTGAGACGCACGCCGCCCCGGTAGACCGCGCCGGGGTTGATCATCAGCACGTTGGCGCCGATTGACCGGATCTGCTCCTGTAGGCGAAGCTGCGCGCCGGATCCGATCGCAAACACCGTCACGATCGAGGCGACGCCGATCACGATGCCGAGCATGGTGAGGATGCTGCGCAACGGATTCAGGCGCAAGGCGTGCAAAGCGATTTGAAAGCCCTGGAGCATCGTCATGGCGCAGCGTTCCGTTTCGGCAGGATCGGGACCAGCGTTTCGTCAGCGACGAGCTCGCCGTCGTGCAGGCGGATCGTGCGCCGGCACTGGGTCGCGATGCCGGGGTCATGCGTGATCATCACGATGGTCTGGCCGGACCGGTTCAGCGCGGCGAACAGGGCCAGTATCTCGGCGCCGGTACGGCTGTCGAGCGCGCCGGTCGGCTCGTCGGCGAGCACGATCAGCGGGGAGGCGATCAGGGCGCGCGCGATCGCGACGCGCTGCTGCTCACCGCCCGAGAGCTGTCGCGGGAAGTGGTGGGCCCGGTGCACCATGCCGACGGCCTCCAGGCTCTGCTCGGCGCGGGCCAGGCGTTCCTTGCGGCTGATGCCGCAATAGACCAGCGGCAGCGCGACGTTCTCAATCGCATTGTGGCGAGCGAGCAGATTGTAGGACTGGAATACGAAGCCGATGCTGCGGGCGCGCAGGGACGACCGGTGGTCTTCTGAGAGATCGGCGACGTCGGCTCCCTCGAGATAGAGCGCGCCCTCGCTCGGCAGGTCGAGCAGCCCGATCATGTTCATCAGCGTCGATTTTCCGGAGCCCGAGGGTCCCATCACGGCGACGATCTCGCCTCGTTCGATGTCGAAGCTGACATTGCGCACCGCAGTCACCGCTACTCCGTCGGCGCGATAGGTCCTGGAGACCGACTGCAGGCTGATGAGGGGCGGGAGGGCCGTCATGATCCGAACCTGATGCCGAGAAATTCCATGCCGGCCGGCCGGATGGCCTGACCCACGGCGACCTGGCTGCCCTCGACGAGGTCTCCGCTCCTGAGTGCGACCTGTTCGGTGCCGGCCGCGCCGACGGTCACCGGAATACGCCGGAGTGAGCCGCTGGCGGTGCGCGCCCACACGGCGCTGCGCGCCGCGGCGTCCGGCCGCGTGCCCGAGGGCTGGAAGCGCAATGCAGCAAGCGGCACTTTCAGCACGTCGTCCTGCCGCTCGATCACGATCTTTACCAGGGCGGTCATGCCGGGCAGCAACGCGCCGTCGAGATTGGAGGTGGCCAGGACGACGGTGTAGGTCACGACGTGCTGCTGGTTCTGCGGTGCCTTGCGCACCTGCCGCACCACCGCCTCGAAGCGACGGTCCGGGTAGGCATCCACCGTGAAATGCGCGCGCTGGTCGGGGGCGATGCGCCCGATATCGGCTTCGTCGACCTGCGCGTGGATTTCCATGTCCTCCAGTCGATGCGCGACCACAAACGTGGTGCGCGATTCCAGTCCGACCGCGAGGGTCTGGCCCTCGTTGACGAACCTGCCGACGACGACGCCATCGATCGGCGAGCGGATCACGGTGCGGTCGAGATCGGCCTGGGCCGCAGCGAGAACGGCCGCCTTTTCCGGCACGGCCATGCGTGCCTGCTGCAATTCCGCCTCGATCCGGCGGACGTCGGCCTGCGCCCCATCCACCGCATAGGAGTTGAGGGACATCAGAACCTCGGCCTCGCGTTCCTGGGCCAGACGTGCGGTGAACTCCGTCTGCGCGTCGTCGACCGTCGTCGTGGCCACCACGTTTTGCGACTGGAGCGCTTGCTTCCGCTGCAAGGTCTTTTGCGCCGAGCTCTTGACCGCCTGGGCGCTCTCGAGCTTGGCAGCGAGCACGTCCCGGCTACCCCTTGCGTTTTGCAGATCGATCCTGGTGCGATCGAGCTTAGCCCGTGCGACGTCGACCAGAGAATTGGCAACGGCCAGAGAGGCCCGGGCTTCGTCGACCTTGGCCGCAAAGCTGCGCGGATCGATCAGGGCGAGCGGCTGATCCTTGCTGACCGTGTCGTTGAAATCGACATAGACCCGGGCGAGCTGCCCGGACAGCTGGGAACCCACCTCGATCGTCTTGACCGGCTGCAGGGCTCCGGTGACGGTGATGGTCTGCTCGATGCTGCCGCGCTGGATTGAGGCAAAGCGGAATACGGGGGCGTCCGATCCGAAGCTCCGTGCTTCCAGCCCCACGGGTCTGAGCAGCCGTTGGCTCGATGCGTAGGCGAGGGCCGCCTTCTGCGCCGCGGCCCCGGCCGCGTCGGTGATGACGGCCGGCCCCGCGGCGTAGACCGCGGCGAGGCCACATGCAGTTCCGAGCAAAGCAATAACTGGCACAAATCGCATATCAAAAACCCGCCTCTTGAAATGGCATCGTTGGCGGCAAAGGCAGAGATCGCGCTATGGTTGTAAACGCGCTATGGTTGTAAATCTTGAAAAACGCAGGCGATCGTCAGTGTGTCGCCGCTGCCGGGGCGACGGTCGGGTGCGCTTGATGATCCAGAAGTAAAGTCCGCGGGTGCTATTTTTCACGACTTGCCCGAAATGCATACGGAGCGTATCGATATGACGCGCGCGGTATCGAACTCGACAAGCTGACTGAACGTCTCGTCTGCTCTGGCCGAAGCGGCCAGCGCCCGGCGTTCAAGTCGGTACGTGGGTGGCGACGCCATGACGCACTCGGCGATACCGAAGTTCCCACGCCAGATCGTCGCGTTTCCGGTCGTTGCATTCCCAATCGCAGCATTGCCGATATCGCGCCTCGCCATGATGCCGCAGGTCGCGAGGGCGCATCCCCGCAATCACGAAACCCGATGTGTGAACACCTTCACTCGTCTTGAACGGGTGTTGGGCCTAAGACGTCGAAGCGGCGGATCGGAGCGACTCGCTCGATCCCCGCGAATTCATCCAAGCACCTTGATCTCGCTTGCAAGAAGAATGGATGGCTCGTTGCTTGTTCATCGAGCCCCAATCCGGGGAGCCCGTTTCCATGAGTTCAGGTCAAGCCACAGTTTATGTCATTGACGACGAGATCCAGATTCGAACCGCGATAGGAAGTCTCTGCGAGGAGACCGGGCATCAGGTGAAATTGTTTGCGTCGACCGACGAGTTTCTCGGGGAGACTATTTCCGGCGGGCCTTCATGCCTTGTGCTCGACGTCCGCTTTCCCGGCACGGCGCCGACCGGCCTCGAGCTTCAGCGCCGGCTCGCCGAGACGGGCGTGCTTATCCCGATCGTCTTCATCAGCGGCCATTCCGACGTCCGCGTCTCGGTCGAGGCCATGAAGCGCGGCGCAGTCGAGTTTCTTCCAAAACCCTTTCGCGAACAGGAGATCCTCGACGCGATCAGGCACGGCATCGAGCGCGACCGCAGGCGGCTCGAACGCGAAGATAGCGTGCGCGAAGCGCGCCAGCGCGTCCAGACGCTGACGGCGAGGGAGCGGGAGATCATGCTGTTGATGGCGGCGCGTGTCATCCAGATCGGTGGCACGGGAACGGTCGATGCGACGATCATCCAGAACGGCACGCGAAATTATGTCGATGTGATCCAGGTGGGTGGCACCACCAATTTGGCGATCGGTCAGTCGGGTGTGAGCAACATCGCCGATATCACTCAGGTCGGCAATTCCACCAATGTCCTCCTGCTCCAGATCGGCGATATGAACACGGGAACGGTGCGACAATTCGGGCGCTTCAACTGGTTGTCGATATTTCAGTTCAGCCGGTGATCAGAAGGTGAGGTGCAATATGAGGTTCATCGTACTTGCAGCAGGAATGAGCATCATGATGGCAATGGCAGCGGGGCCGGCCGGAGCCGGCGAGTCAGGTGACGGCCACACCACAATGGTTCAGGACGAGAATGGCACGTCCGTCATTACCCAGAGCGGCGATCCGGCGCAGGCCGAGGTCAAGATCGAGAAGGAGCCTGGGCGTACCACGGTCTATCGCCGCAGCGGCGGCAACACCGCCATCGTGACGCAGAGCACCCGAAATGCGCAGGACATGCTGGACTGGCTGCGCAAGCAGCAGGGCCGCTGACGCACGAAGGCCCATCGTCCGCGTTGGACGATGGGCCTCATCGTGAGCGGGCGTTACCAGCTGCGATAGACGCCGGTCAGGGTGCCGTTGTTGTTGCCCTCCGGGCCGACATCGCCCTGCGTCGAGCTCGGCGCCGGATGGTTGGTGCCGTTGAGCGCACCGTAGGGTCTGGCCACATCGGGATAGTACGCGCGTGGCTGAACCGGTTGGTAAGCGGGGGCGGTGCGATCCCAATCCGCGCGGGATCCGTTCCAATCATAGCCCTGGGCCGAGGCGGCCGTCGTGCCCGCGACGAGGGAAGCCGTGATCAGGCAGAGGAGTTTCGATTTGTTCTGCATTGGAGATGCTCCTTGCTGGTGTCGGGAGCCAACGACCGCAGTGCGGGAGCGTTCCGGGTGTTGTCGGCCGAAGCGATCAACTCCGATCAACTGGTTATGAAGTCCGTTTCCCGGGAACACGAGCGACATCAGCCGGAATCCCGGGCGTCTTGCCGCAGCTTGTTCCCTGTTCATCCCGTGCCTTAACCAATAATTAATTATACGTTTGCGGGTGGGCGACAGCCCGGCCTAGCGTGCGGTGGGGAGCCGCTATTCGCGAAGCCAAACGAGTTGGTGCGTATCATGATGTCGAGATCATTTGGGGCGTTGCTCGCCTCGCTCAGCGCAGCCGCGCTGCTCCTTGCCCCCAGCGCCGGTTTTGCCAGGCCCGGCGGCACCGTCGCACATGCCGCCACGCCTTCCGGTCCGGCGGCGCGTCCGCCCATTGCGCCGGGCGCCAGGTTCCGTGGCCGCAACACGCCTTGGGTGTACTGGCCGGGCGGCGGCGGGTTCTACTATGACAATGCAGGCTACGGCCAGCCTTTCGCCGAGACCCCACAACCCGTCTCCAACGACGTGCGCTACACCTATACGTACGACGTTCCCTGGGATTGGACGCATCGCTTCCCGCCGAACGTGGTGCCGTCCGACCGGCCCTACGTGCCGAGCTGTCCGACGGAGCAGGTGACTGTGCCCGGCCGCGGCGGCGGCGAGCACACCGTCAACATCATGCGCTGCTACTGAGCTAGCCCAGCTCGAAACTGGTCACGCCGAAGACGCGGTCGGTCCGCAGCGGCGCGATCGGCCCCGTGTACATCCGCGCCGTCTCGAACACCGGCTTCAGCCCGAGTGATTCCACAAGCGCAATCGCCTCGCGATTGACGGCGGGGACGTCGAGGAAGATCTCGCCGCCGTTTGCGCTTTCCAGCAAGGCCTGCACGATCGCTTCCGCCGCCGCGCGGTCGTCGGCGACGAGCGGGCCGATCTTGCGGCCGATCCGGCACGGCCGGATCACGCCCCATGCAGCGAGCTTGCCGTCGCGCAGCAGCGCGCGCCCGACATGTCCTGATGTGCCGATCCAGGCACGCAGGAAGGCACTGCGCGGAGCCGGAAAAACCGTTGCATCGTCGGCTTCAACGAGCGCGAGCGGGATCGTGTCGAGCGCAACGACATCGGCGGGCGGCCTCGATGGCGCGGCGACGAAGCCGCCATAGCGGACATTGGCGTGAGCAAGCTGGAAGCCGGACTTTCTGTAATTGTCCTGCTGTGCCACGACGCCGTCGAGGCCGATCACGCGAGCGCCCGCATGCGCGATCGCCGCGTTCCACATGCGCAGGCCGTGGCCTCTGTCGCGAAAACCCGATCGCACGATGTAGAAGCCGAGAAACGCGAAGCGATCGTCGTAGTTGACGCAGGAGACGGTCGCGACCGGCTCGCCGTCGATCTCGCCGACGAAGAAGCCCTTCGCGTCCGGGATCGCGAAACAGGCGGCGTCGGAGAGGCCCGGATTCCAGCCCTCGGCCGCGGCCCAGTCGACGGCGATGGCGATCTCCTCGGGGCGCAAATTGCGGATCTCCAAATCGCTCATCTTTCAAGTCGCCTTCGACGGTGGACCTTCCGGCCGGTCCGGCGGTAGAAGGCCTCATGATAGGCCGGGCCCACGGCTCGCCTCCACGATATCACAAAGGATGATCGCTCATGGCAGCAGAGATGGCAGCAGAGAAGGTCGCACTCGTGACCGCCGGCGGCAGCGGCATGGGGGCAGGGGCTGCGCGCCGGCTCGCAGCCGACGGCTTTCGCATCGCCATCCTGTCTTCTTCCGGCAAGGGCGAGGCGCTGGCAGCCGAGCTCGGTGGGTTAGGGATCACCGGTTCCAACAAGTCGAACGACGATCTGAAGCGGCTTGTGGACGGGGCGCTTGCCCGATGGGGACGCATCGACGTGCTCGTCAACAGCGCGGGCCATGGGCCCCGGGCGGCGATCACCGAGATCACCGACGAGCAGTGGCACACCGGCCTCGACACCTATCTGCTCAACGTGATCCGTCCGACCCGGCTGGTGATGCCGATCATGCAGACGCAGAAGGGCGGCGCCATCATCAACATCTCGACCGCCTGGGCGTTCGAGCCGAGCGCGATGTTTCCGACCTCTGCGGTGTTCCGCGCTGGCCTCGCCGCCTTCACGAAGATCTTCACCGACACCCATGCCGCCGACAACATCCGGATGAACAATGTGCTGCCGGGCTGGATCGACAGCCTGCCGCAGCTGGATGCACGCCGCGACAGCGTGCCGATGCGGCGCTACGGCAAGGTCGAGGAGATCGCCGCGACGATCTCGTTCCTGGCGTCCGACGGCGCGGCCTATATCACGGGACAGAACATCCGCGTCGACGGCGGACTGACGCGTTCGGTCTGAGACGCGGAGCGTCGGATCGCGCGCGGGTTGTCGCGATGCGACAGTGGTGTGCGTCGCGCGTCACGGAGGAGGGATGACGCGTGGCCCTCCAGTCACACCCGTCACGCGTTCGCGTGCCGCACGGCTCACGCTACGTCACAGTCCCTATGAACTTCGCCGCAGCCCAAGACGGCGAGGGACCGGCAGCCTATGCCCAATCTGCGCCGGACAACTTCCGCCCGCGCATTCGAAACGCGAGATCAATCGCGCGGGGCAAGGAGACTGGAATGAAGAAGTTTTTGCTGGCGGTTGCCGCGGTTGTTTTGGGCTCCGCATCCGTGCAGGCGGCCGACCTCGCGGCGCACTACACCAAGGCGCCGATGATGGCGACGGCCTACAGCTGGACCGGCTTTTACGTCGGCGGCAATGTCGGCGGGCAATGGGGCAGCGCCGATCCGGCCACCTCGACCGCGTTCGATCCTGCCGGCTATTTCGCGGACACCAGTGTTACCGCGATTGCTGCAGTCGGCGCCCAGCGTGTCAACAGCTCCAGCGTCACCGGCGGTCTTACCGCCGGCTATAACTGGCAACTCAACAACGCCGTGCTCGGCCTGGAAGGCGATATCAACTATTTCGGCTTGAAGGGCAGTGCATCCGGCTCGGCGCTCTATCCCTGCTGCGCCCCGACCGGCTTCACCGTGTCCTCGCAGGTCTCGGCCGACTGGCTCGCCACCATCCGCGGCCGCATCGGCTTCCTCGCGGCTCCGACCTGGCTGCTCTACGCCACCGGCGGTGCGGCGATCGCCGAGGTGAAGGGCAATTTCAACTTCGTGGACACGTTCGCTGCGGCGACGGAGTCGGCCGCGTTCCGCGACACACGCCTCGGCTGGACCGCAGGTGTCGGCACCGAATATGCCTTCGGCGGCGGCTGGTCGCTCAAGGCGGAATATCTCTACGTCGACCTCGGACGCAGCACCGTGACCAGCACCAATCTGCTTGGCGGCGCGTTTCCGACCAACGTCTTCACCCACTCGGTCGATCTCAAATCGAACATCGTGCGCGTCGGCGTGAACTATAAGTTCGGCGGACCCGTCGTTGCCAGGTACTGAGCATTCCCGTTCCGACCTGGCGTGGAAAGCCCCGGCTTAGCCGGGGCTTTCCGTTTTTCGCTAGGCGGATTCAGTGCGATGCCACCAGATGCGCCAATGCTGGCAGGATCCTGTAGCGCGCGATCTCGTGCGGATATTCGCCCCGATTGGCGAGCAGGACGATCCCGATCCGCTGCGCCGGCACCAGGCCGATATAGCCAGAGGCGTTGTTGAGCCCACCCGGCTTGTCGACGACGGTGACGCCCGGCAGACGCACCGTCTCCCAGGCCATTCCCTGCCCAAACTTGTCGTCGACGCGGAAAATCTCGTGCTGCGTCATCCGCAGGGCCTCGCGCAAGTGAGGCTCGGTCGACCGCCCATCGACGCAGGCCGCAACGAATGCGGCGAGATCCCGCGGCGAAGAAAACATCTGGCCGGTGCCGGGGAAATCAAAATAACTCTGCTGGTTGCCGATGGGGCCGATTGCCATGCCCTGATCCGAGTAGCCCTGGACCGCGAGCTGCATCCAGGCGTCGTCCATGACGGCACGGCTGTCCTCGCCGCGTTCGGGCACGGAGGTCGCATTCATGCCGATCGGCTTGAGGATGTGTTGTTCAAACAGGGTTGCGATCGGAGCGCCGTAACAGCGCTCGAGCACGAGTTGAAGCAGCACGTAGCCGGCGTGGCTGTAGACGCGCTGCTTGCCGGGCACTTCGCCGGCTTGCGGTCTCCAGCTGTTGAACATGTCGATGAGCTGCGCGCGGGAAAACGCGTCGCTCGGCCACGGCGGATGATCGGTCGGCAGCAGCATGCCTGAGGTGTGCGTGACGAGTTCGCCGACAGTGATGCGGCGAACATAGTCGCCGGTGAGCTCCGGGAGATATTTCGCCAGACGATCGTCGAGCCGCAGTTCGCCGCGGAGGGTGCCGAGCGCAACCAGCGTCGCCTCAAACGGCTTGCGTAGGGAACCGAGATTGAACAGCGTGTCCGGCGTGACCGGCCTTCGCGTGGCGCTGTCGGCAAAGCCGTAATTGAAGAACTCGACATGGCTGCCGGCATAAAGTGCAGCGGCGAGACCGCCCGGCTGGTCCGGCGTCGCGGTCGGCGTCAGTTCGTTCGCAACGATGTCGCGCATCTGCGCGATCATGTCGGAATCCGCGGCGGCCCCGCGCGGCCATGCAAGCGCAACGGGAACGAGCGCGGCCCGGGCGAGCGCCCGTCGGGTGAGATACGATGAGGTGACAACAGACGACACGGCTCTGGCGCAAGATTCGATGCGCCCCCAGTCTCTTGTAGTGGGAAGGGCCGATCCTCCCTATTCACGATTGCGCGTGGTGGGTTCCGCGCGAATGGTCCGTAGCCCGGATGGAGCGAAGCGCAACCCGGAAAGTGCCGCAGCCGAGCGAGCGGCCCCGATTACGCTTCCCTTCATCCAGGCTACCAGTCGGCAAAATTAACTTAGCTAATTGGCTAACAATTGTTGACGCGAGATCATGGCAGCCCTATAGTTAGCCCCATGGCTAACCAACTATCCCGGCTCGATCAGGTTTTCGCGGCCCTTGCCGATCCCACCCGGCGGGCGATCGTGATGCGGCTCTGCGCCGGCGAGGCGTCGGTCGGCGAACTCGCCGATCCCTTCGCGATGGCGCTGCCGAGCTTCATGAAGCACATCCATGTGCTGGAGACGAGCGGTCTCGTCCTGTCGGAGAAATCCGGCCGCGTGCGCACCTGCCGCCTCAGTCCTGACGCGCTCCTCACTGCGGAGGACTGGTTCCAGCACCAGCGTGCGATCTGGGAGGCGCGGCTCGATCGCTTCGAAACCTATGTAATGAAGCTGAAGAAAGAGCGGGCGGCTGCCAAACGGGCGACCAAGACAAGTAACAAGCCGATCGACAAGACAACCAGACGGAAAGGTTCCTGACGATGACGAATTCTGCCAATCCCGCTCTGTCGCATTGGTCGCTCGACCGTGAGATCGTGATGTCGCGCGTGATCGACGCGCCGCGCGATCTGGTGTTCGAAGCGTGGTCCGACCCGAAGCATCTGCCGCAATGGTTCGGCCCGAAGGGCTTCAAGCTCGAGACCTTCGAGATCGACGTGCGGGTCGGCGGCGTCTGGCGCTTCAACATGATCGGCCCGGACGGCACGGTCTACCCGAACCGCATGCGCTTTCGCCGCATCGAACGGCCGTCGCTGATGGAGATGGATCACGGTACCGACCAGGACGAGGATCCCGGAATGTTCCGTTTCACCGTCACCTTCGCCGAGCAGAGCAACGGCAAGACGGTTCTGATGATGCGGCAGCTGGCGTCGAGCGCGGCGCAACGCGACGGCATGATCAACTTCGGTGCCGTCGAATACGGCTACCAGACACTCGACAAGCTCGCGGCCTATGTGAGTGGGATGAAGAGGTAGGGCGAGCAGCCACTTCCTCTCTCATGCGGAGGAGGCCGCGGAGCGGCCGCCTCGAAGCACGAGGACCATTGGTGAAGCCTTCATTCTTCAAGGCGCGCGCCCCTCGGGATGAGGGGCGCTTCATTCCTTCGCGTCGTCCGTGACGATGTCGCCGAGTTTCTGCCAGCGCTGGCCGTCGAACTGCACCATCTGGAACTGCTTGTTGACGCGGTAGTCCGTCGGCGTCGTCGTCACCGAGATGCCCGGCAGCGTCAGGTCGAGTGCGATGTTGTTCAGGCTGGCGGCCTGGCGCATCACGTTCTCGCGCGTGAGATCGTCGCCGCATTGCTTCAGCACCTGCACCAGCAGCTGCGCGGTGATATAGCCGTAGACGTTCAGGTTCGAATCCTTGTCGCCCTCCGGGTAGTACTTGGCCATGAAGGCGAGATATCGCTTCATGCCGGGATCGTCCTTCCATTCGGGATCGGCTGAATCCTTGACATAACCGACGCTGACGACGCCCTTGGCGTTGTCGAGTCCGGCAGGTTTCAGCACCGCGCTGACCGAGGAGGCGTTGATGTCGATGATGTGCAGCGGCTTCCAGCCGATCTCGGCCACCTTCTTGATCGCCTGCGCGGCCTGTTTCGGCGTGGTGGCGCTGAACAGCACATCGGCACCGGCATCCTTCAACCGCAGGATCTGCGAGTCGATGGTCGGCTCGGTGATCTCGTAGGACGTCTCGGCGACGATCATCTTCGCTTTGTCACCGAGACCTGCCTTGAAGCCGGCGAGGTAATCCTTGCCGAGATCGTCGTTCTGATAGAGCACGCCGATCCTGGCGTTCGGATGGTTCTTCAGAAGATATTGCGCGTAGATCCGGCCCTCGACGAGGTAGGACGGATTGAAGCCCATGGTCCAGGGGAAGTTCTTCGGATCGGTGAAACGCGCCGCGCCCGTTGCCGCGAAGAGCTGCGGGACCTTCTTGGCGTTGAGATATTTTTGCACGGCGACATTGGGCGCCGTGCCAATGATCTGGAAGGTCAGCAGCACCTCGTCGCTTTCGACAAGCTTGCGGGTCTGCTCAACCGTCTTCGGAGGCGAATAGGCATCGTCATACTGGATCAGATTGACCTTGCGGCCGTTGACGCCGCCCTGGTCGTTGATCATCTTCATGTAGGCGGCCTGGGTCTTGCCGATGACGGCATAGGCCGAGGCCGGCCCGCTGAGCGGGACGGTCTGGCCGACCTTGATCTCGGTGTCGGATGCGCCGGGATCGTATTTCTTCTGGGCCTGTGCCGCCGGGATCGATAGCGCGAGAAGGATCGCGACTGCCGCGACACGTTTGAGAAGTACGTTTTTCATTTCCATTCCCTGTTCGTGACTGTCACTCGCCCTTGAGGCCGGCCTCGCGGATCAGCCCGGTCCACTTTCTTGTTTCGTTGTCGATGAACTGGCCGAATTCGGCCGCGGTGCCCGCGCGCACTTCGAGGCCCTGGGCCGTCAGCTTGTCCTTGATCGCCGGCTCGGCCAGCGCGCGCAAGACTTCGGCCTGCAGCTTGTCGACGATCGCCCGCGGCGTCGTCGAAGGCGCCATGAAGCCGTACCAGCCGGCCGCGGCCACGTTGGGAAAACCCTGCTCGCGCAGGGTCGGCGCTTGCGGATAGAGCGCGCTGCGTTCGGCCGAGGCGACGCCGAGCACGATGAACTTTCCGCTCTGGATGTAGGGCAGTGCGGTCGGCAGCGCCGTCAGCGTGGCATCGACGCGGCCGGCGAGCAGTTCGGTGTAGGACGCGGCATCGCCACGGAAGGGAATGTTGAGACCCTTGACGCCGGCATCCCTGAACAGGAGTTCGCCGGCAAGATGCGGCTGCGAGCCGGCGCCGGGCGAGGCGAAGGTCAGGCCATCCGGCTTCGATTTGCCGTAGGCGATCAATTCGGGAAGCGTCTTGAACGGCGCATCCGCGCTGATGATCAGGAACAGCGGCGCAATCACAGCCATCGCGACGGGCTGCAGATCCTTGCGCTCATAGGTCAGCTTGCCGAACAGCGCTTCGGCGGTCGCGTAGGGCGCCGCGACATAGAGGAGGGTATAGCCGTCGCCCGGCGCATGCGCGACCGTGTCGTTGGCGATGCGGGTGCCGGCGCCCGGCTTGTTCTCGACGATGAACTGCTGGTGCAGGTTGCGGCCGAACTCTTCGGCCAGCAGCCGCAGCGAGATGTCGTTGGAGCCGCCGGGCCCGTAAGGCGAGATCAGCCGCACCTTACGCGACGGCCAGGCGTCCTCAGCGCGTGCGGCGAATGGAAGCCCGGATATCGAAAGAGCGAGGGTGCCCAAAATGTTCGCCGTGTGATGGTCATGGTGGCCTCCCGATGGCGGAGCGCCGATTGTCTTGTTCATCGCCTGGCGCTCTTCTTGTTCTGCTTTTGTGTTTCGGTCGCCGGCGCCGCCCCAATCATGGTGCGGATGCTGTCGGCAAGAGCGGCAATGCGCGGGCCGATCTCGCCCTCCAGCTGGCCGGGCTGGAGCCGGAATGCGGGGATGCCGCAATTGATCGAAAAGGACTGCTTCGCCTCACGCGCATGAAACAGCGGCGCGGCGACGGCATGGATCGAGGCGATGTACTCGCCGAAGCAGGTGCAGAAGCCGCTGCTGATGCATTGTGCGAGGCCGGCGCGGTATGTCTCGCGGAAGGCCGACCACAGCTCGGTATCCTCGCTTGCAATGCGCTCTTCGAGCAGCGCGGCATCGGCCTGCGGCAAGGTCGCCGCCGCGGCACGGCCCATCGCCGTCATCACCACGGAAATGGGCATGCCGATGTCGGGGACGTGCGGGCCGACGTCGCCGGAGCGCGCAGTCTCGACATAGATCATGGAGGTCGCATCGAGCAGGCCGATCGAGACCGTGCCGCGCACGCTTTGCGCGAGCTCCTGCATCATGGGCCGCGCGACCTGGCGGAACTGCATGTCGGCGAGCAGCGGATGCGCCATGCGAAGGGCGCGCGCGCCGACGCGATATTTGGCGCGTTCGGAATCGTAGCGGAGGTAGCCGAGCTCGGCGAGCGTATGCGTCAGCCGCGCCACCGTTGGACGCGGAATCCCGGTCAGCGTCGACAGCTCCATGTTGCCGAGCTGCGTCGCTCCCGCCTTGAACGCTTCGAGCACCACGAGACCCTTTGCCAGCGTCGTTGCGAACGCGGCGTCGTCGATGCTGTCCGCCAGCACGGCGGCAGCGGACGAGGAGGCGCGGATCGGTTTGGACGCGGTTTTGGCCATCGAGGATTAATGAACCCGGTCGGGTCGGTTGTCCAATATATTTCATAAAATAGGATTTTGTGTCCACTATCTGGACACACGGCGGCGTTGCCCGTGCGGATAAAATGTGCGCGACGAGCTCCGCCGCACACAGATTCTCGTCGTGATTCCGTGGGTTGTTGTGACAGGATTATTACGACTGAATGTCATATCGATTACAGCGGAGCGATTCATGTTGCAGTGGCAGGCGCGGACAAATCCCCTCGCGTGGTGGTGGGGGTCCCTGACGCTGGTCAGTGCTGCCAACATTCTCGCCTGGTTCATGCTGTACCGCGCGTTCTATCCCACGTCCGCCGGCAGCATCAGTGGCGGCTCCGACATCGGACTGATGTTCCTGCTCTGCGCCGGCTATGTCTTCGGCTGCGCCTTCCGCTCGTTCCTGCCGCGCGCCGACGTGCAGCGCATCTGTCTGTTCGACACCTGGCTCTCCAGCGTCTTCGTCGGCCGCACGGTCGCGACCGTGGCCGAACTGTGCTTCGCGGCGCAATGGGCGGTCATCTTGCATCAACTCGGGACCATGACGGGCGCCGAGACGGTTGTGAACATCGCGTGGGTGATCGTGCCCATCATCATCATCGCGGAGTGCTTCTCCTGGTATGCGGTGGTGACGACAAACTTCCTTTTCAACGCGATCGAGAACTCGCTGTGGGCGGTGACATTCTTCCTCGCGGGCATCGCGCTGTGCCGGCTGATGCCGGAATTCCAGGGGCCGGTGCGCTGGGCGCTGATTGCCGGCATCGTCGGCATCGCCTGCTTCCTGGCCTTCCTCGTCACCGTCGACGTGCCGATGTATCTCAGCCGCTGGCGGGCAGGGTATGAAGAGGGCAACCGGTTGCTCGGCTTCCTCGAAGGCCTGCATGACGTCTCGACGCGCTGGGTCGTGACCCACGACATCGCGCACTGGAAGGGCGAGCTGACCTGGATGTTCCTGTATTTCACCGCCGCCGTGTGGTCGAGCCTTGCGCTTTGTGCGCTCTACGCGATGGAAGGCTATCTCACGCGCTATCTGGCTTGAGCAATCAGGCCTCGCCGAGATCGACCTCCGTCAAGATGCCCTGGCGCAGCGCCAGCCGGACCAGCTCGATGTCGGATCCGACGCCGAGCTTGTCCTTGATCAGGGAATGCAGGTTCGCCACCGTCTTCGGGCTGACATGGAGCGTCTCGGCGATCTCCTCTGTCGTATTCTCGGCGAGCAGCAGCCGCAGCACTTCGAATTCGCGCGGCGTGAGGACGTCGGCGGCAGAGCTTTCCCCAGCCAGCCGGCTCAGCGCGAGCTCATGGTCGATGTCGGGGCTGATTGCGATCTTGCCGGCGAGCACGTCCATCACGGCGCGCACCAGCGTCTCCGGCGGACTGGTCTTGGTGACGTAGCCCCTGGCGCCGGCGCGGATCGCCTGCACGGCAAAGCCGGCATTCTCGTGCATGGTGAAGACGAGGATCCTCGCGCCCTTGTCCCACTGCCTGATGCGCCTGACCGCCTCGATGCCGCCGATGCCGGGCATGCTCAGATCCATGATGACGAGGTCGGGCGCCTCCGATTTGTAGAGACGATAGGCCTCGGCGCCGTCGGCGGCTTCGGCGATGACGCGAAGTCCCGGCTGCTTCTGGAGCACGGAGCGATAGCCCTCGCGGACGACGGAATGGTCGTCGACCAGCAGAATGGTCGCGCCGGCCGCGCTCATGCGGCGTGCTCCAGCGGCGGCCGATCGGCGGCTGCGAGCGGAATGACGACGCGCAGTGCGGAGCCGCCGTTCGGCTTGGCCTCGAAGCTCAATTGGCCGCGCAAGGCCGCGACGCGCTCGCGCATGCCGAGCAGGCCCATTCCGGATTTCGCGACGGGATCGGTCGCGCGTCCGTCATCGTCGATCGCAAGCGCGATCTCGCTCGCCCCCATCGTCAATTCCAGGCTGACCCGCGTGGCGACGGCATGCTTGGCGGCATTGGTGAGCGCCTCCTGCACGATCCGGTAGAGGCTGGCGCTGATCGTGGCCGGCAGGGTCTCGAATGCGCCGTCGAACCGGATCGAGAAGCGCGTCTCGCCGCGGCTGCGCCCGTTCCAGCCCGCGACCAGGCCTTCGAGGCTGGCGACGATCCCGAGCTCCTCGACATCCGGCGGCCGCAGCCGGAACAGTGTGCCGCGCAACGTCTCCATCATGCCGGTTGCGGTCCGCGCGATGCCGTCGCATTCGCCAAGCAAGGAAGGGCAGTCCTGCGCGGCGGTCTGGCGGGCGGAGGAGGCGAGCGCCCGGATGGCGGCGAGCGACTGGCCGAACTCGTCATGCAGCTCGCGCGCGAGATGGCGGCGCTCCTCGTCCTGGAGCGCGATCAGCTTCCGCGTCAGCTCGCTGCGTTCGGCAAGTGCGGTCTCGAGGCTTTCGGCGAGATGGTTGAAGCCGTCGCGGATCGCGGAGAGCTCGGCAAGGTCGAACGGCGGCAGCCGCGTGGTGAGGTCGTTGGCGGCAATCCGCTCCAGGCCGGTGCGGATCATGCGGGTGGGGCGCAGCGCGCGTGCCAGCGCGGCGTAGACCAGGGCGCAGAGCAGCGGCAGCGCGATCGCCAGCGCCAGCATCAGGCGGCCGGCCTCGTGCCAGGCCTCCGCCGTCTGCACGGCCGGCTCGACCGAGACCACGGCGTCGCCAAGCTTCGCCCCGCGCACGATCACAGGCCGTGCCGCTTCGCGGCCGGGGTCGAACAGGCTGCGATAGAAGGCCGTGAAGGCTTGCGGCGGCGGGTTTGCCGGGGCGGGCGCGCCGCTGCAGAAGCGCTGGAGGATGTCGCCGCTCGTGCCGCGGAATGCCAGGCACAGGCCGGGCGTCATCACATAGGCCGAAACGGGGTCGAGGTTGGGAAAGTCCGAGCGCGGGCTGGCGACCCACTGGATCTTGCCCTGCTGTAGCTCCAGCGTCTTGGCGACGATGGCGGCGATGTCGTCGAGGCGCGCATGCGCCGCGCGGTCGGCCGTAATCAGGAAATAGGCGGAGATAACGGCGAAGCAGGCGGCCGATATCGCGGCCACGCGCAACGTCAGACGGACTTTGAGATCGAACCTCGGGCGGTTCCACATCGGCGGGCACCTGGTGCGAACGGGTTGTCGCGCCCGCATTAAACGGCAGAACGCCGCTAGGCGCCAGTGCGGTGCACCGTCGTGAAATTTTCCCGATCATCGCCGGGACCGGCGCTGCTGCGAGCCCTGATTACGCCGTCCAGATTGTGCGCCGCTCCGTCATACGAGGCACATTTATGCACCTGCGCCGGTTGATCCTCTCAGTCTGTCTCCTTGTCGTCCTTCCGGCTTATGCGCTCGGTGCCGAGACTGCCGTCGGCGTCGCCATGGACGATTTCAGTTATACCGATACGTCAGCGGAGCCTGCCAACCAGACCGCCGCCCACGAGCGACGGCTGGCGGCCTTCATGGCTGCGCTCCGGCAAGATATCGGCGGAGACCGGCGCTACCGGCTCGTGCCCTCGGCCCAGGACGGCGCGGCGTTCAAGGTGATCGGCGGCATCCAGAAGACGAGCACACTGGTGCAATGGGCCAAGGTCGCCGTGATCGACGTTGGCGCCAGGAAGGTCGTGATGGACAAGCTCTACACCTTCCGCGGCGACAATGATGGATCATGGGAGCGTGCCGAGATCTTCGTGTCCCGCGAGATCATGGCCGCGCTCGGCGCACCCGCGCCGATCGCGCTGGCGGTGTTCGAATTCGAGCTCGAGGACAACATCGCGGCGCCGGCCGCCGGTCTCGCGGCCGCAGATGCATCCTATCTGGCCGAAGTGACCGGCAGTGTGCGCGATGCCCTTGGCCAATCCGGCCGCTACCGCCTCGTCGATGTCGGCAGCGCGAACGAGGAGGCGGTAAAGGCACGCGCTTTACGCGACTGCGGCGGCTGCGAAGCGGCGATGGCGCAAGGGCTCGGTGCGGATCAGTCTCTGATCGGGGTGGTGCGGCGGGTCAGCCGCACCGAATACACGCTCGGCTTCCAGGTGCGCGATGCCAGGACCGGCGCGGTGCTGGCACGCGGCGACAGCGGCCTGCGCCTGGGCGCGGACTATTCCTGGAAACGGGGCGCCGTGCGGCTGGTCAGCGACCGGCTGATCGAGAACCAATAGCAGCGCTCATCGATCAGAACGTCAATTGCACCTTCATCGACTGCGAGCGGTCGCTGGCGAGCTCGAACGCTGCGACCGCGTTCTCGAACGGCATGGTCGCCGTGATCAGCGGCTTGACGTCGATCAGGCCTTCGCCCATCAGCCGCACCGCCAGCTCGAATTCGGGATCGAAGCGGAAGGTGCCGCGGAGCTGCAATTCCTTGGCGACGATGGAGTTGATCGGCAGCGTCATTTCGCCGCCCAGGCCGAGCTGCACCAACGTGGCCCTGGGCCTGAGCACGTCGAGCGCGGTGCGGAGTGCGGCCTGGTTGCCCGAGGCTTCGAACAGCGTGTCGAACACACCCTTGCCGGTGCGCCACGGATCGAGCGCCGTCGCGCCGGCCGCGACATTGATGGCGTAAGTGGCGCCGAGCTTTTTGGCGACCGCAAGCGGCGCCTCCGCGACATCGGTGACCACGATCTCGGCCGCGCCGCCGAAGCGCGAGACCAAAATCATCAGCGCGCCGATCGGGCCGCAGCCGGTGATCAGCACGCGCTTGCCGAGCAGGGGCCCGGCCTGCTTGCCGGCATGCAGGCACACCGCGAGCGGCTCGGCGACCGCGGCTTCCGCCAGCGATAGCTCGTCGGCGATCGGAACGGCCTGCGCCGCATCGACCGTGATGAATTCGCGAAAGCCGCCCTGCACATGGGGAAAGCGCATCGCGCTGCCGAGGAAGCGCATGTCGAGGCACTGGTTGCGCATGCCTTCCTGGCAATGCAGGCACCGGCCGCACGGCTTGCTCGGATTGACCGCGACCCGAGTGCCCGGCTTCACGTTCGTGACGCCGTCACCGACGGCTGCGACCACGCCGGCGATCTCGTGCCCCAGCGCCATCGGTTGCTGGATGCGCACGACACCGAAGCCGCCGTGATGATAGTAGTGCAGATCGGAGCCGCAGATGCCGCCGTTCGCGATCTTGACGCGGACTTCGCCCGGACCGGGCGCTGCATCGGGGTAGCTATCGATCCGCAGATCTTTCGGTGCGTGAATGACGACGGCGCGCATGGTTAGCTCCCTCAGCGTTTCGCGGCTCACATCGCAGCGATCATGCCGCCATCGACATAGATGATCTGGCCGTTGACATAGGTCGAGGCATCCGAGGCCAGGAAGATCGCAGCGCCCACCAGCTCGTCCGGTCGGCCCCAGCGCTTGGAGGGAACGCGGCCCATCAGCCAGTTGTTGAAGTCGGTGTTGTTGACCAGCGCCTCGTTCATGTCGGTCAGCATGTAGCCGGGGCCGATCGCGTTGGCCTGGATGCCGTGCTGGGCCCATTCCACCGCCATCGAGCGAGTCAGGTTCTTGATGCCGCCCTTGGCAGCGGTGTAGGGCGCAATCGTGGGACGCGCGAGCTCGCTGCCGAGCGAGCCGATATTGATGATTTTGCCGTACTTGCGCGGGATCATGCGCTTGGCCGCCTCGCGGCCGATCACGAAGGCGCTGGTGAGGTTGGTCTCGATCACCTTGCGCCACTCGTCGGTGGTGAACTCCACCAGCGGCTTGCGGTGCTGGATGCCGGCATTGTTGACGAGGATGTCGACCGCGATGCCCCTCTTGTCGAAGTCGTTGAAGGCGGCGACGATCGCAGGCTCGTCGGTGACGTTGAAAGCGGCGCCTTCGGCCTGGTGGCCGGCGGCGCGAAACTCGGCGACGGCCTGCTCGACACGCTTGGGATCGACGCCGTTGACGATGATCCTGGCGCCGGCCTTGGCCATGCCCTCGGCAATGGCGCGGCCGAGACCGCGGGAGGAGCCGGTCACGAGCGCGGTGCGGCCGGAAAGGTCGAAGAGGGCGGTGCTCATCTCAAGAATCGTCAGACGTTGGAACGGCGCACGGTCAGATCGGAGCGGTCGAAGACGGCAGGCAGAAGGTCGACGCCGAGGCCGGGGCCTTCCATTGGATAGACAAAACCATCCTTGATCGTGGGCATGGTGGTCACGAGCTCATTGTACCAGCCCTTGTAGAAGGCGCGCACCGATTCCTGGATCAGCGTATTGGGCTGGCTGAACGACATGTGGATGGCGGCGATGAAGCCGATCGGGCCGATGCAGTCGTGCGGTGCGAAGGGCCGGTGATAGGTCTCGGCCATCGCCGCGATCTTGCGGCCCTCGGTGAGGCCGCCGGTCCAGCACAGATCCGCCATCACCACATGCATAGCGTCGCGGTCGAGCATGTCCTTGTAGGGGAAGCGCGACCCCAGCGTCTCGCTGGCGCAGACCCAGACGTCGGTGCAGCGGGCATATTCGGCCAGCGCCTGCGGCGAGTTCATACGGATCGGGTCTTCGTACCAGGTCGGCTTGTAGGGCTCGAGCGCGCGCGCGATCTGTTTTGCGGTTGGCAGGTTCCACAGCGAGTGAAGCTCGACCATGATCTCCATCTTGTCGCCGACCGCCCTTCGGATCTTCTCGAACGGCTCGATCGCCTGCTTCATCTGCGCGGCGGAGATGTAGAGACCCTTGTTCTCCTGCGCCGCCGGATCGAACGGCCAGATCTTCATGGCGGAGATGCCGCTCTCCAGCAGGTTTTCGGCAAGCGCGTCGGCGCGGTGCATGAAGCCGTCGAGGTCTTCGTAGGGACTCTTGGCAGCGCCAAGATTCCAGTTCGCGACCGGGCTGATATTGGTGGAGCGGACATATTGGGTGCCGGCGCAGGTGTTGTAGATGCGCTGCTTGTCGCGGCAGAGGCCGCCGAGCATCTGGTGGACCGGCTGATTGCAGACCTTGCCGAACAGGTCCCACAGCGCGATGTCGATTGCCGAGGCCGCGCGATATTCGACGCCGGTGGACGACTGCGCCATCGGCAGGTTCAGCATGTCGCGATGGATCGCCTCGATGTGCAGCGGATTGCGGCCGAGCAGGCGGCCGGCAAAGGTGTCGTGGATCTGCGCCTCGACTGCGCCGGCGCCGTAAAAGGTTTCGCCGAGACCGATCATGCCCGTGTCGGTGTGGACGCGCACCCAGATGACGTTGGAGAATTCTTCGGTGCGCAGCGTCTCTATCGACGTGATTTTCACGGCAACTCCTCCCATCGCAGGCGCGCGCAGCGCCGTCTTGTTGTCATTGCGCACCGCAACATGGTGCGGGCAGGCGTCAAGTCTTACGCTCGCTTGTAATATATCACAACATGTTTTAGGGATATCACCAACAAGGCGCCATCCAGCAACGACGGCGCGGGCTGAGGGAGAGACGGCATGGCAACGCGCAAGCGCGCGCTCGAGGTGGTGAGGAACGACGACGGCGAGGGCAAACCCTTCCGACGCAACCGTCTCAACTTCTTCGAGCTCGCCTACCAGAGGATCGAAGAGCTGCTCGTCCATTGCGAGCTCAAGCCGGGCCAGTTCATGACGATGCTGGAATTGCAGCACATCACCGGCTTCGGCCGTACGCCGGTTCATCACGCCGTCAATCGTCTCTCCGCCGATACGTTGATCATCATCCGACCGCGCCACGGTCTGCGCATTGCGCCGATCGATCTGGCACGCGAGCGCATGCTGCTGGCCTTGCGCCGCGACATGGAGCGCTTCGTGATCCGGCTTGCGGCCGATCGCGCCAGCCTCTCGCACCGCAATCAGGCGCTGCATATCGAGCGCCTTTTGCGCGAGCGCCGCGCCACTCTGACCCTCGACGAGTTCAACAGTATTGACCGCCGCATCGACGCGCTGGTGCTGGAGGCGGCAGGCGAGCCGTTTCTGGTGCACACGCTACGGCCGTTACACACGCTGTACCGGCGCATCGGCTACATCCACCACCGGTTCATGCCGGGACAGGCCGAACTGTCAGGCACGATCGATCGTCACCTCGCCATTCTCGCCGCGGTCGCCGGCCGCCGCGTCGAGGACGCGGTGAAGGCGAGCGATGCACTGATCGACTACATGGGCGAGATGTTCACCGGCATGGAGGTCGGGATCGACCCGCGCCTGCTCGATTGCAGCATCGAGCCGCTGCTTGGCACGTAAGAAAGTTTTGAAGAGAGGACCAAAGATGTCGACGATGGCGATGCCACAACCGACCGCGAGCGAAGCCGCGGTCCGCTACCTCATCACGAACTACAGTCCCAAGGGCAACAAGGTCGGCTGGCTGATGATGGCCTCGATCCTGGTCGAAGCCTGGGATCTCTATTCGATCGCCTTCGTGCTGATCTTCATCAAGGAGCAGTTCAATCCCGATCCGCTGATGCTGGGCCTGGCCGCGGCCGGTACGCAAGGCGGCGCCCTGATCGGTGCGCTGCTCGGCGGCTGGCTCTCCGACAAGATCGGCCGCCGCGTCATGTTCCTGGTGACGATGGTACTGTTCATCGTGCTGGCGCTGGCGCAGGCCTTCGTGCCCAATGTGTTCTGGCTCGTCGTGATCCGCTTCTTGCTCGGCGTTCCGCTCGGTTCGGACATCTCGACCGGCTACACCTACATCATGGAATCCATGGCCAAGGGTGAGCGCGAAGTCATGGGCAACCGCTGGCAATTCATGTTCGCGGTCGGTGAGGTCCTGACGATCGGCGTCATCGTGATCTTCCTGCTGCTCGACATCAACCACGAAACGCTATGGCGGGTGACGCTCGGCCTCGGCGCGCTGCCGGCGCTGATCATCCTGATCATGCGGCACGACGTGCCGGAGACGGCGGTCTGGCTGGTGCAGAAGGGACGCTACCGAGAGGCCAAGCAGGTCGCGCGCGAGATGTTCAACGACGACCTCGCCATGCTGCCGGACCATGACGTGGAGGTGCCCAAGGTGTCCACCCGCGACTTCCTCGCCGACCTCAAGAAGGATCCGATCCGCTGGCGCGCCACGATCTACGGCTGGATCGCCTGCTTCGCGCAGGCCAGCGAGTTCTCGACCTTCGCGTTCTACCTGCCGGTGCTCTTCGTGATGGTCGGCGTGTCGAGCGTGCTCGGCATCAATCTGGTGACGATGGCGCTGTTCTCCTTCGCTGCCGTGTCGGGCTGGGTCGGTCCGCTGCTGACCCCGAAAATCGGCCACCGCGGCATCTCGATCGCGGGCTTCTCGATCGTGCTGGTCTCGCTGCTGGTCGCGGCCTTCGCGCTCTACACCGACAACAAGATCCTGCTGCCGTTCGCGGCTGCCGCGATGCTGTGGGGCCATTATTGGGATGCCTCCAACTGTATGACGATCCCGACCATGGTCGCCAAGCCGAAATATCGCGGCACCGCCAGCGGCTTCGCCTACATGTTCGTGAAGCTGCCGTCGTTCCTCGCGATCTTCCTGTTCCCGTCGTTGTTCGCGGCGATTGGGCAGGCGAATGCCACGCTGTTCGTCGCGATCTTCCCGCTGATCGGATTGCTTGCCGCAATCTTCATCCTGCCGGAAGTCTACGGCTACGAGAACGACTGATCTCGCAAGTTACCTGATCGCGGCCGCCAGGGCCGCGATCAGGGCCGGCGGCGTCACGAGCAGTCCGAGCTTGAGGAACGGCCAGGCGCCGACTTCGATCTTCTCCCGCCGCAGCGCCACCAGCCACAGGATGGTGGCGAGCGAACCGGTCACCGACAGATTGGGACCGAGATCGACGCCGATCAGGATGGCGCTCACGACCGGCGCGGGCAAGTGATCGCTGGCGGCGACCGAGCCGGCAACGAGACCGACGGGAAGATTATTGGCGATGTTGTCGGCGACCGCGGTGGCGATGCCGACGCTCCAGGCCGCCTTCGTCACGGATTGTCCGACAGCTTCATGCAGCAGCGCGCTGAGCTGCCCGATCACGCCGGTCTTGATCAGCGCTTCCACCATCACGAACAATCCGCCGACCAGCGGCAGCACGCTCCAGGAGACGCCGCGCAGCACGGGGAGCGGCGATTGCCGGTTGAGCAGCAGCACGATTGCGGCTGTCACCACGCCGCAAACGAAGGTCGGCAGGCCCAATTGCTTGTCCAACGCGGAGGCCGTGACCAGCACGACGCCGATCGCCACGATGCCGATGGCCGTCAGCTTGCCGCCGCGGCCGAGCTTGGGATGCGGCACTCTGCGCGCGATCGTCTCTTCCTTCAGGGCGCGGTGCTGGGTCAGGCGCAGCACGACATAAGTCAGCAGGATCGAGGCCGCCGAGGGCAGGGCGAACAGCCGCAGCCATTCGGTGAGCGCAGGCATGTGGGCGCCGAACACGACGAGATTGGCGGGGTTGGAGATCGGCAGCACGAAGCTCGCGGCATTGGCGATGAAGGCGCAGACGAAGAGATAAGGCAGCGGCTTGGCGCCGGCCGCACGCGTCGCGGCATAGACGGCGGGGGTCAGCACGATCGCGGTGGCGTCGTTCGAGAGCAGGACGGTGACGAGCGTGCCGACAATGTAGATCAGCAGGAACAGCCGCTGCGGCGAGCCGCCGGCATGTTCCACGGCGAGCGCTGCGAGATAGTCGAACAGGCCTTCGAGCCGCGCCAGCTCGGCGATCAGCATCATGCCGATCAGGAAAAGATAGACATCCACGCCTTTCTCGATGCCGGTGAGCGCATCCCGCCAGGGCAGCAGACCGAACAGCACGAGCGCACTGGCGCCGATGATGGCCCAGATCGCCTCCGGCAGGCGAAAGGGCCGGATGATGACGCCTGCGGTCGCGACGACGATGATGCTCCAGGCCCAGATGGCGTTAGACGGCACGTTCGATCCTTGAGATGTGTCGGTTCATTCGGCAGCGATAGCGGAAGCCGATGTCGATGTCTTCCCCCCGCGAGCGCGGACGGCTATCTGCGATTGCCGCGTCTCGGCCCGAGTTTCAGTCCACAATGTTGTTCAAAAGCCCGTTGGGTTGGAGCGGCACGATAGCGCCGTCATTGCGAGGAGCGCAGCGACGAAGCAATCCAGACTGTTTCCGCGGAAAGATTTTGGATTGTTTCGCTGCGCTCGCAACTACGGAGTTTGTGGCAGCTTCGTGCGACCATAACACTCATCGCGCCATCGACGGCTTTGCCGTGATTGCCTTGCGCAAGATGCGCGACAGCGCTTCGACCGAATACGGCTTCTGGATCAGCTCGAAACCGCGATCGGCGTTCTCGGCGAGAACGTTGCTGTAACCAGAGGTGAGCACGACGGGCAGGCCCGGATAGCGTTCGCGGATGATGCCGGCGAGCTCGACGCCGTTCATGCCGGGCATGATGACGTCGGAGAAAACGAGATCGACGGCGAACTCGTTCTCGCCGAGAATGGCGAGCGCCGCATTGGCGTTGGCGGCGCGGCGGACGACATAGCCGAGGTCTTCCAGCAGCTCGGTGGAGAACCGGCCGACCTCGTCGTCGTCTTCCACCACGAGCACGCGATAGCCGCGCCCGGTGGCCGCGGCCTCATAGGTCAGCGCCGCGGCTTCCTGATCTGTCGCGGGGCTGTGCGCCCGCGGCAGATAGATGGTGAAGGTCGCGCCTTCACCATGGGTGCTCGTCACGGCGATGTCGCCCTCGGACTGCTTTGCGAAGCCGAAGGCCTGGCTCAAGCCGAGGCCGGTGCCCTTGCCGACCTCCTTGGTGGTAAAGAACGGCTCGAAGATGGCTTCGATGTTTTCGGGCGCGATGCCGCTGCCAGTGTCGGCAACGGAGATCGCGACATAGTCGCCGCCGCGCGCCGGTTGCGTGCGGAGGTCGGGGATTCCCTGAACTTTCCGGACCGCGATGGTGAGACGGCCTTCGCCGTCCATGGCGTCGCGGGCGTTGATGGCGAGGTTGATCAGCGCGGTCTCGAATTGCGCGATATCGGCGACCGTGAAGCAGTCGCCATCGTGAACCTCCACCGCAATTTCGATGCGGCCACCGACCAGCGGCCGGACCAGCTGCGCGACCCCTTCAACCTGGCTGCCGACGTTGAAGATCTGCGGTTTCAGCGGCTGCCGGCGCGCAAACGCCAGCAGCTGGGCGGTCAGCTTGGAGGCGCGCTCGACGGTGTCCGAGATAGCATCGACATAGCGGCGACGGCGCTCCTCCGGCAGCTCGCGGCGGCGCAGGAAATCGGTGGCCGAGCGGATGATGGTGAGCAGATTGTTGAAGTCGTGCGCGACGCCGCCAGTGAGCTGGCCGATCGCCTCCATCTTCTGCGATTGCCGCAACGCTTCCTCGCCGCGGCGACGCTCGGTGATGTCCACAGCCTCGGGCACCGCGCCGGTGATGTTGCCGTGGCGGTCGAGCACCGGGCGCATGCCGAACTCGAAATCGCGCTCCCCGATGGGAAGGCGCAGGCGCATCTCCATCCGCACGGCTTCGCCCTTGAGCACGGTGTCGAAGGCCTCGCGCACTCGTGCGCCCATGCCCTCCGTCGTGCTGAACCAAGGCGTCTGCCACAACGGCTTTCCGATCACATCCGCAGGGCTCGCCTTGATGGCGTCGAGCACGGTCGTGTTGGCGTAAAGCAGCTCGCCACTGAGATTGACGAGGCCCTGATACTGGTTGCTGGTCTCCAGGATGGCGCGCAGCCGCGCCTCGTTGGATTCGAGTTCGGCGGTGCGCTGGACGATGCGTTCTTCCAGCGTCTCGTTGAGCTGCCGGAGCTCGATCTCGGCCTGCTTGGCCACCGTGATGTCATGGGCAACGCCGATGAAGCCGATATGCCTGCCGGTCGGGTCCCAGCGCGGCTGCGATTCCGAACGCAGCCAGCGCCATTCGCCGGCGGCGCTCTTGTAGCGGGCTTCCAGCACGAACGGTTTGAGTGATGCTTCGCCCTGAACGGATTGCTGTAGCACGTGGGGCAGGTCGTCCGGATGCAGCACCTTGCGCCAGTCGAAGGCAATGGCCTGGTCGTAGGGCAGGCCGACGAAATCGACATAGGCCTGGTTGGCGAAGGACCGTGTGCGGTCGAGTTTGGTGACCCAGATCGGCACCGGGGCGCTGTCGGCGATCAGCCGGAAGCGCTCTTCGCTCTCGCGCAGGGTCTCACGCACCAGCATCTGGTCGGTGACGTCGATATGGGCGCCGACGAGGCGAAGGGCGCGGCCGCCACCGTCCCGCTCGATCTTGGCGACGACGCGGATCCAGCGGGTCTCGCCGTCGCTGGGGCGGATGATGCGGTATTCTGCGGTATAGTCCTCACTGGTGCCGGACAGCGCTTCGATGAAGTGCTTCACCGTAGCGTCCCGGTCGCCGGGATGAATGCGGTTGATCCAGTCCTCGTGCGACTCGTCGGCAGCTTCCGGCGGCAGGCCGTGAAGCATCAGATATTCCGGCGAACGGCGGTTCTTGAAGCCTTCGCGGAAATCGACTTCGAGACCGCCGACCTTGCCGATGCGCTGGATGCGCGCAAGTTCGGCTTCGCGCTCCTGGAGCGCGCGATAGGCGTTGTCGCGCTCGCGCGCAACATCTTCCAGGTGCTGGCGCAGCTTTTCGGCGGCGATGGTCTCGGGCAAAGGATCGTTCAAGGCGTTGGCCGTTGTGATGCGAGAGCGCACGTGGCGGACCGATATTCACACAGACGTAGCGCGATGGCCATTGCTCAGAGGGAATATGGAAAGAAAGGCGTCGCCGGATGCAGTATGGTGGGCATGAGCGAACGCCAAGTCTGGCTATTTGTTCCGAACATTGGAACGATGAGCCCGCCGCGCGCGTATCCGCGAGGCGCAACAACTGTCATTCCCAAAAGCTCCCTTTCCGAAGAGGCTAAATCTTGAAGCTTTTTGTCTGCCAGGCCTGCGGCAACGTCCTCTATTTCGAGAACCGCACCTGTGAACGCTGCGGCCATCGGGTCGCGTTCCTGCCGGAGAAGGAGACGATGTCGGCGATCGAGCCCGACGGAGAGGTCTGGGCCACGCTCGCCGACAAGGGCAGCGGACGCATGCCGTGCCGTAATGCCGAATATGATTCCTGCAACTGGCTGACGGATGCAGGTGATACCACCGGCTATTGCCGCGCCTGCCGGCATAACGGCGTCGTGCCGGATCTGTCGGATCAGGCGCAACTCGCCGGCTGGCGCGAGCTGGAGATGGCGAAGCACCGGCTGTTCTATTCCCTGATCCGCTGGAAGCTGCCGCTCCAGACCCGGCAGGACAATCCCGAACATGGCCTGATCTTCAATTTCCTCGCCGACGATCCGCAGAGCGGGCAGAAGGTCCTGACCGGCCACGACAACGGCCTGATCACGATCGCGCTGACCGAGGCCGACGACATCGAGCGCGAGCGGCGCAGGCTGGAGATGGGCGAGCCCTACCGGACGCTGCTCGGGCATTTCCGCCACGAGGTCGGGCACTATTTCTGGGACGTGCTGGTGCGCGACGGCGGCATGCTGGACGAATGCCGCGCCGTGTTCGGCGACGATTCCGCCGATTACGGTCAGGCCTTGCAGCGTCACTATGCCGAAGGCGCCCCGCCGGACTGGCAGCAGAACTACGTTTCTGCCTACGCGACCACGCATCCCTGGGAAGATTTCGCCGAGACCTGGGCGCACTATCTTCACATCGTCGACACTCTGGAGATGGCTAGCGAGTTCGGCATGGAGGTGCGGCCCAAGGTGGACCGCGACGGGGAGTTGACGGCGCGCATCCGCTTCAACCCGTACGAAGCGAGGGACGTCGAGGCCATCGTCAACGCATGGCTGCCCTTCACCTTCGCCATGAACAGCGTCAACCGCGCCATGGGCATGCGCGATCTCTATCCGTTCATCCTCTCGCCGGTCGACAAGCTCGGCTTCATTCACGGCCTGGTCCGGAACGTGGGCAAGGCCGGGAAGCCGTAGGCCGTCCGGGGCCTGTCAGGCCCGTTTCGGTCTTGCTTCGGTCTTGCGCTGGTACGCCAGAGGGGCCGGATTTTGACCGTTGCCTCCAGCCTATTTTGATGTACCACGGGAGCCACACGGCCCCTCCCATAGGCTCCAACGGCCAGGGAAGGGTCCCGCCCAAGGTCGAGACTCAAGAAAAGCATGTTCAAACGCATTCTGATCGCCAATCGCGGCGAAATCGCCTGCCGGGTCATCAAGACCGCGCGCCGCATGGGAGTTCAGACGGTCGCGGTCTATTCCGAGGCCGACCGCGACGCTCTCCATGTCGAGATGGCCGACGAGGCCGTGCTGATCGGCCCGCCGGCTGCGGCCGAGAGTTATCTGGTGATCGAGAAGATCGTGGAGGCCTGCCGCAAGACCGGCGCCGAGGCCGTGCATCCCGGTTACGGCTTCCTGTCCGAGCGCGAGGCGTTTCCGCGCGCGCTGGAGGCGGCCGGCATTGTCTTCATCGGCCCCAACCCGGGCGCGATCGCGGCGATGGGCGACAAGATCGAATCCAAAAGGGCCGCCGCGAAGGCAAAAGTGTCGACCGTGCCCGGCTATCTCGGCGTCATCGAGGACGCCACGCACGCGGTCAAGATCGCCGACGAGATCGGCTATCCCGTGATGATCAAGGCCTCCGCTGGCGGCGGCGGCAAGGGCATGCGCATCGCGCATTCGACCTCCGAGGTCGCCGAGGGGTTCAACCTCGCCAAGGCGGAGGCCAAGGCCTCGTTCGGCGACGACCGGGTCTTCATCGAGAAGTTCATCGTCGATCCCCGCCATATCGAGATCCAGCTGCTCGGCGACAAGCACGGCAACGTAATCTATCTCGGCGAGCGCGAATGCTCGATCCAGCGCCGCAACCAGAAGGTCATCGAGGAAGCG
>NZ_JADPJF010000001.1:80356-81664 GCF_023073295.1 Bradyrhizobium sp. 23 | reverse complement strand
GCTGCTCGACGAAGCCACCCGCCGCAAGATGGGCGAGCAGGCGGTCGCACTCGCCAAGGCGGTGAATTACGACTCCGCCGGCACCGTCGAATTCGTCGCGGGGCAGGACAAGAGCTTCTACTTCCTGGAGATGAACACGCGCCTCCAGGTCGAGCATCCTGTCACCGAGCTGGTCACCGGCGTCGACCTCGTCGAGCAGATGCTCCGCGTCGCCGCCGGCGAGAAGCTCGCCATTGCGCAGAAGGACGTCACGCTGACCGGCTGGGCAGTGGAGTCGCGCCTCTACGCGGAGGACCCGTTCCGCAACTTCCTGCCCTCGATCGGGCGCCTGGTGAAATACCGTCCGCCGGCGGAAGCGAGCCAGGACGGCATCACCGTGCGCAACGACACCGGCGTGCAGGAGGGCGGCGAGATCTCGATCCATTACGATCCGATGATCGCCAAGCTCGTCACCCACGCGCCGTCGCGCGCCGCCGCGATCGAGGCGCAGGCCACTGCGCTGGACTCGTTCTATGTGGACGGTATCCGCCACAACATCCCGTTCCTGTCGGCGCTGATGCATCATCCGCGCTGGCGCGAAGGCCGGCTCTCCACCGGCTTCATCGCCGAGGAATTCCCCAAGGGCTTTGCCGTGCGCGTGCCTGAAGGCGAGGTCGCACGGCGGCTCGCTGCGGTCGGCGCCGCCATCGATCACGTGCTCGGCGAGCGCAAGCGGCAGATCTCGGGGCAGATGGGCGGCCGCATCGTGCAGCGCGAGCGTCGCCGTGCGGTCTGGCTCGACCGCCAGGAGATCCTGCTGGAGATCGCGCGCGAGGGCGAGGCGGTCGCGGTGCGTTTCGTCAATGCTGACGGCAAGACCGGCAATGCGCATCTGTTGCAGTCGCCGTGGAAGCCGGGCGATCCTGTCTGGCAGGGCACCATCGACGGGCATGTCGTCGCGGTGCAGGTGCGCCCGATCGCGAACGGTATCCGCCTCGCGCATCAGGGCGTCGAGGTGCCGGTCTATGTCTGGACCGAAGCGGAAGCTGCCTCGGCGCGGCTGATGCCGGTGACCACGGCTGCCGACACCGGCAAGAAGCTGCTTTGTCCGATGCCCGGTCTCGTGGTCTCGATCGCGGTGACCGAAGGGCAGGAGGTCAAGGCCGGCGAGACGCTCGCGGTGGTCGAAGCCATGAAGATGCAGAACGTTCTGCGCGCCGAGCAGGACGGCACGGTGAAGAAGATCCACGCCAGCGCCGGCGCGACGCTCGCGGTGGATGCGCTGATTTTGGAATTTGCGTAACGTCATTGCGAGGAGCCACCGGGTCC
>NZ_JADPJF010000001.1:49493-80277 GCF_023073295.1 Bradyrhizobium sp. 23 | reverse complement strand
CGCGAAGCGCGGCCCGATGACAGGCTCCGCGACGAAGCAATCCAGTCTGTCTCTGCGGATGCATTTCTGGATTGCTTCGCTTCGCTCGCAATGACGGAGTATGCTGCGGCCTCCGTGACCTAACCGAGACATCACCATGGCCTTTCGTTCCCGCCGCGAAAAACTGCGATCGATCCTGTCGGGCGGGACGTGCGTCCATCCCGGCTCGGTCTACGACGCTATCTCGATCCGCATCGCCGAGGATCTCGGTTTCCCGCTCGGCATGTTCGGCGGCTCGGTGGCTTCGCTCGCGGTGCTCGGCGACCCCGACATCACGCTGATCACGCTCACGGAACTTGCCGAGCAGATGCGGCGGATGTCGCGTGCGGCAGCGCTTCCGGTGTTGGTCGATGCCGATCACGGCTATGGCAACGCGCTCAACGTGCGTCGCACGGTGCAGGAGCTGGAAACGGCGGGCGCCGCCGGCCTCACCATCGAGGACACGCTGCTGCCGGCTGGCTTCGGCGAAGCGAAGACGCAGCTGATCTCGCTTGAGGAGGGCGTCGGCAAGATGAAGGCGGCACTCGACGGCCGCGGCGACCCCTCGCTCGTCATCATGGGCCGCACCGGTGCGGCCTCGATCACCTCGATCGAGGATGCGATCCGCCGCGCCAGAGCTTATGAGGCTACCGGCGTCGACGCGCTGTTCTTCACCGGCATCAAGTCGCGCGCCGAGCTCGAGGCCATCGTGTCTGCGACGCGCCTGCCGATCGTGCTCGGCGGCGCGCCGGAGGAGTTGAACGTGCTCGAATACCTCGCTGGCCAGCGCGTGCGCATCGCGCTTCAGGGCCACGCGCCGATCGCGGCCGCAACGCAGGCCGTCTACGAGACGCAGAAGGCGCTACGCGACGGCACTGCGCCGAAGAATCTCAAAGGTCTCCCATCGTCGGACTTGACCAGCCGCGTCACGCGGGAGGCCGACGTCAAGGCGCGGAGCGCCGATGTCCTCGGACTGAAACAATGAGCCGGGCGATCCTCCAGGTCATGATCCGCGGCCGCGTGCAGGGGGTAGGCTACCGGGCCTGGCTCGAGTATCAGGCGACGACGTGCGGTCTCGAAGGCTGGGTCCGCAACCGCCGTGACGGCAGCGTTGAAGCGCTGTTCGCGGGGCCGCCGAAGCACGTCGCGGACATGGTTGCGCTGTGCCGCCACGGCCCGCCGTCCTCGCGCGTCGACAGCGTCACCAGCGAGACGGCCGACGTCGATGAACTGAACTTGCGCCGAGCAGGCGAGGCGTTTTCGGTGTTGCCGACGGTGTAGCTAAAGAATCACCGCGGCAGCTTGGCGATCGCTTCGCTCAATTCGTGGATCTCGTAGGGCTTGCGCAGGATCGGGAAATCGCCGCGCACGCCTGCGGCGACTTCGCTGTAGCCGGTGGCGAGCAGAATCGGCAGGCCGGGGCGGATCTGGCGGAGGTGATGGGCGAGGCTGAGCCCGTCCATCTTGCCGGGCATGACGATATCCGAGAACACGAAGTCGACGCCGTTCTTCTCGATCTCGCTCAAGGCGGCTTCGGCGTCCGCGACCCGGCGCACCTGATAGCCGAGCTGCTCCAGAAGGCCGATGCTGACGGCGGCGACGTCCGGATTGTCCTCGACCAGCAGCACCGTGCCGCTGCCTTGGAACGCCGGTTCTCCCGCCGCCTCACGCGATGGCTCGTCTTCTCCGCGCGGCAGCAGGATGGTGAAGGTCGTGCCCTTGCCGAGCGCGCTCGCGACCCGGACCGTGCCGCCGGCCTGATGGGCGAAGCCGTGCACCTGGGAGAGACCGAGGCCAGTGCCTTTTCCGATCGCCTTGGTCGTGAAGAACGGCTCGAAGATCTTGTCGAGAACGTCGGAGGGAATGCCGAGGCCGGTATCGGTGACGTCGATCGCGATGAATTCGCCCACGAGGGGGTCCTCGTCGAGCACGAGATTGCGCGCTGCGATCGTCACCGTGCCTCCGTCGGGCATCGCGTCGCGGGCATTGATGACAAGGTTGAGCAGCGCGGTCTCGAGCTCGGAAACGTCGGTCCTGATCGGCCAGACGTCGTCGCTGACGTCGAAAGCCAGGCGCACGGAGCTGCCGACGCCGGCATCGAGTACCTCGCGGATCGCCGCGATGCGGTCGGCGAAGTCGATCGCCTGCGGATTGACGCTCTGCCGCCGCGCGAAGGTGAGGAGCTGGTTGGTTAGCGCGGCGCCGCGCCTGGTAGCGGTTTCGATGGCCGAGATCGCGCGCTGAAGCTTGGCTTCGTCGTCGGCCCCTCGTTTCAGCATGTGGAGGCTGCCGCTGATGATCATCAGGAGGTTGTTGAAATCGTGGGCGACCCCGCCGGTGAGCTGGCCGAGCGCGTCGAATTTCTGGGATTCGGCGAGCTGCTTCTGCATCGCCTCGAGCTTGAGCTGGGTATTGCGCCGCTCGGTGATGTCGCGCGTGATCTTGGCGAAGCCGACCAGCTCGCCGGCCTCGTAGATCGGATCGATCACGACGCTGGCCCAGAAGAAGGTGCCGTCCTTGCGGACGCGCCAGCCTTCCTCCTCGTAGCGGCCCTTTTCCCGCGCGATGCCGAGCGCACGGGCGGGCTTGCCGTTGGCGCGGTCGGTCTCGGTGTAGAACCGGGAAAAGTGTTGGCCGAGGATCTCCCCGGGTGAATAGCCCTTGATGCGCTCGCCGCCAATGTTCCAGCTGGTGATTCTCCCGGTGGGATCCAGCATGTAGAGTGCGTAGTCCGCAACTCCTTCAACTAACAGGCGGAAACTGCGTTCGCTTTCGAACAAATCCCTCTGCTGACTAGACTTCTCGACCATTCCCGGACCCTGCCTCAACGGGGGCAAACGCAGTAGGTGGCGGATTGTTCCCGGAGGTTGGAACATTTTTAGGCAACATTGCGCGTCCGTATGCAGGACGCAAGCCAGCAGACGCTCGCCCGCATTCCAGCCGGAAAGCCGTGCGCGTCAGACCGCCGCCACGCTCCGGAACGTCGCCGCCACCGCACGCAGCGCCGCCAGCTTTGCGGGATCGCTGACCTTCGAATGGAGCATCACCTTTGAGCTGCCGAGTTTCGGCAGCTTGTGGGCGGGGCCGACGTCGACCAGGCCTGCCGGTGCGATCCGTCGCGCCAGCGGCGCGATTGCAAGTCCGGCGAGCGCGGCTGCAACCACGGCGGTGACGCCGCCGCCGACGAAGCGCTCACGCCATTTCAGGCCGGCCTTGTCGAGCGCGCGCACAGCGATGGCGCGGACGCCGCAGGGCGGGGCGAGCGTCGCGAGCGGCAAAGGCTGCCCCTTTGGCACGGTGAAGCGTCGTGACGCGAACCAGCCGAATTCGTCCTCGGCCAGCTTCTCTCCGCCGCGCCGGCTGCCTTCCTGGCGCACGATCACCGCATCCAGTCGGCCCGCATCATAGGCCTCCTGCATCTCGCGCGAGAAGCCGATGGTGACGGCGAGCGTGAGGTTCGACGACATCGCATGCAGGCGTTCGAGCAGGGGTACCAGCTCCGGCCCCGCAGCATGGTCGGAGATGCCGAGCGAGAGCGACTGCGCGACTGAGGCCTCGCCCGATAGCGCGCGGTCATGCGCCGCGATCAGCGCGCGGGCGCGCTCCAGGAACGTCGCGCCGTCTGCCGTGAGCCGGACCGCGCGCGGCGAGCGCTCCACGAGACGTTTTCCCAGCAGCGTCTCCAGCCGTTGCAGCTTGAGGCTGACAGCCGCCTGGGTCGTGCCGAGCGCTTCGGCGGTCCGCGTGAAACTCTGGAGGTCGGCGACCAGCAGGAAGGCCTGGACGGTGGCGATGTCGAGCGTTGCTATCATTACGATTTCTTATCACTGGTATCAACAGAGATAAGATACCAAAATGTCGAGGGCGGGTCTAGCTTTCTCACCAACGCCGCGCAACACCTGCGCGACATCCGAGGAGAACGACCATGCCGCTGATCACCGTGTCCTACACCACCCCGCGCCAGTCGCCGCCGCTGAAGGCCGACATCGCGAGCGCCGTATCCGAGCTCACCGCAAAAATCCTGCACAAGGACCCTGAGGTCACGGCCATTATCGTGAAGTCGGTGGAGGCGAGCGACTGGTTCGCTGGCGGCAAGTCGCTCGCAGAGCAAAAGCTCGCGAGCTACTGGATCGACATTCACGTCAGCGAAGGCACCAACACCAAGGACGAGAAGGCCGCCTATCTCGCCGCGATGTTCCAGCGCATGGCCGGGATCCTGGGCCCGCTGCATCACGAGACCTATCTGCATGTCGACGAGGTCAAGGGCGACGCCTATGGCTTTGGCGGCCTGACCCAGGAGCGGCGCTACATCGCCGGCGAGCTCGAGGTTTCGCCGGAGAAGGCGTGAGGAGGGAGGCCGCGGGTGAATAACCGCACCCGCGGCCTGAACCGTTGCCAGGGATCGTCAGCTCGCTATGCGAAACTGAACTTCGTCCTTGTTCAGGAAACAGGTCTTGTCGAACAGCTTCAGGTCGAGCGGGTTCGGCAGCCTGACATCGTCCAGGTCAGGGCAGGGTTTGAGCGAGGAATCATAGGAACGGTCGATCTGCGAGATGAAGACGACGATCAATCCCTTGTCGTGCGCGAATGATTTCAACGCGCGCACCTGAACGGTGAGGTCGGGATTTTCCCGCCGCTGGTCCAGCAGCTGCAGATAGTCGATCACCACGACCGTGCCGCGCGGTGCTGCGGCCATCTGCTTGACGACGTAGTCGGCACTGATGGCGTCGGAGCAATCGACCTCGAAGAGTTTTTCGAACCCCGCCAGATCCACGCCGATCGCCCGAAAGCGATCCAGAACGTCTTTCTCGGTGTATTCGAGCGAGAAGAACGCGGCGCGGTGGCCCGACCGCATCGCCTCTACGGCAAGCCCGAGGCTCATCAGGGTCTTGCCCTGGCCGGGACGCGCGCCCACCAGCACCAGGTCACCCGGTTGGAATTGCGGGAAAAGCCGGTTGGCCGGCGTCGCTGTGGCCGCTTTCGCCGCGAGCAGGCTCCATGCGGAAAAGCCTTGCGTCGCAGCGACGCGGTCGAGCGCATCGTGCAGCGGGATGCCTACCTCGCGGGACAAGCGCTTCGCTTTTCGTTTCAGATGATAAATGGGTGCAGACAGTCTCATCGCAAAAACCTCCCATTGCGAGCTGAAGCGCAACCCCTCCTTATGCCTTGGCGCTCGAACAGTCGGTCCGATGATCAATTCGCCCGGCATGACATCTGCTTTCCCGGCGGAGGGGGGAGGCGTGGGCGACACCGGAATCGAGGGTAGCTGATTCCGGGTTTGCCGAGAATGAGGGAGACCGAAGTTAGGCCGCTGCTTCCGGCATCAGCGCCTGGGTCGGCCCGAACAGCTCCTCGAAGGCTTGCCGAAGCGCCACGTCGACATCGCTCATCGTCAGGAGCTGGCCGAGATCGACCAGCGAGGTGACGCCGTAGCGGGGATCGGCGACGCCGCAGGGCACGATGCCGGCGAAATGTGACAGCTCCGGCTCGACATTGATGGCAATGCCGTGAAACGAGACCCAGCGCTTCAGCCGGACGCCGATCGCGGCGATCTTGTCCTCGTGCTCGGGTCCCTTGTCGGGCCGCTTGACCCAGACGCCGACCCGGTCCTCGCGCCGCTCGCCACGGATGTTGAAGGCGGCGAGCGTCTGCACAATCAGCTCCTCCAGGCTCGCGACATAGGCCCGGACATCCGGCCGGCGGCGCTTCAGGTCAAGCATGACATAGGCCACGCGCTGGCCGGGCCCGTGATAGGTGAGCTGGCCGCCGCGCCCGGTGGCAAAGGTCGGGAATCGGGCATCGAGCAGGTCGGTGGTCTTGCCCGAGGTGCCGGACGTGTAGAGCGGGGGGTGCTCCAGCAGCCAGACCAACTCCGGGGCTTCACCGGCCGCGATCGCCGCGACGCGCGCCTCCATTTCGGCGACCGCCTCCGGATAGGGCACCGGCGCGTCCGAAATCCGCCATTCCACCGGCTCGCCGGTGGAAGCGGAAAACGGCGTCAAATCGAGTTCTTGGCGGGGGTGTTGGGGCAAATTAACCATTGGCTAACCATAACCGGGTGATGATCCCAGGAGCAAATACCAGTCCCTAGTCCTAGTCCCAAGTTGCGGTGGTGCTGAAGTGCCTACTCTCGACAAAGTCACCGTGGACCTCATGGTCGTCCTCGGGACGACGACCATGCCGATCCATCAGGTATTACGTCTTTCCCGCGGCGCCATCATCGAGCTGGACGCAACCGAGGCCGACGAGGTCAAGGTTCTGGCCAATAATTTGCCGGTCGCCTCCGGGGTCGTGCTGGTCGACCGCAACCGCATCGCGGTCGAGGTCAAGCAGATGCTGCCACGTGTCCCGGGCACACGGTAGCGGCCCGGGCAGGCGTCGCGGCCCGGGCACGCGTCGCGGCCTGGGCACGCAGTAGCGGCCGGGCAGGCGGAAAAGGCCGATCCCGGCGCAAGGAGCCGGAACTTTCCTGCCAAGCTTGTGGAATTCAGGGCCTTTGGAGGCTTGTACCCCTCTGACGGATTTGTTAGATCGGCGCCGTTGATCCGGTTGGCCTTCAAGCCTCAAGCCGGCATCCCCAAAGCGCTCGTGGCGGAATTGGTAGACGCGCTGCCTTGAGGTGGCAGTGAGTAAAATCGTGGGGGTTCGAGTCCCTCCGAGCGCACCAAGCAAACAGACACGCGAAAGATTGTTTCGCGGTTTTCGGTGCCCGCCCTGTTCGCGCTGCGGACCCTGGAACGGGGCCTCCCCAAGTCTTCGATGTTCGATCTCGCGGCCGAGGGTTCGCTCCCTCGGCGCGATCGGGCATGAAGTTGCCTGGCGAAGTTCGCTATGCCCTCACGTCCGGGTTCCCTTAGTTTGCCTGCGGTCGAGACTCCGGCTCGATCTGCGTGGCGGCGGGCTTAAACACCCTCGCCGGATGGCTGAAGATCTCGAATTCGTCGCCCCGCGCTATGCCGACAAGCGTGATCCCGCTGGCTTCGGCCGTTCGGACTGCGAGCGCGGTCGGTGCAGACATGGCAACGACGACGCCGGCGCCGATCGCGGCGGTTTTTTGCACCATCTCGACCGAAATCCGGCTGGTGAGAATGACGGCGCCAGCGCGGCCGGATGCTCCTTCCGTCGCGAGAGCGCCGGCAAGTTTGTCGAGGGCGTTGTGGCGCCCCACGTCCTCGCGCACCGTCATGGTCTTGCCGACTGGCTCGAAAAAACCCGCGGCGTGAGCGGCGCGTGTCTTGTAGTTGAGGATCTGTGACTCGCTGAGGGTTGCGACGGCCGTGCTGATCTGCTCCGCCGTGAGGTTCGCTGGCTGCTCGACGCACTGAACGATCCGCCCGGCTTCCCGCAAGCTGTCGATGCCGCACAGGCCGCAACCCGTCGGCCCGACCAGATGTCGCCGGCGCTCCTTCAGGCGGCGCCCGGCGTTCGTTCGCAGCCATAGCCGCAGTTCGATGCCGTCGCGACCGGGAACGACCGTGAGCTCCTCGATCTCGCCGATGTCCCCGATGATCCCTTCGGTCAGGCTGAATCCCACAGCAAGATCGGTCAGATCGGCGGGAGTTGCCATCACAACGGCGACGGTCGTTCCGTCGTAGACGAGTGCCACGGGACATTCCTCCGCCAGCATCCGCTCATCCCGCGTTCCGCTCGACGTCAGCCGGGGCATTCTCACGGATGCCGTGGGCATGGATGCGCGATCGTGTGCGCCGGATCGAGAGCCGTGCATGGGTGTTCGTCCTACGTCGATTCATCGACGCACGAACCGGAGCAAGGTTCCGAACGCTTGGAACTTGCCATCCCATCTCGGGTTTTGCGTGCAGGGCTTGCGATTGAAGGAAACGCCATGCGGCAAAAGGCAAAGGTCGAGAACTATGATGCGCCGGCAGGCGGCTGGGGCTCGCTCAAAGCCGTTGCCAGTATCCTGACACAGGAAGAGGTCGCCATTCTCGGCAGCGAGATCCTGCTCAAGCAGAACAAGCCGGACGGATTCATGTGCGTGAGCTGCTCCTGGGCCAAGCCGGCCAAGCCGCGTCCGTTCGAGTTCTGCGAAAACGGCGCCAAGGCGACCGCCTGGGAGATTACGCGCAAGACCGTGACACCGGAGTTCTTTGCGCAACATACGCTGGCTGAACTAGGAACTTGGTCCGATCATCAGTTGGAGGAGCAGGGGCGCCTGACGACGCCGATGCGTTACGACAGGGCAAGCGACAAATATCTGCCGGTCGACTGGGAGGAGGCCTTTGCGGCTATCGGCGCCGAGCTGAACCGGCTCGATCCCCGTTCGGTCGTGATGTACACGTCTGGACGTGCCTCGCTCGAAACCAGCTACATGTACCAATTATTCGGCCGCATGTACGGCACCAACAATTTCCCCGACAGCTCGAACATGTGCCATGAAACCACGTCGGTGGCGCTGCCGGAGGTGATCGGAGTTCCGGTCGGGACCGTTCTGCTGGAGGATTTCGAGACTACCGGTTGCATCTTCTTCTTCGGCCACAACACGACCACCAATGCGCCGCGCATGCTGCATCCGCTCCAGGAGGCGGCGCAGCGCGGCGTGCCGATCATATCTTTCAATCCGCTGCGCGAGCGCGGCCTGGAGCGTTTCGTCAATCCGCAAAATCCGGTCCAGATGATCGCCGGCGGCACGCGCATCAGCTCGCAATATTATCAGGTACGGGTCGGCGGTGATGCTGCGGCGATCGTCGGGATTTGCAAATGGGTGATCGAGGCGGACGACCTCGCGCGCAAGAATGAAGCTGCGCGCGTGGTGGATGTCGAATTCATCCAGCAGCACACGGCCGGCTTCGAGGAGTTCGCCGCATTCTGCCGTACACAGGATTGGGACGAGATCGAACGGGCCTCGGGGCTTTCGCGCGGTGCGCTGCGCGAAGCCGCGAACACCTATATGGAAGCCAAGGCTGTGATCGCCAATTACGGCATGGGCATCACCCAGCACAAGCACGGCGTCGAGACGAACAAGATGATCGTCAACCTGCTGCTGCTTCGCGGCAATATCGGCAAGCCGGGCGCGGGCATTTTGCCGATCCGGGGCCACTCCAACGTGCAGGGCCAGCGCACCGTCGGCATCTCCGAGAAGACCAAGCTGGTGCCGCTCGACAAGCTTGCGGAGCTTTACGGTTTCGAGCCGCCGCGGTGGGAGGGACTGTCCACCGTCGACGCCTGCCAGGGTATTCTGAAAGGCGACGTTCGCGGCTTCGTCGGCCTCGGCGGCAATTTCCTGCGCGCCGTTCCGGAGCGGTCCCTGATGGAGCCCGCCTGGTCCGGCCTGCGCCTGTCGGTGCAGATCGCGACCAAGCTCAACCGGACCCACCTCGTGCCGGGCGAGGTCACTTATCTGCTGCCGTGCCTCGGCCGGATCGAGATCGACCGACAGGCCAGCGGCGCACAAGCGGTGTCGATGGAGGATTCCACCACCTGCATTCACGGATCGCGCGGCCAGCGCAAGCCGGTGGCCGACCATCTCCTGTCGGAGCCGGCGATCGTCGCCGCCCTGGCAAAGGCAACGTTGAAGCCCAACCCCAAGATCGATTGGGACGCCTGGGTCGCCGACTATTCGCGGGTTAGGGACGCCATCGAGCGTACCTATCCCGACCAGTTCAAGGACTTCAATGCGCGCATGTTCGAACCCGGCGGTTTTGCGCGGCCGCTCGCGGCGCGCGAGCGGAAGTGGAAGACCCCGAACGGCAAGGCCAACTTCACCGTTCCGAAGTCGGCCTTCGCGCCGGCGCGCGAGACCGACGGCGTCTATGAGCTGATGACACTGCGCGCGGACGGGCAGTTCAATACGACGATCTACGCCGAAGGCGATCGCTTTCGCGGCATCGAGGGCGGCCGCTACGTCGTGTTCATGAATCTCGCCGACATGGAGGGAGACGGGTTGAAAGCAGGAGATACCGTCACGCTGGTGACGGAGGCGGGCGACGGTGTCGAACGCAGCCTGAGCGAACTCCAAATCGTCCCCTATGGCATCCCGCGCAGGAGCATTGCGGCTTATTATCCGGAGTGCAACGTGCTCATTCCGCTCTGGCATTACGCGGAGGGCAGCAAGGTCCCTGCGGCAAAATCCATTCCGGTGCGTCTGTTCAAGGACATCCTTCCAGAGATCGTCGAGGCCGGAGAGGCTCCGATCTCGGCGTCGTGAACGCCGTCGATCACGCCCACAGGAGTGAAGGACGATGAGAGACAGCGCGTCGGACGTGACCGACATCAGCGACGCCGTTCACTTGTGCATCGACATGCAGAACATCTTCGCTCCGGGTGGCCTTTGGGAGACGCCATGGATGGCGCGAGTGTTGCCGACGATCGCCTCGATCGTTTCGCGCCATCAGGCCAGAACGATCTTCACGCGATTCATCACGCCGGAAGATCCGGAAGATCGTCCCGGACAGTGGCAGCGCTATTTTCGTCGCTGGCGCGAAGCGACCCGCAAACATCTGCCGCCATCCGGCCTCGAACTCGTGCCGGCTCTGAGCCGCTTCGTTCCGCCGGCTGCCGTCATCGACAAGCCGGCCTATTCCGCGTTCAGCAATCCTGGCCTCGCGAGCCTGCTGATCGACAAGAACGTCGGCACGGTCGTCATCACCGGGGCGGAGACGGACGTCTGCGTGCTCTCGACGGTCCTGAGCGCCGTCGATCTCGGCTTCAGGGTCGTCATCGTCGAGGATGCGCTGTGCAGCTCGTCCGACGTCGGCCATGATGCGCTGATGACGATGTATCGCACCCGCTTTCACGGCCAGGTCGATCTGATGACCGCCGAGGAATTGGCGGAGTTCTGGCGCGAGTAGGGCACGACCCGCTCAATTGACATTGTCGCCGAGCATGTTGCGGAAGGCGGCGGCGACGGCGGCAATGCCGCTGGCGCCGTGCATCAGCGCGATCTCGCCCTGTTGCTCATGGCGGATGGCGTGGGCCATCACACGCAGGCGCAGATCGCCGCGGCTATGCCACATCTGGTCGGCCATCCTGACCGCGCCTGCGTGATGCTTGCTCATCGTCTCGACGAACACCGTGTCGAATTGGTCCGCCGGCGCGGCCTTGACCTGTCGCATCTCGGCCTGTGTCAGGAAGCCCGGCATGGCGGCACGTTCGTCCGAGCTGCAATCGGGCATCTCGGTGTCGAACCAGCTCAGCCACCACGTCTCGAAAATCCGGTTCTCGCCGGTCTGGCTTGCGACCATCAGCATCGCCAGCTTTCGCAGATGCGGGTCCTGCGCGCGCTCCGCGGCGATCCGCGCCAGCGCGATGCCCTGGGCGTGATGCGCAGTCATGTGACGGATGTAAGTCTGGTCCGCGTCCCTGTCGCGGCCCGCCCACTGCGGCTCGTAACCATGGCTGCCGAACAAGGCAGCCGCGCCGAGCAGTGCGATCAAAGCCAGCGCGCCGGTGATCCAGGCATTGGTGAAGCGAACGTCGCGCGCGGGTGCTGCTCCCCCCGTCCAGCGCAGCCGGGCAAACAGGGGGTACATCACGGCCGAGGAGCCGTGGACGAGCAGGCCGATCCAGTAGGGCTGCTGCAGCGTGAACAGCGGTTGCCAAAACGGAAACAGGGGCACCAGCACGAACCATTCCATGCTTGACGAGAACACGGCCCAGGGCAGCGCGAGCAGCAGGATCGTGAGCGGCCGCAGGTCAGCGGTCCAGCGCCCGAGCACACCGAAGAACACCAGCGCCCAGGAGAAGTCCGCCCATTGGTGGAAGGCGATCCCGGCAAGGATCGCGCTCCACGACGGCTCTGCGCTGATCGCCCAATCGCGCGCGGGAATGGCGGCGACCGTCATCCAGTCGACCGCGGCATCGCGTCCGATGCGCGCGGCGAAGAGCTGGCTGACGATGGTCGAGAAGGTGCTGCTGATCAGGCCGAGTTCGGCAGCGGCGACCCAGCGCGAGCGTCGCCGTGAGGCGCCTTCATCACCGGTGCGAATTGACTTGGAAATGGCTGACGGCGCGGCAGCGTTCACGTCAGCTGATTGAGTTTCTTCAACGGATTGAGCTCGCTCGGCTTGCTCTGTTCGTCCCGGCCGCGCTCCGCTTGCTCCTTGCCTTCCTCATGGAGATTCTGATCGCCGACGATCTCGCCGACGGCCTGTTTCGCCTTGCCGGCGATCCGCTGACCGAGGCCCTTGGTCTTGCTCATGATCCGCCTCCTGGCTCACGCCGCCACCCCGGCGCTTGAAGGGGGTGAGCGCCGGGGCTGCGGTTTCGTCTATTCAGCCTCCGGCAGGGGGGACGTCGGAGGCGTTGATGAGACTCTCTGACGCGCGGATGGTTCCTCGGCCGTCACCGTGGCTCGAGTTCGATGATCACGCCTTCATTGCCGCGGAGCAGGATGGAGGCGTCCGGCAGCGGCTCGGACGGCAGGTCGAGATGCGTCGACATCAGCAGGCGGCCGCGACCTTGCCAATGCAATTTCCGCGGCTCGGCGGCAATGTTGAGCGCGACCAGAATTTCCTTGCCGCCATCCGTCCGCCTGTAGGCAAGAACGTCGTTCTGCGCGCGTAGGGGCTCGTAGCCGCCGTGGCGCAGGCACGCGCGCTCGCGCCGCAGTCGCATCAGCGCGCGAAACAGCGCCAGGATCGAACGTGGGTCGCGCTGCTGCGCGGCCACGTTGGCCGCGCCGTCGCGCGGCTCGAGCGGCAGCCATGGATCGCCGGTTGTAAAGCCGCCGTTGCTGCTGTCATCCCATCGCATCGGCGCGCGTTCGGGATCGCGGCAAAGGCCATACCCCGGCACGAGCTTCTCGAAGGGATCGTGGACGCGGTCGGGCGGAATGGGAACGCGCTTGCGGCCGATCTCGTCGCCCATGAAGAAGAAGGGCGTTCCCCGCAGCGTCATCAGCAGCATCGCCAGCACGCGCATTTGCGGCTCGCCGATTTGGCTCGCGATCCGTTGCTTGTCGTGACCACCGATCACCCAGACCGGCCATGCATGATCCGGGATGGCGTTGAAATACGCGTCGATCGTTGCTTGCAGGGACAGCGCGTCCCATTGCGAGTCCAGCAGTGCGAAATTGAGGGGCAGATGCAGGCGCGGTCGGTCGTTGCCGTAGAAGTGGCCGATGCGGTCGGTCTTGCCTTGGACTTCACCGCACAACATCCGCCCTGGATAGCCGTCGATCACCTCGCGAATGAATTCGATGCAATCCATCGTCTCCGGCCGGTCGTCGGTAAAGACGGGCGTTTGGCGCTGCGGCGGCGGCTTGCCTTTCGCTTGCGGGTTATGCGGATTGTCGCGCAGCAGCGCGTCCTTGATCAGGACCGCGCTGGCATCGACGCGAAAGCCGTCGACGCCGCGATCGAGCCAGAAGCGCATGACGTCGGCGATCGCGGCGCGCAGTTGCGGGTTGCGCCAGTTCAGATCGGGCTGCTCGACCAGGAAGGAGTGATAGTAATATTGCCGCCGCGCCTCGCACCATTCCCAGCCGCTGCCGCCGAAGCGGCTCAGCCAGTTGTTGGGCGGGCCGCCGTTCTCGGCTGCGTCGGCCCAGATGTACCAATCGGCCTTCGCGCTGTTCCGTGAGCTGCTGCTCTCGATGAACCATGCGTGATCGTTCGCGGTATGATTGGGCACGAGATCGAGGATCACGCGGATATCCGCCGCGTGCAGGGCCTTGAGCAGGCGGTCGAACGCCTCGAGGCTGCCGAACGCAGGATCGATCGAGCAGTAGTCGGAGATGTCGTAGCCGAGGTCGCGAAACGGGCTCTTGTAGACCGGCGTCAGCCACACCGCGTCGACGCCGAGCCATTTCAGATAGTCGATGCGGGATGTCAGGCCGGCGAGATCACCCTTGCCGTCGCCGTCCGAGTCCTGGAACGAGATCAGTGCGATTTCGTAGATGACGGCGGATTCCCACCACGCACCTTCGTTACGGGACGCTTCGCTCATTGTCTTGCATCACCTCGTCGCGCGTTCTCAGGTCCGTTCCGTCGCGGCGTGCGCTGCGATCTGCTTGGCCGCGGTTCGGGCGCTCTCGATGCCCTTGGGAAAGCCGCTGCGGTTCGGATACAGCTTGCGCCGTGCGTCGCGCTGCGGCCGCTGCGGCTTGGTGTCCTGCGCGGCGCGGTAATCGAGCATCGCGATGCCGCCGACCATCAGCAGCGCCAGCGCGATATTGCCCTTTTTGGGATTGTCCGCGGTCAGCCCCGAGAGCAGCGCGGCGGCATCGAGGCCGTCGCCGCCGACGCGGGCCCACAGGCCGGCGTTCTTCTCGACCGAGAGCGTCATGACCCCGGCCAGGATCTCGCGCAGGCCGAAGGTGCGGACCAGCGTCTCATGGCCCTCCATGCCCAGCGTTTCCGTGACGCGCCGCGGCGCGAAGAATTCCACGACGCCGAGACCGATGCTGAACCAGCCGAGCGCACGGGCGAGCTGGTCTTCGGGCCGCTTCAGGCTCGGGCCGCCCTCGACGATTTTCGGGTCGCCCTTGGTGCGAACGATGTTGGAGAAATGAAACATGGGTCTTGCTCCTCAGGGCTTCAGCACGACCTTGACGCAGGAGTCGCGCTTGTCGCGAAACACCTGGTACATCTCGGGGCCTTGGCTAAGCGGGACGGTGTGGGTGATGACGAAGGACGGATCGATCTGACCTTCCTCGATGCGATGGAGCAGGTCGTCGGTCCAGCGGTTGACGTGGGTCTGGCCGGTGCGCATCGTCAGGCCCTTGTTCATGAAGGCGCCCATCGGCAGCATGTCGGAGAATCCGCTGTACACGCCTGCCACCGAAATGATGCCGCCGGGCCGGCAGACATAGATCATCTCGCGCAGCACATGGGGCCGGTCGCTCTCCACCATGACCATCTGCTTGGCGCGGTCGAGCAGCGTGTCGGGCAGGGAAGCCATCACATGCGACTCCATCCCGACGCAATCGATACATTTTTCGGGGCCTCTGCCGTCGGTGAGCTCCTCGAGCCGCTCCAGGACGCTTTCTTTTTCGAAGTTGATGGTGGTGGCGCCGCCGGCTTCGGCCATGCTGAGCCGTTCGGGCAGGCAATCGATCGCGATCACCTGGTTGGCGCCGAGCAGGATGGCGCTGCGGATCGCCATCTGCCCCACGGGACCGCAGCCCCAGATCGCGACCGTGTCGGTCGGCTCGATGTCGCATTGCACGGCGGCCTGCCAGCCGGTCGGGAAGATGTCGCTGAGAAACAGCAACTGCTCGTCGGGAATGCCCGCGGGCACCTTGATGTGCGTGGCGTCAGCGAACGGCACGCGCAAATATTCGGCCTGGCCGCCGGGATAGCCGCCGGTCAGGTGCGTATAGCCGAACAGGCCGGCGCCCGAATGACCAAACGCTTTTTCAGCGAGATGACTCTTGCGATTGGTGGTTTCGCAAACCGAGAAATTGCCACGCTTGCACTGGTCGCATTCGCCGCAAATGATTGTGAAGGGCACGACGATGCGGTCGCCCTTCTTCAGCTTGCCGTCGACGCCCGAGCCGACCTCGACCACTTCGCCCATGGTCTCGTGGCCCATGATGTCCCCGGGCAGCATGCCCGGAATGTAATTGTGAAAGAGGTGCAGGTCCGAGCCGCAGATGGCGCAGCTCGTGACTTTGATGATGGCATCCCGCGCGTCCTGAATTTCCGGATCGGTAACGGTGTCGCAGCGTATGTCTTCCTTGCCGTGCCAAACCAGCGCCTTCATCTCTTTTCTCCCGAGCTACGAGGCAACCAAGTCGAACAACGAACGATGGTTGCTATTGCACAGTGCAAAATCTTTGCGCCGCACCAGCGTGCGTCCCCGATAGGAACGAGCGCGCATTGCGGTGATTGGAGCGTCATCAATCCCCCTCGAGGATACGAGAAGGATACGCTCATGCCCGCCAATCAACTCGCCGTCGTCACCGGCGCCTCCACCGGCATCGGCCTGGAACTCGCCAGATGCTGTGCCCAAGCAGGTTTCAACCTTGTCATTGCGGCGGACGAGCCTGAGATCGAGAGGGTGGCCGTCGATCTCCGCAGGCTCGGCAGCAGCGTCGAACCGGTGCAGGCCGATCTCGCCACCACCGAAGGCGTCGACAAGCTCTGCGCCGCGGTCGGCGACCGGCCGATCGACGCGCTGCTGGCCAATGCCGGCGTTGGTCTTGGCAAGGCCTTTCTCGACCAGGATTTTGCCAGGATCAAGCACCTCGTCGACACCAACATCACCGGCACGCTGTATCTGATCCATCGCGCCGGCAACGCGATGCTTCGCCGCAATTCGGGGCGCATCCTGATCACGGGCTCGATCGCGGGATTCACGCCGGGCAGTTTTCAGGCGGTCTACAACGCCAGCAAGGCGTTTCTTGATTCATTCTCATTCGCGCTCCGCGAGGAGTTGCGCGACAGCGGCGTCACCGTCACCTGCCTGATGCCTGGCGCCACGGAAACGGAGTTCTTCCGCCGCGCCGACATGATGGATACCAAGGTCGGCACCGAGCCGAAGGACAGTGCCTACGACGTGGCGAAGGCCGGCTTCGACGCCATGTTGCGCGGGGAGTCCGACATCGTGACCGGAATGAAGAACAAGATCCAGACCACGATCGCCAACGTCACGCCGAACGAGATGCTGGCCAAGCAGCATCGCAAGATGGCGGAGCCGGGCACGGCGAAGTCGTAGAACGATACCGTCGCAATCTAAGCTAACCGGTGCGGCGCGGACCGATAAGGAGGACGCCGATTCACATAGCCTAATGCGCAATGCTCCCCGCGCCGTCAGACTGGTTCGGCTGGAAAAAGGGGGCTGTGATGCCGATGGATCGCGTCGAACAGGCCTTTGTCGCAACGGCAATCACGGGTTTTCTCGTCATGATGGCGGCGATCGTCTGGATGATGATGGGTTGATGACCGGGAGGGCTGCTGATTTGCGGATCGCGTTGCCCTATGCTGCAGTGCTTCTGTGTCTGGCGGTGACCGCCTGGCTCGCTTTCGCGCATCTGTTCTGATCGCCGTCAGGCTCGGCCGTGCGGATCGGCGATCAGCGCCGCCAGCCTCTGTGCCATCGCAGGCATATCGATCGGTTTCTCCAGGATCGGCACGTCGTGGAATTCCGGACTGATCGTGACCTTGTCGTATCCGGTCGTGAAGAGGAAGGGGACGTTCCGTGCCTTCAGTTCGCGCGCGACCGGAAAGATCATCTCGCTGCGGATGTTCACGTCGAGCACGGCGGCATCCAGAACACTGCCGTCGTGCAGGATACTGAGTGCGTCGTTGAGATCGCCCACCGGGCCCGCGATGTCTGCGCCGAGCGCGCGACATGCTCTGCCAATGTCGTCGGCGAGAAAATATTCGTCCTCGACAATGAAGATGCGTCGCCCGCTGAGCGCCGACTCTGGACCTGACGATCGAGGCGACATCGCCATGGTGCCTTCCACCCCTTCGTTGCCGGTTCATAGGAACATAGGGCGGTGACCCGCCTTGGTACAAACGAATACAACCGATAGTGGGTTCCATGAGCAACCGCGACATCATCGTCATAGGTGGCTCGGCCGGCGCGACCGCGCCGCTGAAGCAGATCCTGGGCCGGCTGCCGCCGGATCTGCCCGCGGCGGTGTTCATCGTGCTGCACATCCCGGCGCAGGGCATCGGCATTCTCTCGACGGTGGCCAGCAGCGCCGGTCCGCTCCCGGTCCGGCAGGCCGAAAACGGCATGAAGATCGAGCCAGGCCGGGTTTATCTGGCCGCACCGGACCACCATCTGCTGCTGTCCGAGGATCGCGTATTCCTCGGGCGCGGCCCGCGCGAGAACATGGTCCGGCCGGCCATCGATGCCTTGTTTCGCTCGGCCGCCATCAACTACGGCCCGCGTGTGATCGGTGTGCTGCTCAGCGGCCTGTTGTCCGACGGTTCGGCCGGTCTCAACGCCATCAAGCGTTGCGGCGGGATTTCGGTGGTTCAGGACCCCTCGGATGCCATCGCCGATGAAATGCCAAGGAGCGCCCTCGAGGCGACCATCATCGATCTTTGCGTTCCCGGCGCCGGAATGGGCGATGTGCTGTCTGATCTCGCCAGGGAGGCTGCCGGCGCCGCACTGCCGATCCCGCCGGAGATCCGGCTCGAGGTCGAGATCGCGGCCGGCGAACGGATCGGCAGTGACCGTCTCGTCTCGATGGCCGATCCGGTTGCGCTGACCTGTCCGGCCTGCGGGGGCGTCCTGTCCGAGATGAAGGAATCGCACCCGATGCGCTTCCGTTGCCAGGTCGGTCACGCCTTCGCCGCCGACGTCCTCGCAAAAGAGCAGGAGGGGCAAGTGGATGAAGCCCTGCGGGTCGCACTGCGCATCATCGAGGAGCGGGCCGAGCTGGTGCAGCGCATGGCCGCCGACGGACGGCGCAACGGCCGGCCGGCGGTGGCCGAGATGTACCAGGCGCGCGCTGCCGAATATCGCGAATATGCCGACATGATCCGGCGCGTTGTGCTAAAGTCGCTCGATCCTCCCATTCGCAAGCGGGAGGCTTGAGGGTCGCGATGGCCATTTCCCTCGCCGAATGGACCGAGCAACTCGATACCGAGCGCCGCCATCTGATCAAGGCCGATCGGGATATCGAGGAGGGTTCGCGGCGCATCCTCGATCAGGAGGCGCGCATCCGCGAGCTCAGTGCCGGCGGCCACGACGCGGGCCAGGCGGAACGGTTGGTCGAGGCGCTGAAGCAGACCCTCACGGAATGGCTGCGCCATCGCGTCCTGATCGAGCAGCGGATCGCCTATCTTCGGCAGCAAGTCGGTCCGGAGTGATCTGGGGGCGTTGGCAGGCCACCCAAGCTCAACGCCTAATGCCCAATGCTCGCTGTACGGAACGCAGCGTGACGTTTCCGCCTTGCTCCTGTTGGGATAATATCAATTCTGCTATTTGCGGCGAGCGGGCGTCCTCTGGTTCCCGTCAATGAATGAGAGCTACCGAGACCATGCATGAAATCGGCGACCAGTCGGTCGAAAGAGAGCGCCAGACCAGGTCTCCGCTGATCATCGGGGTGGGCGCCGCGCCGACAGCTCTGGATAGCGTCGAGCGGTTCTTTTCCAGGCTCACCGTAAGCGCCGACCAGGCCGTCGTGCTCGCATTCCAGCATCATGAGGCCCTCGACGAGCCGCGGCTGCGCCAGATCGTGCGAAATTCCCACGGTGGCAAGATTTCCGACGTCGGCAACGGCCTGACCATCGAGGGTGGCACGATTTATCTGTGCCCGCCGGCGATGATCACGACGATCCAGGACGGTCGCTTCGGCGTCCGCCCGGCCGAGCAGGCGCCCGGCGAGCGGGCGACGATCGACAGCTTCCTGGTGTCGCTGGCGGAAGAACGCGCCGAGCAATCGATCGGCGTGATCCTGTCCGGCATCGGCGGCGATGGCACGTTGGGTACCGCGACACTGAAGGACCACGGCGGTCTTGCCATCGCCGAAAAAGGCGCGAGCGACGACGCGGATCATCTGAAGGACGCCGATACGCCGGCGGCGATCGCCGACTACGTGCTGACCGCCGAAGACATCGCCGAGCACATCCAGGTCTATGCCCGTCATCTGCGGCGGCTGGAGGAGAAGCAGGGGTTCGATGAGGTGCTGGCTGCTGCAGCGACCTCGCTGTCGCGCATCGCCGACATCCTGCGCAGCAAGACCGGCAATGATTTCCACGGCTACAAGCAGAACACCTTCCTGCGTCGCGTGCAGCGGCGGATGCAGGTGGTCCAGATCGGCGACATTTCCGCTTACGTCGATTTCCTGCGCAACGACCAGGACGAGGCGCAGCACCTCTTCAACGACCTCTTGATCGGCGTCACCGAATTCTTCCGCGACAAGCGTGAATTCGAGGTGCTGGAGAACCAGATCGTCCCGAAGCTCTTCGAAGGCAAGGACGCGAGCCAGCAGGTTCGCGTCTGGGTGCTCGGCTGCGCCACCGGCGAGGAGGCCTATTCGATCGGTATCCTCCTGCGCGAGCACATGGCCAAAATGGACTCCGTGCCGCAGGTTCAGATCTTCGCGACCGACATCGACGGACGGGCGTTGGCGGCCGCGCGCGTCGGCCGCTATCGCACCAAGATCGAGGCGGACATGACCAGCGAGCGCCTGGCGCGCTGGTTCGTGCGCGAAGGCGATACCTATTGCGTGGTCAAGGAGCTGCGCGAGATGTGCATCTTCTCGCAGCACAACGTGATCAAGGACGCACCGTTCTCCAAGCTCGATCTCGTCTCCTGCCGCAACCTGCTGATCTACCTCAATGCCGAATTGCAGAACCGGGTGATCCCGTTATTCCACTTCGCCCTTCTGCCGGATCGGTTCCTGTTCCTCGGCAATTCCGAGAACGTCACGCGGCATCCAAAACTGTTCGTACCGGTCGACCGCCGCGCCCGCATCTTCAAGAAGCTCGAGACCGGAACCCGGCTGCCGCCGGAATTTCCGATCACGACCGCCGCGGGGAGGGCAAACCTCGAGATAGCGCCGGCGCGCTCCTTCCGCCCTGATATCGGGCTGGAGCGTCGCGCGCAGCGGATCGCGGAGCGCTATGCGCCCGCCTATGTCATCGCCGACAGCAACTTTCAGGTCCTGCACTTTTCCGGGCGCACCGGACGCTACATCGAGCCGACGGCAGGCGCCGCCACGCTCGATCTGCTCCAACTCGTCCACCGCGATCTCCGCCTGGACCTGCGGGCGGTGCTCAGCCGCGCGGCGGAGACCAACGAGCCCGCCCATGCCGAACAGGTGCAGCTCGGCGCCAACGGCCAGCACATTCCCGTCGACATCACGGTGGAGCCGATCCAGGAGAGCGGCAGCGGCGATCGCAATTTTGTCGTCCTGTTCAAGGACGGCCCGGTGCGCGCCATCGATGCCGGCGCAGGCAAGCCCAATGCGTTGGTGCAGACCGAGCATGTCGAGCGTATCGAAGGCGAGCTGCGGGCGACGCGGGAGCGCCTTCAGGCGACCATCGAAGAGCTCGAAAGCACCAACGAGGAGCTGAAATCCTCCAACGAGGAATACCAGTCACTCAATGAAGAGCTTCAGTCCGCGAACGAGGAGCTCGAAACCTCGCGCGAGGAATTGCAGTCGGTCAACGAGGAATTGACCACCGTGAACGGCGAGCTGGCTCACCGCGTCCAGGAATTGACGCGCGCCACCAGCGATCTCGAGAATTTCCTGGAGAGCACGCAGATCGCGACCGTGTTCCTCGACAACGATCTGCGCGTGATGAACTTCACGCCGGCGATCACGCAGGTCCTGCATCTCGTCGAAACCGACAGAGGCCGCCCCATCGCGCACATCAAGGCGCGCATCCCGATCGAGGACCTCTATGACGACATTCGCGGCGTGCTGCGGACGCTCGTTATCGCCGAGCGCGAGCTGAGGGCGCCGGACAGCGGCACGCGCTACATCGTGCGCATCCTGCCCTATCGCAGCATCGACAACTTCATCGCCGGCGTCGTCATCACCTTCGTCGACATCACCGCCATGACCCGCGCCGAGGAGCGGCAGCGCCTGCTCCTGGCCGAGCTCCAGCATCGGGTCCGCAACACGCTCGGCGTGGTGCGCTCGATCGCTCGTCGCACGGCCGATACGAGCTCGACGGTCGAGGAGTTTGCCTCCCATCTTGATGGCCGGCTCAACGCTTTCGCCCGTACCCAGGCACTGGTGACCCGCGATCCCGAAGGCGGCGTGGATCTCGAATATCTCGCCGTCGAGGAGATGTTAGCCTATAATGCCAGGGAAGGTGAGCAGGTACGTGTCAGCGGCCCCACGGTGCGTTTCCATTCGAAGGCCGCGGAAACGTTCGCGCTTGCCATTCACGAGCTCGCGACCAACGCACTCAAATACGGCGCCCTGAGCCGGCCGACCGGTCGCATCGAGATTTCCTGGCGCCTCGAGCAGGGCACCGACCCGGCGGAGCTGGTGTTCGAGTGGCGGGAGCGCGGTGGGCCGCCGGTTGCGCCGCCGCCGCACAAAGGATTTGGGACCGAGCTTCTGGAGCGCACACTCGCGTTCGAGTTCAAGGGGCAGACCAGGTTGGCATTCAGTCCCAAGGGATTGGAATGCACGATCACCATTCCCCTCAACAAGCGGGCGTTTCATACACCGGCGGTGGCCAGCTGATGCCCTTGTCGACGCTAGATCGCAGCCAGGTGGACCCGGTCATTCGCCGGCTGAACGTGCTGAGGCCCTTGTCGAGGGAGGCTCGCACCTCGCTCGAATACGCAATGCTAGAGGGAATCCAGCGCGCGGGGGCGGGCGAGGATCTGATCTCGGAGGGCGATCCGGTCGACAGCGTGCGCCTCGTGCTGTCCGGCTGGCTCTGCCGCTACAAGACGCTGGAGGACGGCCGGAGACAGATCGTCAATTTTCTCTTTCCCGGCGAAAGTTGCGACGCGCACGCGTTCCTGCTCTCGGTGATGGATCATTCCATCGCGGCGATGACGCCGGTCGTCTACACCGAAATCAAGCGCGCGCGGTTCGAGAGTCTGGTGGCGGGGGACCGTGGGCTCGCGGAAGCGTTCTGGTGCGAGACGCTCGTCAACAACGCGATCCAGCGCGAATGGGCCATCAACCTCGGCCGCCGGGTGGCCTTTGAACGCGTGGCCCATCTGTTCTGCGAGATCATCGAGCGGCTGCGTCCTGTCGGCATGGTCGAGGGCAATTCCTGCGTGATGCCGGTGACGCAAATGGATCTTGCGGACGCCACCGGCCTGTCGGTGGTCCACCTCAATCGCACGGTTCAGGAGCTGCGTGCCTCCGGCCTGATCGTGCTGCGCGATCGCACGCTGACTATCACCGATCTCGATGCGCTCAAGGACGCGGCGCTGTTCTCGCCGAGCTATCTGCAACTCTATCGGCGGGCCTAAGCGCTTTCTCCCTTGGGAACGGTCGCACTTGATCCAGGTTAGCGTTCGCGGTTTTTTTTGAGCGGATGGCTGGTTTTGAGTAATTGACCTAACTTACGTAAAGGCGGTTTCATCCCGAATCTTCTATGGTCGTTCCATGAACGACGTCCTGCTTGCCCGCGCTGAGCGCGCGATCGAAGCGAGCCGCGCCCTCCGGGCGCAGCGCAGAGCGGTCGCGGATCAGCTTGATGACGCCACGCGCGAGGTGCGCCGGGTGGTGATGGAAAGCGCGATGTTACGCTCCGAGCTCAAGGCCCTTCGCGATAACCGGCAAGAGCAGGATCTCCGGCACGGCGTGCCGCCGGAATAGGAGCCGGCGACACCAAACATGCAGCACGCGCCGGGGGCGTGCCCCGCTCAAGCCCGCTTCGCTGCTTTGGATCGCCTGTTGTATGGCGAGCGGTTGACGGGTCTCAGCGAAATGCCTTCGCGCTGCGCCTTGCTGCGAATGGCCGCGACCGGGCGCTGCAGCTTGATGCTCATGACGCCCGTGGGCGTGTTTCCTTTTGCGAGCTGCTTCAGCTTGCTCACGTCCGCAGGTGTCCACCGTTCGCGCGCCCGGCGCTTGTACGCGGGATTTGCCTTGCGCGGGCCTTTGCGGCCGATCGGTGAGCCCGGCCGTTTCCATGCTGCTTTCGCCATGATGATCCTCCTTCAAGTCCTTCATCAATAAGCGAATCAGCATTTCGGTTCCGGCGCAGTCGAAGCAGCGCCGGCGTGCGAAGGGAATGCGCACATCCGTCGCTGCTCGGCCCCTTCGTTTCGCACCAGCAAAATCACGCACCGTTAACTTATTGAAATGCCGGAACCTGCGGTTGCGGCCGAAGCTGTCAACACTGCCGGGCTGGGCGCCCCAACCGGCATGAACTTTGGCCCCGGCGCCCGACCTCCCGCCGGGGCCAATTCCTCCGATCAAAAGGGCTTTGTGAAAGTACAATGACCGCGAAACGCAACCGCAGGAAACAGACCCAATCGCTCCAGGAGCGGTTGGCGGCATTCGCCCAAACCGCTCGCGAGCGCGCGCGCAGCCTGCCGCCCGGCAAGGAGCGCGACATGCTGCTTCAGCGCGCCAAGCAGAACGAGGTGACCTCGAACCTGACGGACTGGCTGAGCGAACCCGTGTACCCGAGACGGGGAGGGTGACGATGCGGAGCATCAAGCACTACCGCGCGTTCCAGATCGATCCGGACGGGCATGTGTTTGGATGCATCAACCTGGTCTGCGACGATGATGAGCAGGCCAAGCGCGAGGCCGCCTCGCTCGTGCTGGTGCACCGCATCGAACTGTGGCGGCTGGACCAGCGCATCGCGCAGTTCGATGTGCCGCCGGAAGTTGTCCGCCAGTAGAGCAGCGACACGAGAGCGAGAAGGAACCGCGCGCTGCGCCCCGGGTTGGTCGAACTGTACCGACCTCGCGAGGAGCCAGCATGACGGAAGCCGACATTCGCAAGGGGATGCCGCCCGTCAAGCTCTCGCGCGAGGCCTTCGAGCACCGCTACAGGAGCCGGTTCGTCGATCCCGCCTTTGCACCGCTCCAGCGCGAGCTCGACGCCATCGTCGGCGCAGCCTGGGATGCCTACAGCAATTCACGCAAGGCCCCGCTGACGCGAAAGGCGGGCGCGGGATTCTCCGATCCCGATTACGACATCGCCATCGACTGGCTCGATGCGCGCGCGAAGATCCTGGCAGCGCAGCGACGCCATGACGACGCGGACGAGACGCCGCGCATCCTCATCATCAACGGCTCGGCCCGCAGCGAGCACACCTGTCCCGGCGAGATGTCCAAGACCTGGCGCCTGGTCGAACTCGCCGAGCCGGTCTTTGCCGAGCTTGGATTTGCCGTCGACATCCTCGATCTGTCGCGCCTGGCTTCGGAGTTCGGCAGGACGATCCATCCCTGCAAATCCTGCGTCGGAACAGCGATGCCGCTCTGCCACTGGCCGTGCAGCTGCTATCCAAACTACTCGCTGGGACAGACCGACGACTGGATGAACGATATCTATCCGCTGTGGGTCGCCGCCCACGGCATCCTGATCGTGACGCCGGTGAACTGGTATCACGTGCCCGCCGGATTGAAGGCGATGATGGATCGCATGGTCTGCGCCGATGGCGGCAATCCCGATCCGACCTCGACCCACGGCAAGAAGGCTGCCGAAGCCAAGGCGCTGGAGCTGAAGGGCTGGTCCTATCCGCGCCATCTCGCCGGCCGCCATTTCGGCCTCGTCGTTCACGGCGATGCGGTCGGTGCCGAGGGGGCGCGCCGGGCCTTGTCGGATTGGCTGACCGACATGCAGCTGATCTCGGCGGGCCGCTTCGCCGAGCTCGATGGCTATGTCGGCTACATGGAGCCATACGCCACCTCGCACCGCGACCTCGATGACGACAGGGCATTCCAGACGGAGGTGCAGAACGTCGCGCGCGCACTCGGCAACGCGGTCCGCCTGGCGCGGAGCGGACAGCTTCGCGAGCCCGGTGCGGGCCTGTCGGATCCAAACCCCAAATGACGGCGAATGATCAGCCGTATGATTGCCTGATCGTCGGCGGCGGCCCGGCCGGGCTGATGGCTGCGATCTACCTCGCGCGATTTCGGCGCCGCGTCTGTGTCGTGGACGCAGGCGCGAGCCGGGCGGCGCTGATCCCGCGCAGTCACAATGTGCCGGGCTTCGTCCACGGCCTCTCCGGTACCGACCTGCTCGCGCGCATGTCCGCGCAGCTGGGCGAGCTCGCTGTCACGCGGGTGGCCGCCGAGGTCACCGCCTTGCGGCGACACGAGCGAGGTTTTCAGGCGATCTGGAATGGCCATACGCATGAGGCCGCCACCGTCGTTCTCGCCTGTGGGATCGTCGACACCCACCCGCCGTTTGACGAATGGCGCGCGGCCGTCGCGGACGGGCTGTTGCGCTACTGTCCCGTTTGCGACGCCTTCGAGGCGATCGACCGTCGCATCGGCATCGTCGGTCCGCTTCACCGCGCCGCCGGCAAGGCGCTCTTCATGCGCGGCTACTCGCGCGACGTGACGCTGCTGGCAACGGGCGAGGATGACGGGAAGCCCGCGGCAGCGGAGCTCAATGAAGCCGGTGTCGAGATCGTCGTCGCGCCCGGCCTGCGCCTGAGGCGGCGAGACGACGGCGTTGAAGCCGTGTTCGCCGATGGCCGGACGGCGCAATTCGAGATGGTCTACCCGGTGATGGGTGCGGAAGTGCGCTCGCATCTCGCGATGACGCTTGGGGCCGAACACACCGCAGACGGCCATCTGAAAGTCGACGACCATCAGCGCAGCTCGGTCGACGGGCTCTACGGCATTGGCGACGTCGTCACCGACCTGCACCAGATATCGGTCGCGTTCGGCCACGCCGCGGTCGCCGCCTGCACGATCCACAACAGCCTGCCGCGGCGGCTGGCATGAGGAACGGGGTATCGGACATTGGCAACAGAATCATCCTCGAAGACCGCGGTCTATGCGGCGCTCTTCGGCAATGTCCTGGTCGCGGTCACCAAGATCGGCGCCGCCGCCTGGACGGGAAGTTCGTCCATGACGAGCGAAGCGGTGCATTCGCTCGTCGACACGACCAACGAGATCCTGCTGCTCTATGGCTACCGGCGCGCGAGCCGTTCGCCCGACGAATCCCATCCGCTCGGCTATGGGCGCGAACTGTATTTCTGGAGCTTCATCGTTGCGCTGCTGATCTTCGCGCTGGGCGCCGGTGTCTCGCTGTATCAGGGCATTCTGCATGTCGCCGCACCCGAGCCGATCGAAAGTCCGATCGTCAGCTTCGTGGTGCTCGGGCTGTCGTTCCTGTTTGAAGGCGGCTCCTGGCTGGTTGCCCTGCGGCGCTTCAGCCCGGACGGCCAGCGGTTCGGATATTATCAGGCTTTCGTTCGCAGCAAGGATCCTCCGGCATTCATGGTGCTGCTCGAGGACAGCGCGGCGCTGGTCGGCATAGCCATTGCCACGGCGGCCACTGCGGCGGCCGTATGGCTGCGCCAGCCGGTCTGGGACGGGATCGGTTCGATCCTGATCGGGATATTGCTGGCGATCGTGTCGATCGGTCTCGCGCGCGAGAGCAAGAGCCTGCTGATCGGCGAGCCCGCCGATCCGGAGCTTGCGCGATCCGTCCTCGATATCGCAAGGCGGTCGCCCGGCGTGCTCAGGGCCAACGGCCTGCTGACGGTGCAGCTGTCGCCGGTCGAGGTCGTTGCGGCCCTCAGCATCGAATTTGCGGATGACAAGCGCGCCGACGACATCGAGCGATGCGTCGTTTCGATCGAGACCGAGATACGCAAACGTCATCCGAGCGTGGCGGCGCTGTTCATCAAACCGCAGACCGATGCTCGCTACCGGGCGGTGCGCGCGAGGCGGTACGGCTAGCTTCGCGAAGTTTCCCCGAGGTCGCAATCGGCACGACGGCAGGAACGATCACAACATCCCACTGGTTGACCGGTGCAGGTCGGTGGCATGGACGAATGCGTCGCCATGTGCCGCTCCTGCGCGCAATCCTGCCGCGCGATGGCGGCCTGAGGACAAGCCCATGCTGCAAGAGAAACTCACGGAAGCCATCGTCGAGGAGCTGAAGCGGCAGGCGGCCAACCGGCCGCAATTGCTAAAGCTCGAACGGGCGGACGACGCGAAAGCCTCGGAGGAGCTGATCGTCAACGGCAAGATCGACTTGGCCGCGCTGGTTATGGTGATCGCCGGATCGGTCGCCGGCGGGCCTTAAGTCCGGCCGTCAACGGCCCTCAGCCATATTCCTCGCCGATGCCGTATTCCCGGTAGATTTCCAGCGGATCGAGGTCGGGAAACAGCCGGCATTTGGCCTGGGCGAGATGGAGGCTCACCGCCGCCGGCTCCTTGCCGTTCGAGAGGATCTTGCGGATGTCGTCCATATGCGCGCTCGGCTGGTGCTTGGTATCGAGCTGCTCCAGTGCGACCAGCGCAGTCGCCAGCGCCTCGGTCAGTACCCAGTCGTCGTGGCCGGTGATTCCCTTCTTCGGCATCGGCAGACCCCACATGTGGCGGTCCCAGTCTATCGGGACTTCGGCCGAATCTCCAAGGAGCCGTTGCAGCCAGCAGGCCCGCGGACCGGCGGCCGTGCTCCGGCTTGCATTATGGCCGGGCGTGGCTAAAAGGCGGCATTGCCGGGGCAATAGTATCTTTGTTGAAACAAAGTTGGCGTAGACGGGGCTGCATGGCATTCAGGCCGGCTGTTCCGGTCTGGGCTCCTGATCCCCGCATTTGCAACACGGTCGGTTGCGCCACCCTTCAAGGCTTAAGCCCGCATGGTCTTTTTAAGCTTCGTCTATCGCTTCGTGACCAACTTCGCATTCATGGCGATGGTCTATTTCAGCCTGAATTTCATGGAGAAGTACCAGAACCGGGCGATTATCGCGATCCTGGTGCTGGTCTATACCGGCATGCGCGCAGCTTCGACGCTGCGGGCGTTCTACTTTTACCAGAAGATCGAGAAGCTGGAAGCCGAGACCAAGCGCCTTCAGGCTCCGCTCAATGACGGCACTGGCGGAACGAGTGTGCGCAAGCAGGTCGTGGTTGACGTCGCCCGGCTGCGGCGCGACGGCGAGGTCAAGTCCTATATGGACCTGTTCTTCCTGGCGCTGATCGTATTGCTCTGCGTCGCCAACATCATGCGACAGTAAGCTCTACTGCGCGCGCTTCTTCAGGCTTGCCACACGGGTCGGGCGCGGCGCTGTGCTCTTGGGCGCGGCGCTCTTGGGCGCGGCGCTCTTGGGGGCAGTGCTCTTGGCTGCAGTGCCCTCGGTCTCTGCGGCGTGGTTCGGTGTGCCATGAGCAGCGCGCGCGGTGCGGCGAGCGTGCCACTTGCCGGCTTTGACCTTGGCCGCAGGAGGCGTCTCGGCCGCCATTGCCAGGCGCGTCGCGGCGCGCCGCGACAAGGTCGTCGACAGCAGCACCTCGACCGAGCCTTCCGGGATCGCAAAGAGATCGCGGCCAGGCACGGGCAGGGTGGCCGCGACATTGGCGAGCGCCATGGTCTTGCGCGGCAGCAGCGGTTGGTGCGCGGCCTGTGCGTTGAGGTCGGCCAGCGAGGGTGCCGGAAGCGTCTTGGTCTGCGCGAACACGAAGTTCGGCACGGCCGGCCAGCGCGCGATCGGTGTGGTCTCGGTCGGCGGATGCAGCAGCCATTCCACCGGCGTTGTCGGCGTCGCCAGCTGCTCGGCGGTCGCGGGCACCACGTGCACGATGCGATAGCCGCGCGCCTTGAGGTCGCGGATGATCTTCGGCAGCGCCGCCACCGTGCGGGCCTGGATGTCGTGCAGCAGCAGGATGCCCTTGCCCTTGGCCTCAAGCCGCTGGATTGCGAGCTGATAGACGCGATCGGGCGACACATGGCGCCAGTCGTCCGCCGGGAAATCGGCGCTCCAGACCTGGATGCCGCGCGAGATCAGAACGTTCTCGACGCCGTCGGCGCGCATCAGGCCGGGAATGCGGAAGAACGGCGCGAGCTTGGACGGATCGGTCATTGCGGCCGATGTCCACTCGATGCCGCCATTGATCTGCGCCTCGGCCTTGTCGAGCGGCATCCGGTCCATTGTGAGCGGATGCGTCATGCTGTGGGTGCCGACGGTATGGCCCGCTGCGACCAGCTTGCGCACGCCTTCCGGGTTCGCCTTGGCCTGTTCGCCAATGATGAAGAAGGTCGCCTTGATGCACTCGTCGGCGAGGATCTGCAGCACCTGGTTGGAATATTTCGGCAACGGACCGTCGTCGAAGGTCAGGACGACTTCATGGTCCTTCAGCGGCAGCGTCTCGCGGTACTGCATGGTGCCGATGCGGGGATGCTCGTGCGGATCGACCACGAGCGTGCGGGAGGTCCCGAGCGCGTCCGGATGGCCGGGGCAGTCGGCCGCAATGGCCGGCGAGCCGATGGTCAGGACACCAAGGAATCCGCCAAGAAATCTGCCAAGGAAGCTGCCAAGGCAAAGGACGATCCACGATCGCGTCCGAGCAACAACGCTACTTCCGATCATGAACCCGGTCTGCCCTCTTACGCGATTGCCGCCATAGTAGGTCGGAGACATCAGCAAACGGTTCAGGCGCAAGAACCCCGACCCAGAACCCTGCCGCGACAAGTCCCCTTGATACTTGCATGGCGTAGCATGAACAGACTGTTAATAGGGCCCAAATCACCCCATTTTGCACCGGCGTGACATTCCGGCATCAATGCGCGTCGGCACTCTTCTGTGATGCACCCGCCGGCACGACGTGAACCACCCGATAGCGGTTCTCCCTCAGATACCGCAGGAAGGCCGGCATGATCGCAGCCGTACGCGCCTTGGGATCGTGGAACAGGATGATACCCTTGCCGGCGGCGGCGAGCCGCTCGGTGACGAGCTTCATTTCCTGCTCCGGCGTCATCTCGTTCCAGTCGCTGGCCCACAGGTCGGCCCCGAACACCACGATGCCGCGGGACTGGAGCAGGTCAAGCTCGGCTGGCGTCGCCTCGAAATAGGGGAAGCGGAAGAACGGGGTCGCGGGCGTCGTTGTCGAGGTGCCGTGCAGAGCCAGCTCGACGGCCGCGATGCCGCGGTCGATTTCGCTCTTCGCTTTGTCGAACGGAATGCGCGCCATGAACGGGTGCGAGAAGGTGTGGTGACCGATGCTGTGGCCCTCGCGCGCGATGCGCTTGACCATGTCAGGGTGTTCGGAGGCGTGCAGGCCGATCAGGAAGAAGGTCGCGCGCACGCATTCCTGCGCCAGTGCCACCAATACCTTCGACGTCGTCGGCGGATGCGGCCCGTCGTCGAAGGTCAGCACGACCTCGTGATCGGCAAGCTCCAGCGTCTGCGGAAAGCTCTTCAGGCCCACGCGCGGCGCGGTCTTGGCGTCGACGCTCAGAATGCGGGAGGTGCCGAGCGCGTCCTTGCGCGGGCACTCGGCG
>NZ_JADPJF010000001.1:45432-49408 GCF_023073295.1 Bradyrhizobium sp. 23 | reverse complement strand
TTCACTCGAGGCGATGCCGGTGAGGGCGGCGAGGGCTGCGCCTGCCGACATCGAGGTCCACCTCAGTCGAAGCATCTTTGTCATTGCGCTCAGAGTTGCCTTGTGGGTATTGCCTGAACCGTCAGCTCAGACCACTCGTTCCAACCTGTCGAACGGCGAGGCGCGCCATGGATGAACATCTGGACGGTGCCGCATCTGCCGCGGAATCGGTACTCGACCACGTGCCGATGCGCAATGAAGACGGCGAAATTCGTCACGAATTCGTCGCGGAAATTACCCATGCGATCGAGGCCGGCGACAGCGCCGCGCTGCGCGCCTGCGTTGCCGAGCTGCACGAGGCCGATCTCGGCGATCTCATTGGGGCTCTCGAGCCCGACGATCGGGTCCGCCTGGTTGAGCTGACGGGGCGCGATTTCGACTTCTCCGCGCTGAACGAGCTCGACGAGGGCGTGCGCGAGGAGATCCTCGAGGAACTGCCGCCGCAGACGGTCGCGGAAGGTGTGCGCGAGCTCGAATCCGATGACGCGGTCGAGCTGCTGGAAACGCTCGATCAGGCCGATCAGGAGGAGATCCTCGAGAAGCTGCCGCTCAAGGAGCGCGTCGTGCTCGAGCGCAGCCTGCTTTATCCGGAGAACTCCGCCGGCCGCCGGATGCAGACCGAGTTCATCGCCGTGCCGCAGGATTTCACCGTGGGGCAGGCGATCGACTACATGCGCGAGACGCCGGATCTGCCAGACCGCTTCTACGAGATCTACGTCGTCGACAAGGAGCAGCACTGGCAGGGCGCGGTCTCGCTCGACGTGCTGCTGCGCGCCCGCCGCCCGGTGGCGCTTGCCGAGCTGACCGACGAGGATCGCCGCCGCGTCTCCGTCCTGGAGGACCAGGAGGAGGTGGCGCGCATGTTCGGCAAGTACAATCTCGTCGCAGCCCCGGTGCTCGACACCCAGGACCGCCTCGTCGGCGTCATCACCGTCGACGACGTCGTCGACGTCATCGAGGAAGAGGCGGACGAGGACCTCAAGGCGCTCGGCGGCGTCAACAGCGACGAAGAGCTGTCCGACACCGTGTTCACCATTGCACGCGCGCGGTTCAACTGGTTGCTGGTCAATCTCGCCACCGCCTTTCTGGCGTCGTCCGTGCTCGGCCTGTTCGAGGGGCAGCTCGAGAAGATGGTGGCGCTCGCCGTGCTGGCGCCGATCGTCGCAAGCCAGGGCGGCAATGCCGCGACCCAGACCATGACGGTCGCGGTGCGGGCGCTGGCGACGCGCGAGCTCGGCTCCTCTAATGCCTGGCGCGTGGTGGTGCGCGAGGGCCTGGTCGGCCTCGTCAACGGTCTCGCCTTTGCCGTGATCACGGGCGTCGCTGCGGTGGCCTGGTTCAGGATCCCGGGCCTCGGCCTGGTCATCGGGCTCGCCATCATCGTGAACCTCTTCGCCGGCGCACTCGGAGGAATCCTGATTCCGATGGCGCTCGAACGGGTCAGGGCCGATCCGGCCGTGGCCTCCGGCACGTTCGTGACAACGGTCACTGACGTCGTCGGCTTCTTCTCCTTCCTCGGCATCGCGACGTTGTGGTTCGGGTTGAGGTAGGGCTACACGCACTCTCGTCTCCCGGGCGCGCTGCAACGCCCTTGGCGTTGCTGCGCAACCGGGACCCAGAAGCGGCACAGTATTGCGGCGACATGGGCCCCGGCTCTGCAGCGAACCGCTGAAGAAGCGCTGCGCTGCGTCCGGGGCACGAGACCGTATCCGCAGCCATCATCTTTAATCCGAACTTAAGCGAGCTGCCGCATCATCGCCTTGCTTGGGGGAATGAGCATGCGTGTGCGGCTGAAGGCGGACGGACGGATCGTCGAGTTGCGGGATGGGCAGGAGTTTCCGGTCCAGCCGTTTCCAATCCAGCCAGTGCCTAACGCAGCGCCGCCCGAGACCAGCTCGCTCGCCGTGCGCGATTTGCGCCGTCGTGCCTGCCTGACCCAGATGGAGTTCGCGGCCAAGCTCGGCGTTCCCGTCGAGACCATCCGCAATTGGGAGCAGGGCAAGCGGGCCCCGCGGGGACCCGCCCGCGCGCTGCTCGCTGTGATCGCGCATGCGCCTGACACGGTGTTCCAGGCGCTCGCCAAAGCCTGAGCTCGAGGCCTGAGCTCGAGGCCTGACCTCAAGGCCTGACGTCAAGGCCTGGCACGAACCTCCCGTTAGCATTGCGCGCAAGATCCGACCCGGCGGCCGGTGTCGCCCGTTGGCAGTGTTGCCAGCCGGGTTCATAATGACGCCTGGATCATGATTTGGGGCGACCGCGACAGAGAGGATTCCTCATGCTGTTCGTCGAGACCAATGGCGCAAGGATACCGGCGATCGGGCTGGGGACCTGGGAGCTGAGCGGGCGCATGTGCACCCGTGTGGTCGAGCAGGCGCTGCGGCTCGGCTATCGCCACATCGATACCGCACAGGTCTACGAGAATGAGCGCGAGGTCGGCGACGGCTTGCGCGCCTCCGGCGTGCGCCGCGACGATATCTTCCTGACGACAAAGGTCTGGACCAATCATTTCGCGCCCCACGATCTCGAGCGCTCGGTCAAGGAGAGCCTGGCGCGCATGCGACTTCCCTCCGTCGATCTCCTGCTGCTGCACTGGCCCAATTCGCACGTACCGCTGGAGGAGACGCTGGGCGCGCTGTCGCATGCCAAGCGCATGGGCCTGACCCGCCACATCGGCGTCTCCAATTTGACCGTGGCGCTGATCGAGCAGGCGGTGGCGTTGTCGCCGGAGCCGCTGGCCTGCAACCAGGTCGAATACCACCCTTATCTCGACCAGGCGAAGGTGAGGGCGGCCTGCGATCAGCACGGGCTCGCGCTGGTTGCCTACAGCCCGATCGCCAAGGGGCGGATCAAGACCGACCGGACGCTCGCCGAGATCGGGCGTCTGCATCACAAGACGCCGGCGCAGGTCTGCCTGCGCTGGCTGGTGCAACAGAATGTCGCTGCGATCCCGCGCACCTCGCGCGTCGAACGCCTGTCGGAAAACATCGAGATCTTCGATTTCGAGCTTTCGGACGACGAGATGGCCCAGATCGCCGCGCTGGCCAGTCCCAGGGGCCGCCTGACCGATTTCGCCTTCGCGCCAAAATGGGATTGAGAGGGGCCTGCCGTATGCTAGGACCAGCTTGGCAACCTGAAGTCAGGCGATGGAACTGCGGAAGATCATACGGACGGACATTGCAGCGTCGGCGATCGCCCATCTGACGCTGGTCGCGCTGATCATCGTGATCAGCGAAGTCCATCCGTTTCACGCCAGCCCGCCCGAATCGGTTTCCGTCAGCATCGTGACGCCGGAGCAGGTGAAGCAGGAGGAGGCCAAAGCCGAGGAGAAGACCGGGGAAAAACTCAAGGCGAAGCCGCCGGAGCCGACCCCTGACCTGAAACTGCCGAAGTTCGATTTGAACGATAAGGACAAGGCGGCGGCCGCGCCGAAGCCCGAGGCGAAGCAGCAGGCTGCGGCACAGTCCTCGAAGCAGCAGGCCTCGCCTGAACCGCCGCAGCAGAAACAGCCGCAGCCACAGCCTTCACAGACGCCGCAGCAGCGCGAGGCAAATGCGCAGCCGCAACCGCAGCCTCCACAGCCACAGCCTCAGCCATCGCAGTCGCCGCCGCCTCAGGCGACGCCGCAGCCCCCGGCGCCACAGCTACTGCCACAAGCGATGCAGCACCCGGAGGCCGCGCCGCCGCCGTCCTATCAGGCGCCGGAGCCCGACGTCACTGTCAAATACGGCGTCATGCTGGGCCTGCCGCCGGAATTGCCGACGGAGCTGCCGAAAGACGCCCCCAAAGACGATGGCGGCGATGCCAAGGATTCAATCGCGGCGAAGCTGCCGGTCGAAATCATCGCCGAGCTGCGTCGTCATTTGCGAAGCTGCGCCAAGCTGCCGGCTGGGGTCGCGCCGACCGACAACGTCAACATCAAGCTGCGCACCGTGCTCGC
>NZ_JADPJF010000001.1:31189-45345 GCF_023073295.1 Bradyrhizobium sp. 23 | reverse complement strand
CGCTGGCGCGCGAGCCGATCCTGATCGAAGCCCCGCCGTCCGCAAAGGGCGTCGCGCTCGTGAAGTCCGCCATGAGCGCGCTTCAGGCCTGCCAGCCCTACAAGATGTTGCCGGCCGACAAATACGGGGAATGGAAGGTGATGGACCTGCCGTTCAGCCCGCGGGATTTCGGCGGCTAAACTCTCGCTTGGGCTACGGCCTTGCTTTGTCGCTCTGCTGTCAATCCATCTTCGCAAATATATTCCACTTTGCCGAAATTCGGACACGGCGTATGTGTTGGCCATCCCGGCTCATCCTTGAGGGGCGATCTTGTGGTCGTCATGTTCGCGAGCCGGCTTGCGGTGGACGCGGCAGCGTTCGGGTGCGAGAGGCCAAGGGCAGGGCGGATTGCTCTCTGTGAGCCCAAAGCTTCGTGCCGACGAGCGGCGCTGCAAAGCTTCGTCACGGCGCCGCCTGTCAAACCGCCACAGACGAGACGCCGGCAGCGAATACAACCTCAGCCTGAGTCGGGCGGCGAAATTGAAGCGCAGCCGCCGCGCGTGCACGGCGATTGCCGCGTCGGCGGGAGCATCAAAATGCAAAGATAATCAATGCCACCAGCAAGACGTTGAACATGCCCAACGTGAGTACGGCGATATCGAAAACGCGGATCAAGCTGATCATGGTGTCCTCCGATACACGCCAACCGGGTGCTATGATGCCTCCGCTACGACCGGGTGTCTATGCAGTTTGTGCCTGCTCGGCGACCATCGCCACAATGTCGGCCAACCGCGTTGGGTCCAGAACGCCGTGTGTGGGAGCGCGGGCGCGCTTGGGAAAAGTGGTGAAAATTCCGCCTTCGTCAACTCGCGCGGCATTGTTGACCGATGCGCTGTTGAGTTGCAACCATTTGTCTCAAACTTCACTCGCCCTGTGGAGACAGGCGAGACCGTTGAAACTATCGTAGTTACAGTCGGGCATCGTGCTACCGACCAAGGCAGCTCTACCTGGCTGCTGAAGCTACCCTATGCTTATTCTCTGTCCAACTCTGCTCGCCGCAGTCGCACTTGAGCGACGGATAAGCCGAGATCGCCGCTAATCCTTACAAGCCAGCCGGAGCACACGCTGGGGACACCACCATCTCGACCCAACACCTTGTGCACCGCGCGCTAGTGCCCACGATCTCGCAAGCTGGGTCGGCCGACACAATGTCGCGGCAGCACTTCGGGCACGTATATCCCGCGATGTTTGGCGTGAAGTCATACTCCGGACCAACATAGGCGCAGATCATGTGGTGGAATACTGGAAACAACATCAGCGCGGAGGAGCCGCAAGCCGGGCAACCCGTTTGGTTCGCTTCGATCTGCATGCTGCACCTCGCTCCCTCTCACAGCTCGTCGAGCCCGAATAGTTTCACCAGCATGGAAGCGATGCGCGCGCTGAGTTGTGTGTAGTGCATGTGAACGTCGACGGCCGAGTTCAGCGCCGGGGGATGCGCGCCTGGGCTGAACTGAATTCGCGCGATTTGCGAGGCGGTACGCTCGCGCGCCGCCGATGAGCCCGCTCCGGGGTACACGTCTGACACCGGCAGAATTTCCACGATCTCGCCCAGAATTCGCCGGTTGCCGAACAGGACAAAGACTTCGTTGCCGACTTTCGGGTCGGACAGGCGTTCGTTGGGAACGTACCAGTCGACGAAGACATCGGTGGGGTCGAGAATTTCTGCGATCGGAGTGCCCGCCACCAGTGACTGGCCGGCACGCGCTGGATTGTTCGCGACGATGCCAGCTATGGGTGAAAAGATTCTTCCGTCGGCAAAGCTGCTTTCAACCTTTTCGAGGCGATCAGAAAGTTGCCGGCTGAATTCGTCGAGAGCGGCCAATTGAGTGCTGGCCTCGGCGGCTTCCGCCTCCTGCGAGACCACGGCTTTGTTCGCCAGGGCGCGCTCCCGCGACATGTCAATGCGGTAATTCAGGCTCGCGGCCGATGAGGTTGCGATAAGTTGGACAGCTTCCTCAGCAAGCCGCAGATGTGAGCGCGCCGCGTCGAGAGATTCGCGCGCAACCCGGGCTTTGACACGCAGTTCCGCTTTGCGGCCGGCGATGTCCGCGAGCGAGCGCATATAAGTAGCGACGATTTCATCGTGCTGCGGAGACCGCACCCTTCCGATTTCTTCGCCTGCCTTGACCGATCCACCTCTCACCACGGTGATGCTGTTGATCTGCACGATGTAGGGCAGTGAAACCAAATATCTTGGCGAGGACACGCTGCCCGGGCCGCCGAGATAGAGAATTGGCCTCCCGAAATAGACGACAAAGAATGCGAGTATGCCGAATACGATTGTCGCATAGGCGGCGCGGACGGTCCGTCCGGCCGCGCGCCGACGGCTCTCGATAGGATCGGGAATATGCGGATCGAGTCGCGTCAGGGCCACCGTCATTTGGCCACCTCTTTTGTCCGATCTCCGAATAGTGCACGGCGAACGCGCGGTGGCACGAAATCATCGTTCCGCGACGAGGCAAAGATGATTTCCGAAGAGTAGGAAAAAAACCGCGCACTTCAGATAGACGCCCTGGTACAAGGGAAAGATCAGCGCCATCTTCCAGCCAAAGTTTCCGACGGATCGTTGGAATAGGGCGAACACAAGTGCCATAGTGAATACCGAGATCCAGAGCAGCAGCAGGTAGATCGCCGAGAGAAACAACACGGCATCCGGGCCGAACAACAGCACAATGTAGGCCAAGTAGAACGGCAGGCTGAGCGTCGGAACGAGATCGAAGACGATGAAGTCCAGCCTTTGGATCGTGTCCGGTAAACGCTCTAGCGGATGGCGAAAACTCAGCTCGCCATACATCATGAAACGGATGCGCAGAGCATCGCGATCCCAGCGCGCGCGCTGGCGCAACAGACTGATGCCGCTTGCGGGGCCGGCTGTTTCCGCCCAGGCGTCGGACACGAACCGAATGACATAGCCGAGCCTGCGGAGCCGTAAGGTGTACTCCATATCTTCGCCAGGGCCGACGTCGAGCCCGCCCTGCTGCGTGAAGATATCCCGCCGATACATGGAACAGGCGCCGGACAGACACGCGATCGCATCCACCACGTCGAGGATCGATCGCCCCGCAGTGATCGACATCAGGTATTCGACGCTTTGAAGTCCTGTCCATATCGAATCGCGCTCATTGCTGATCGCGATGTTGCAACTTGCGCCGGCGACGAGCGGATCGCCGAACGCAGCCGCGAGGCGCTCAACCGCGTTCGGTTCGAAGACAGTGTCGGCATCTACGGTCAGAAGAAGATCGCCGCGGGCAAACCGTGCTGCAGCGTTGATGGCAGCGCTGCGGCCGCAGCGGGTCCCATGGCAGATGACCATATCAACTAGCCCCTGCGCTCTCGCCCGCTCCGCGACCGCGCGTGTTTGGTCGGTGGAGCCGTCGTCGACGACGATGATTTCGACAGGTCGCAGGGTTTGCCGGCGCAGCGAGCTGATCGAAGGAGCAAGCCCGGAGCCGCCGTTGAAGGTCGGGATAATCACGCTTACCGTCGCCTCGCAAACCGTCCCACTGGCGCTTCGCCGCTTCGAGCTGAACAGAGCAAGAGACACCAGCGATAAGGTGTAGCGGGGTATGTCGAATATCAGCAGCGAGAAGGCGAGCAGAAACAAACTCGTTCCGGCGAGCACTTCTACCATTTCGGACATGCCGGCCACCTCCGCTGCGAAAGGACCATTCCGAGCATCCGACCAAACAAGGCGCGCAAGGCAATTATCAGATGGGAAAATGAAGACCATCGCGTTGATGGTCGAGTGGTAAATTGCGTAAACATTTGCTTTGTGTGTCTGCGCTATTCACCTCCAGCATCGGCTTGGCCAATTGACGATGGAAGCGTGCTCTCGAGTTTTGATTTTGTTGGCCTGCTGGCATCAGCATTGCGGTTTCATGCTGTTGCCGGGTCGATAAATCCGACAAGGTGACCGGTCCGGCCAACCTTTCAGGCGCAAGACGGCCTCAGTCTGGAGGGCTGAGGCCGGGGGCCGTTGATGTACCGTTGGGGTCGGTACTCTTCTATTTTAATCATGGCGAGACCACTTTGCGGTATTGTCCTGAAGGACAAGCAATCAGCACGTTGTTCCTCTCACACATCTGCGGACCGCCCGACGGGTATGACGGACCGTCGTCCGTGCTACGCACACGCCGTTGATACGTGTCCTACCGACGCCGCAGGCAGCAGCAACTTCCGTAACGAGGCTTTCGGGCTGTGCAATCGGGGCAGGTGTCATCGCCTGAGCCGATACTGCGAAGCAGAAGGCGAATGTGGCAATTCCGAGCGACTTGATCATATCGAGCTCCCTGGAAGCGCCCAACCGCCCGGCCGGCGCGGCGGAGCGATGACGCGACTCTCTCAAGTTGATGCCCGCGTCTGTAAGAGAATTGAGATAGATCAAAGCGACTTTAGGGAGTTCCATGCGGCAATCGCTGCACATAGCAGATCGAGACGCCGGCTTAGGACTATGACCGCAGACTTCCCTGTGCCTCTTGGGACAAGAGGGTGAAGTGGCCAGACTCGGGCAAAATGCGCCGCGAAGGTGCGAAGCTATAGTCGCAATTCAAGATGCGAGCTGGAAAAGTGGCGCTGCCGCCTCATGCTCCGTCATTGCGAGCGCAGCGAAGCAATCCAGTCTGCCGCCGCGGGGGGATTCTGGATTGCTTCGCTGCGCTCGCAATGACGATGTGGAGAGAGGGTGCGCCACATTCGCTCTTGTGGACGCACCGCTACTCAGCGGTGCACTGCAGAGCCGCAACACGAGCGCGTCAGGGACCGCGCCGCGTCTCCTCGCCATTCACCACCTCCGGCGCCATCGCTTCCCACGCGCTCGAGGCGAACTGCCGCCGCCAAGTCACGATCACCACGGTTGCCGTGGTCACGAACAACACCCAGGGGCTGACGAACCAGCCGAGATAGCCGAGTGCGAAGAAGAAGGCGCGCTGGCCGCGGTTGAAATGGCGGCCGGCGGATTCGAACAGGCGCGAGGTGCGGATCACATGAGCTTCGGCCTCCGGCGTGTCACGCTGCGCGGCTGCCGGCATGCCGCCGAACAGGATCGCGACATAGTTGAACAGGCGGTACGACCAGGCGAATTTGAAGAAGGCATAGACGCAGATCAGGACGAGGCCGACGCATTTCAGCTCCCACATCGCCGGCGAGGTACTGAGATCGATCGGCAGCTTGCTCAAGATCGTGATCGCGTCGTTGGTCGCGTGCAGCAGCGCCAGCGCGCCGCCGAGCGCGATCAGGCTGGTGGAGGCGAAGAAGGCGGTGCCGTTCTGCAACGAGGCCATGATCTGCATGTCGACCATGCGCGCGTCCCGGTCGAGTAGCCGGCGCACCCACACCTCGCGGTAGCGGTTCATGCGCGCCGACAGGCTGTCGCGGCCATAGGCCGATTGCTCCAGCGTCAGGGCGTAGACCAGCCATTCGATGATGAAGAAGCCGACGGCTGTGATGTCGACCCAATGCCTGCTCATGTCAGTCTCCCGGAGAGGATCGCAACGCTTGCCACGCATGGCGAGGTGCAGCAACGATTGATTGGCGGCAGGCGATGGCGTTAAAAGCGGCTCGCTTCAAGGCGTATCGAGAAGGACTGATGACATGGCTGCGCTGAAACTCGCAATCGGCAACAAGAATTACTCGTCATGGTCGATGCGGCCCTGGCTCGCGCTCCGCGCCAACGACATTCCGTTCGTGGAGACCCTCATCCCGCTCTACACCGACAATCCCGCGGACAAGGAGCAGATCATCTCGTTCAGCCGCGCCGGCAAGGTGCCGGTGCTGGTCGATGGCGACATCACGGTGTGGGATTCGCTCAGCATCATCGAATACATCGCCGAGCGCTATCCGGAAGTGAAGTTGTGGCCGGACGAGGCCGCCGCGCGCGCCCATGCCCGTTCGGTGTGCGCCGAGATGCATTCCGGCTTCATGGCCCTTCGCAACGAATGCGGCATGAACCTGCACCGCCCGGTGCGCCCCGTGACGCTGTCGGCGGACGCCGAGGCCAATATCGCGCGCGTGCAGGAGATCTGGCGCGAATGCCGGGCCCGGTATGGCGCCAATGGACCGTTCCTGTTCGGGCGCTTCGGCGCAGCGGATGCGATGTATGCCCCGGTCGTGCACCGCTTCCGCACCTACGCGATCCAAGTCACGCCGGAGACCAAGGCCTACATGGACACGATGCTGGCGCTGCCGGCGTTCCAGGAATGGACCCGGGACGCGCTCGCCGAAACGCTGGTCATCGAAAAGTTCGAGAACGTGTAATCCGCGGTGATCGGCCTCGCTCGACGCCGAGCAAGCCGGCGGCGCTCAATCGCCAGAGTCGTCGGCAGAGGGACCTCACGGCCCAGGAACCTCCCAAGGTGGTGGATCACGCCAGCCCCGACGACCGTTTGCCCCATACCCCCGGAAGAACCGGTTCCGGCGGTATCGTCGGCTGACGGCATCACTCTGAAATAACTGCAAAATTCGCACGTTTGCCATGTCGCATACTGCTGGCCAAAAACGCTCGTCGCATGCTATACAGCGGCCGGGTTTCCGGCCGGCCGACGCAGTGGGACCACGGGCGTGGCAGGCGTTGTTTGAGTGATGGAGAGGGTGTTGAAGCACAAATTCCCTATTGGCGCGCGCGTATTGTTCACCGCCAGCAATGTCGCACGCCCCGCTGCCAGCGGCTCGTATGAGGTCATCCGCCTCCTGCCGACCGATGGTGACGACTGTCAGTACCGGATCAAGAGCTCGACCGAAGCCTTCGAACGCGTCGCCAAGGAAAGCCAGCTCGCGCTGTCCTGAAGGCCGACGCTATCCGCGCATTGGCGCGTCCCCGGGAATTTGTATTCTGCCGCCGTCAAAAGGCCCGCTTCACCTTCAAAAGGTGGGCCGGGGGCAGTTGCCGACTCTCGGTACTCGCTTTGACCATTCGCTCTCTGCTCGCGTGAGGGGACGTCGCGCATGAACTGGGCATGGGCCTCGTCGTTTGACCAAATCTGGAGCTCGCCGGCCCTTCCAATGTGGATGATGCTGGCGGCTGCCGGCTTCTTCGGACTGATTCTCCTGGTCACGCTGCTGCGCGCCGAACGATCGGTCGCCAACGGCGCGCTGACCGTCATTGCGCTGCTCGCCATTGCCATCGCGCTGGCTGCTGTTGTGCGCGTCGATGGACCGGCGGGGCAGACCACGCCGACCGAGGCGCGCGCACAGGCGGCGATGACCGCGAGCCTGCCGGCGCTGTCCTGTCTCGACGATCTCGCGGGCGATGCCGTGGCCATGGGCTGCGAGAAGGCGCTGTTCGGCGCGCCTGACGCGGCGGCTGCGGCCGTCTCCACGACCGCGGCCAGGATCGACCGGCTGACGGCGCTCGGCGATGCCGCGACCGCCGAGAAGAGCCTGACGCCCGACATCAAGGTGCTGCGCAAGTCGCTGGAGCGTGATCGCTACGGCCTGGTCGCGCATGTGCTGGTCGCGCGCGATGGCTGCACGCAGTTTGACTGCGCGGCCTTCCGCTCGCTGACCGACCAGCAGCGGGTCGCCGCCAACATGGATTCCCATCTCTACGACACGCTGGTCGCGCGCTACGCCCCGACCTGGAATGCGCCTGCAGCAGCGCAATCGTTGCCGGCCACTGCCGCACTTGCGGGGCTGCCGCCGTCGATGCCGACGGGCAAGCCGACCAATGCGGAGTTCCCGAGTGCCTCGTCGACGCCGCCGGTCAGCATCATGAATCCCGAGCCGCCGACGCGTCAGGCGGCGCCCACCGCAAACGCGGCGGCTCCGCGCGCCCCCGCAGCGGCCTCGGCGCAGGCCGCAGCTCCCGCCGCGAAGAAGCCGCCTGCGCCGAAGGCTGCGCGGGCGCCGGCGGCAGCACCGGTTCCGCTCACGCCGCCGGCCGCGGCTGCCCCGGCTGCGGATAACAAGTAGATCGGCATTCCAAATGCGTGGCTGTCCGGCTAATGCTGGGGCATGCCACTACATCTGATCAAGCTCGCCGTCGGCTGCGAATCCGTCAAGGAATTGAAGGAGTGGACCGCCGAACGGATGCAGACCGCCAAGAAGAAGGGTCTGCCGCAACATCACATCCACATCACCCGCATGGTGCCCAAGCGCGACGCCGAGATCCTGTCGGGTGGGTCGCTCTATTGGGTGATCAAGGGCGAGGTCGCCGCGCGCGAAAAGATCATCGGCATCGAGCCGTTCCGCGACAAGGACGGCATCGGGCGCTGCCGGATCGTGATGCAGCCGAAGGTGATTCCGGTGTCGCCGCGGCCGATGCGCCCGTTCCAGGGCTGGCGCTATCTCGCCGACGATTCGGTGCCGCCCGATCTCGGCAAGTCCGCCGCCGGCTCGATCGCGGCGATGCCGGAGCCGATGCGGCGCGAACTGCGCGATCTCGGGCTGCTCTAAACCGCGATATTGTCGATCAGCCGGGTGGTGCCGAGCTTGGCCGCGACCAGGATGCGCAACGGTCCGTCGTTGCGCGAGCTGACCTGTGCCAGGGTCGCTGCATGGCGCACTTCGAAATAGTCGAGCTCAAAGCCGGCCGCCGTGATCATCGCGGCACCGCGCGCCATTGCGGGCGCGACCGCTTCGCCGGCGCGAATGCGCCCGGCGCTCACCTTCATGGCGCGGTATAGCGTGGTTGCGGTCTGCCGCTCCTGTGGCGACAAATAGACGTTGCGCGAGGACATCGCGAGCCCGTCGCGCTCGCGCACGGTGCGGGAGCCGATCACCTTGACGCCGAGCTCGAGGTCGCGGGCCATCTGCGCCACCACCCGCAACTGCTGAAAATCCTTCTCGCCGAAGATCGCGACATCCGGCCGGCACTGGGTGAACAGCTTGCCGACGACGGTGGCGACGCCGCCGAAGAAATGCGGGCGGAAGCGGTCCTCGAGGCCAGCCAGCGCCGGTCCCTCCGGCACGATGCGGGTGGCAAAGCCCTCCGGGTACATGGCCTCGGCGCCGGGATGCCAGACGATATCGACGTCCTCGGCGGCGAGCTTGGCGAGATCGGTCTTCCAGGTTCGCGGATAGGCGCCAAAATCCTCGGTCGGAGCGAACTGGGTCGGGTTGACGAAGATCGACACCACGACGCGGCTCGCGCGCCGCTTGGCCAGGCGCACCAGCGACATATGGCCGTCATGGAGCGCTCCCATGGTCGGGACCAGCGCGATCGTCGCCTTTCGCTTGCGAAGATTGTCGACGGCGCGTCGCAAGGTGGGGACCGTGCGGGCGATCAAGGGGCTGCGTGACATCAGAACTCGACGGGATTGGGAATCGACGGGCGCGTTCCGGCGCCCGGCAGGCTAACCTTAACAAGCGGCGACCATGGACGCCATGCATCCGGATGCGGCACAGCATCCCGCGCAAAGCCGCGCAAGCGTCGCGGCATTGTGGGCTGGATCACAGACGCGAAGCGGCGCCGCGATTCATGATGAAGGTCAGCGCGCCGCGATTTGTCTTGCCTGTCACGCATTTCACTTGACCGCAGACGCGGCCAACTCGAAGATATTCGTTAGGGGTGTTGAGGATCGCGATGCTTGTGCAAGCTAGCCAAGGCCAGTCCGGCTCGGCGCATGTGGTCGTGCTCGGCAACGAGAAAGGCGGCTCCGGCAAGTCGACCACCGCCCTGCACATCGCAGTCGCGCTTCTCAAAGCCGGCCAGCGCGTCGCCACCATCGACCTCGACTGCCGTCAGCAGAGCTTTACTCACTACATCAACAACCGTTCCGCCTGGGCGCGCCGAACCAAGCTCGACCTCGAACTGCCGTTGCATCGCTGCATCAAGCTTGGCGAAACGATGCAGGTTGCCGAGAACGAGAATTCGGAGTTCCTTCAGTTCATGGAGGCGGTCTCGGCGGTCGAGAGCAGCTTCGACTTCATCGTCATCGATACGCCCGGCACCGACAGCTACCTGATGCGGCTTGCGCACTCGATGGCCGACACGCTGGTGACCCCGATCAATGACAGCTTCCTCGATTTCGATGTGCTCGGCACTGTCGATCCCGCCAATTACGCGGTGACAGGCGAGAGCCACTACGCCGAGATGGTGCGGGATGTCAGGCGCAAGCGCCGCCAGCTCGACGGTGCGACCACCGACTGGATCGTGGTGCGCAACCGCCTGTCGATGCTCGGCTCCCGCAACAAGCAGCTCGTTGCCGATGGGTTGAAGGATTTGTCGCTGCGGCTCGGCTTCCGCTACGTCGACGGCTTCGCCGAACGGGTCGTCTATCGCGAGTTCTTCCCGCGCGGTCTGACCGCGCTGGACGAGATCGACGAGGCCACGCTCGGCATGCGGCCAAATCTCGGCCATCTCACCGCACGGGAGGAGGTGACGAGCCTGCTCCGCCAGCTCAAGCTTCCGCTCGACGAGCGCGGACGTCGCCGCGCGGCCAATCGCGCCGAGTGGTTCAACCAGGTCGACAAGCCGCTCGAGGTCCACGACATCCTCGGCGCTTGAGGCGGCGGTACATAGCTACTTCCAGTCGATCAAGAGGCCGGTCTCCCCCGGGGAACCGAGCCCGCGCTCAACCGTTTTCACCCCGTGTTTACTGCAAAACGGAACCCGATCGAGACAGGTTGCGTCGGATGACGTGCACCCTGACGTAGCCGTGTGAGAGCGAGATGCCCAAGAAACGTGTGCGCCGCACAATGAAAGGGCTGCCGGTTCACAATATTTGGCCTTCCTGTCACGCGGCTGTGACATATATTAGGGAATAGGCGACCAGGGGCCGAAGAGCTCCGGAAGAACACGATTTTCAACAGGGATTCAGGCCGCAAGAGCCTGAGGCTGAGGACGAAAATGAAGCGTGGAATTGCCGTTCTGGTTTCGGTCAGTGCCCTCTGTGGCGTCGCCTATTTCACGGCGAGCAAGTGGGCAATCAGGCACGAGACCATCACCTTCTACGATGCCTCGCGCGACAACCGTGCGGTGCCCGTCGATATCGCGATCCGTCGTGACAAGGAAATGCAGGCCAATGCCGGCATGATCACGATGCCGGTCGCCGTGATCAACCACGGCAACACCGTCAAGAACACCGAGTACGGCTTCCTCGCCAACATTTTCGCCGCGCGCGGCTACCTCGTCGTCAGCCCGCAGCATGATTTGCCGACCGATCCACCGATGGTGACCAAGCCCGGCGAGATCTATGTCGGCCGGCTGCCGCAGATCCTGCGCGGCGTCGCCAACATCCATCTCGCCATGCAGGAGATGAAGAAGGTTCAGCCCAACGCCGACTACGAAAAGGTGACGATGGTCGGCCACTCCATGGGCGGCGACATCACGATGTATTTCGCCAAGCAGTATCCGGATGAGGTCAAGAAGGTCGTCACACTCGACAATCTTCGCGTGCCCTTCGTCACCGCCGGGAAGTTCAAGATCCTGTCGTTCCGCTCCACCGATCCGCAGTTCAAGGCCGATGCGGGTGTGATCCCGACCGACGAAGAATGCGAGAAGGCAGGCATCCAGGTCGTGAAGACCGAATTCCAGCACAACGACATGCGCGACACCGGTCCGGATGCTGCCAAGAACTCGATCCAGGGCATGCTCGACAAGTTCCTGAGCGCGACCGACAGTGAAGTGGCGCCGGTCGACACGCAATCGTCCCCGCCCAAGATTCTCGAGCCCGGGCCGGTCGCTTTGATGGCGCCCGCCAAGAGCTGACGCCTTCCTCGTCGTCGATACCGATTTCAAAGCCTCCGCCGGCTGCCGCCTGCGGGGGCTTTGCGCATTGACCGGGCTGCATGTGCTGACCACATTAGCCGCTCACGCAAGGGTCAAGGAAATGTCCGGCGAACCCATCAAACCGCGCGGCCGCGATGCCGTCTCGGCGCAACCAGGCGACGCTGTGCCGCAGGCGGGGACCTCGACCTCGGAGGACATCGCCGCCTTCGTCGCCAACGCGCGCGCGCTGTCACCGCATGCGCCCGGTGCAAAAGGGCGGCTGATCTTCGCGCTGGATGCGACGATGAGCCGGCAGCCGACCTGGGACATGGCTTGCGCGCTTCAGGCCGACATGTTCCGTGAGACCGCCGCGCTCGGCAGTCTCGACATCCGGCTCGTCTACTATCGCGGCTTCGACGAGTGCCGCGCCACGGGATGGATCTCCGACAGCGCCAGGCTGGCGGCGCTGATGAGCAAGATCGATTGCCGTGGCGGCGACACCCAGATCGGCAAGGTGCTGAGCGAGGCGCGGCGCGAGGCCGTCGCATCCGGCGTGCGCGCCGTCGTCTTCGTCGGCGACGCCATGGAGGAGAACGTCGACCAGCTCTGCGCCAAGGCAGGCGAGCTCGGCATGCTCAAAGTGCCTGTGTTCGTCTTTCAGGAAGGCCGTGACGCGGTGGCCGAGAAGGCCTTTCGCGAGATCGCGCGCCTGACCGGCGGCGCTTGGTGCCGGTTCGATCCGGGCGCGGCGGCGCAGTTGCGCGAGCTGTTGCGCGCAGCCGCCGCCTACGCGGCCGGCGGACGCGAGGCGCTGTTGCAATTGGCGAAGACCGCCAGTGGCGCGGCCAGGCTGATCGGCCAGATGAAGTAGCGCTGGCGCAAGGACACGATGCTTTTTGGCGGTAGGCCGACTATATTCGGGCCATGACCCTGATCGCCGGCGCTATCGCAATTATCACCCTTTATTTGCTGCTCCAGATGTTCCGTTCGGCCAATCCGGCCGTGCTGGCACGCGCGATCAGGTTCGGTGGCGGCGTGGTGGCGCTGGCTGTCGCAGCGTTCACGGGCTTGAAGGGCGAACTGGTGGTGGCGATCCCGCTCGGGATATTCGGCGCCGGGCTCTTGGGCTGGACACCGATGGCAAACGCCGGCTTCGGCAATATCGGCGGGCTGTTCGGCGGGGGCGCGACGCGCCCGGCCGGTCAGGCCTCGCGCGTGCGCTCGCAATTCCTGGATATGCGGCTCGATCACGATTCCGGCCAGCTCGGAGGCCAGATCGTCGCCGGGCCTCACGCCGGGCGCGATCTCGATGAGTTTGATCTCGCGGCCCTGCTGGCAATGGTCCCGGCGTTCGACGCCGAGAGCGTGGCCCTACTTGAAAGCTATCTGGACCGCCGGTTTCCCGCTTGGCGTCAGAACGCGCAGGGCGACGCGGCAGGGGGGCAGCGCCGCACGGTGGCGAGCGGTAAAATGACGACGGAGGAGGCCTATCAGATCCTTGGCCTGCAGCCGGGGGCGGGGCGTGACGACATCAGCCGGGCTCACAAGTCCCTGATGAAGAAACTGCATCCCGACCAGGGGGGCTCGACGTATCTCGCTGCCCGTGTAAACGAGGCCAAGGATACTCTGCTTCGCACGCATAACGGCTAACTCCGGCACCACGCTACAAACGCTCGTCCCGTGTGAGCTCTGCTTGCTCTGTTTGCCGTCGCCCCGATGCCCGCCATTGTCGGCGTGGTCGATCCCTTGCGTAAAGTTTTAACCGTAAATCCTTGACGAGAGGTTGTCGTGGAACAGCCTCGTCGGTCACCGCATCCCGAAAATGAAAATGCCCGCGCAAGGCGCGGGCATTTTCATAGGAGCGGTGCGAAAGTTCAGTTGCGGACGGTCATGCAGGAGATATCGGCGCGCTTCAGGGTGCGGCAGACGGCTTCGGCCTGGTCGCGGTCGAGCCCGGCGAAGCGGGCGCGGTAGAGCTTGCGATTATCTTTCGCGACGACCGGCTCGGTGAACGGGTCGGCCTTGCTGAGCAGGCCGCGAGCCGAGCTGCGCGCCGCGTCGATGCGCTGCTGGGCTTCGTTCTCGCTCTCGAGCGCGCCGACCTGAACGATCCAGCCGCTGTGGGTAGCAACCGGCTTCGTGGTGGCGCTCATCTGGATCGGCTGCAGCGCCGGGTCGGCTGATGCGAGCTTCGCAGCAGCCGGGACGGGTGCGGCGGCGGTGGCGGCCGGCAAGACGCCGAGGGTGCCGTTGCCGGTGCCGAAGCCCGCCGGCTGCCGCGGCAGCTCGGCACGGGTGATCTCGGCCCTCGGAGCTTCCGGTTGGCTGGCCTCGGGCTTGTTGATGAGGTCTGCGCGGGCGACGACGGCACCGGAGGTTTCGGCGACTTCGGAGCGGGATGCGATCGTGCTCGTGACCTGCGGTGCGATCTGAGCCGGGGCGGCGGAGGCGACCTTCACCGCGCCGGCCTTGA
>NZ_JADPJF010000001.1:25056-31094 GCF_023073295.1 Bradyrhizobium sp. 23 | reverse complement strand
CGGCTTCATCGGTTCGGACGAACCGGGGATGATCGAGAGCGGCTGGCTCGAGATCACGCCATTGGTGAGCGGCGCAGGCTCGATCTTGGATTCTATCGGCCGAACTTCAGGCCTATTGGCTTCAGATCTGGGCTGAGCCGGCGGCACCGCGGCAGCCGCAGCCGCAAGCGTCGAAAGGCGCGCGGCGAGACGCGACGGGGCTGCTTCGGGAGCAGGGGCAGCCGACGCCTGGACCTGCGGAGCGGAACGGGCCGGGGTGTCCGATGTATCGGCGACTTCGGCAGCGGCGTCGGAGCCGTTGCGTTCGGTGACCGCGGCGACGGTGTGGGTGGTCGCGGCCTTATCGAGGTTCTCCGCGAGCAGGTTACGCATGATGGCGTCGCGCGAGCCGCCGCTACGGCCGCCCAGCACCACGCCGATCAGGTGGCGGTTGCCGCGGCGCATCGAGGTCACGAGATTGAAGCCGGAGGCGCGAGTATAGCCGGTCTTGATGCCGTCCACGCCCTCGACATTCCCGAGCAGATGATTGTGGTTCCGGATCGACTGTCCGCGCCAGTTGAACGTCGAGGTCGCGAAATAGCGATAGTAGCGCGGGAAGCGCTCCTGGATGGCGCGGCCGAGCGTGGCCTGGTCGCGCGCGGTCGTGACCTGCTCGTCGTTGGGAAGACCGTTGGCGTTGCGGTAAACCGTCCTGGACATGCCGAGCGAACGCGCCTTGCGCGTCATCATCTGGGCGAAGTCGTCCTCGTCGCCGCCAATCGCTTCCGCGATCACAACGGCTGCGTCGTTGGCGGAGCGGGTGACGAGACCTTTGATCGCGTCCTCGACGCGGATGGTCTGGCCGGCACGCAGGTTCAGCTTGGTGGGATCCTGATCGGCGGCGTGCTGCGACACCGGCATCTCGGTGTCGAGCTTCATCTTCCCGGACTCGAGGCGCTCGAACAGCAAATAGAGCGTCATGATCTTGGTCAGCGAGGCCGGATGGCGGATCCCGTCGGGACTCGTGGCCTGAAGCACGGAGCCGGAGTTGCCGTCGACGATGATCGACGCGAATTTCGGGCTGGAACTCTCGGACACATCGCGCTGCACGCGGTGGTGCGCGGTGTGACGCCGGTGGCGCCGCGCCTCGGCAGCATCGGTGGTGAAGATGACTGCACTCGTGACCGCAAGAAGCCCAAAAACGCCAACCCGCGCCAAGCGCGAGGAAGACAAGTTTTTACGAAGCATGAAACCCCGTCCCCGTTTCTGACTTGATCACCGGCTCGTGAGGCGAAATTGTGCCCAAGGGACCCGGGATCATTACCTGCTCAGGCTGTCCTCCGCAGATGTTCGCCGCGGGGGACGTTGGACCTGAGCCGCTGTTCTGGCTAAGGTGATGTTCTCCAACGGCTTTTGGCCGCTTGTGGAAGTTGAACACGTCCAGGGAATCAAGGTAGGGGGCCGCGGTTTCCAAAAGCTTAAGGAACCATTGCGGGAAACCCCGGGAATCTTGGCAAATTTGCCCGCAATTTTGTGCGACGCACAAAATTCTTGACTTTTTTGTGCGTTGCACTAATCGTGAGCAGAGTCAGGGAGCCGGGGCTTCCGACAGGCTAGGGAAAAGGATTCCGAATGTTCAAGGTTGAAGACTTTCAGGGCTACGGGAAAGAGCACTTCGAGCAGTACGTCGCCTCCGCGACGTCGATGCAGCACGGCCTTCAGGCGATCGCCAGCGCTTATGGCGACTACACCAAGAAGTCGTTCGAAGACACCAAGTCCTTCGTCGAGAAGCTTTCCGGCGTGAAGTCGCTGGACAAGGCCGTCGAAGCGCAGACCGAATTCGCCCGTTCCGCCTACGAGTCCTTCGTCGCGGAATCGCAGAAGATCGCCGGCCTTTACAGCGACCTCGCCAAGCAGGCGTTCAAGCCGGTCGAGACCATCGTGTCGAAGTTCACCCCGGCCGCCAGCTAACGTTTCCTGACGTCCTGGAATCAAAAGCCCGGCTGCACTAGCCGGGCTTTTTTTGTTTGTCTCGAAGTGTAGGTCTCAGCGCGCCACGCGCAGCTTCCACAGCGTGCCGGTTTCCTTGAACATCGAGACGTCTGATCTGCCTTCGTCACCAGATAGAACTTGTCGGAGCGGCTCGCGCAATACTGCAGCACGCGGGAGGTCGGGTCGCTCCGGTGTTCACCTGCACCGTATGGATCGTGATGTTCGCCGCCTTGGCGTTATCGCACAGCTTCTTCTGCCGCGCGTCGATCTGCGAGGCGTGACGATCCCCGGAAATCTGTGCCTTTGCCCGTTTTCGCGTCACGCCATTGAGGGGCAATTGGTCCGTAGAAAACCGGAGATAGCCCGCGCGAAACCGCCGCAGCCGCGTTGCTGGCCGGGTTCCTGGTGAACATCTTCTAAACCGGCGGGGCGGAAGCTTTTGTCAAATCAGTCCGGATTGATTAACCTTGGTGAGGATCGCCCGGACCGGGAATCGGGACCGCCATGGCCGCATCGGCCGAGCTGCCGCACGCTTGCGGCGAGCCGGGGGCAGGCCCATATTCGGTGAGGCCGATCCGGTTTGGACCGGACCGGCTGGAAGCGGCGATCCAAAAGGCGGTGCGCCTGTGCGAAGCTCCGAAGGCCGGGGCTGCGCGGCGAACCGTCATACGCTTCCGTGGGGAATTTGAACGCCTGAGCCATGCCGCAACTGTCTTCCAGACCAGATCCGTCCGCGGCCGCCGCCGCCCACGCTGCCCTGATGAGCAACGACGAGAACCGTTCCGGCGGTCCTTCCGCGCCAAACACGTCCGTCATCACCAAGGTCAAGCCGAAGACCAAACGGCCGAACCTGTACCGTGTGCTGATCCTGAACGACGATTACACGCCGATGGAATTCGTCGTTCATGTGCTGGAGAAATTCTTCCAGAAGGACGCCGAGGCCGCAACCAAGATCATGCTGCACGTTCATCATCACGGGATCGGGGAGTGCGGCGTGTTCACCTACGAGATCGCCGAGACCAAGGTAACGCAGGTGATGGATTTCGCTCGCAAGCACCAGCATCCGCTGCAATGCGTGATGGAAAAGAAGTAAGACACGTTACGGCGCATTCGAAGCCCGTTCTTGTGCATGTCGCAGTGTGATTGCCGCGTGATGTCTGCGCGCGATGTTCGTTGCAGAGGGCAAAACTACGGAATTTCGGACCGGTGCTGATCGTGCCCAAACCGGAACGGGTTTTGCATCAAAAAATACCGTAGCTGTGCAGCCGCCTGAGTCGCGGAACCGGTCTTTCGCCGCGATCTTGTATAACTATATGTGACAAAGGTTGTTGTTGCCTGACCGGGCGATGGCGATCATGATGGTGGGGGCCATAGAGGACGCGAATGCCGACTTTTTCCCAAAGCCTTGAACAATCCCTGCATCGTGCACTGGCGATCGCAAACGAGCGTCATCACCAATACGCGACGCTCGAGCATCTTTTGCTCTCCCTGATCGACGACTCCGATGCAGCCGCCGTCATGCGCGCCTGTAGCGTCGACCTCGACAAGCTCCGTACGAGCCTCGTCAATTATCTTGAGACCGAATTCGAGAACCTGGTGACGGACGGCGCCGATGACGCCAAGCCGACCGCAGGCTTCCAGCGCGTGATCCAGCGCGCGGTGATCCACGTGCAGTCGTCCGGTCGCGAAGAGGTGACCGGCGCCAACGTGCTGATCGCGATCTTTGCCGAGCGCGAGAGTCATGCCGCGTATTTCCTGCAGGAGCAGGACATGACGCGCTACGACGCCGTCAATTATATCAGCCACGGTATTGCCAAGCGGCCAGGCGTCTCCGAGGCGCGGCCGGTGCGCGGTGTCGACGAGGAGACCGAGACCAAGGGCAGCGAGGACGCCAAGAAGAAGGGCGAGGCGCTCGAGACCTATTGCGTCAACCTCAACAAGAAGGCGCGCGACGGCAAGATCGATCCGGTGATCGGACGCAATTCCGAGATCAACCGCGCGATCCAGGTGCTGTGTCGCCGGCAGAAGAACAATCCGCTGTTCGTGGGCGAGGCCGGCGTCGGCAAGACCGCGATCGCGGAGGGCCTGGCCAAGCGCATCGTCGACAGCGAGGTGCCGGAGGTGCTGGCGGCTGCGACCGTGTTCTCGCTCGACATGGGCACGCTGCTCGCCGGTACGCGCTATCGCGGCGACTTCGAGGAACGCCTGAAGCAGGTGCTGAAGGAGCTCGAGGCGCATCCCAACGCCATCCTGTTCATCGACGAGATCCACACCGTGATCGGTGCGGGCGCGACGTCGGGCGGGGCGATGGATGCCTCGAACCTGCTCAAGCCCGCGCTCGCTTCCGGCACCATTCGCTGCATGGGCTCGACCACCTACAAGGAATACCGGCAGCACTTCGAGAAGGACCGCGCGCTGGTGCGGCGCTTCCAGAAGATCGACGTCAACGAGCCGACGGTCGAGGACGCGATCGCAATCCTCAAGGGCCTCAAGCCGTACTTCGAAGACTACCACCGGCTGAAATACACCAACGAGGCGATCGAGGCTGCGGTACAGCTCTCTTCGCGCTACATCCACGACCGCAAGCTGCCGGATAAGGCGATCGACGTGATCGACGAATCCGGCGCGGCGCAGATGCTGGTCGCCGAGAACAAGCGCAAGAAGACCATCGGCATCAAGGAGATCGAGACCACGATCGCCTCGATGGCGCGGATCCCGCCGAAGAGCGTGTCAAAGGACGATGCCGAGGTGCTCAAGCATCTCGAGCAGACCCTGAAGCGCACGGTGTTCGGTCAGGACAAGGCGATCGAATCGCTCGCCGCTTCGATCAAGCTGGCGCGTGCCGGCCTGCGCGAGCCGGAGAAGCCGATCGGCTGCTACCTGTTTTCGGGTCCGACCGGCGTCGGCAAGACCGAGGTCGCAAAACAGCTGGCGGCGTCGCTCGGCGTCGAGCTGTTGCGCTTCGACATGTCCGAATACATGGAGCGGCACACCGTGTCGCGCCTGATCGGCGCGCCTCCCGGCTATGTCGGTTTCGATCAGGGCGGCCTGCTCACCGACGGTGTCGACCAGCATCCGCATTGCGTGGTGCTGCTCGACGAGATCGAGAAGGCGCATCCCGATCTCTACAACGTCCTGCTCCAGATCATGGATCACGGCCGGCTCACCGACCACAACGGCAAGCAGGTCAACTTCCGCAACGTGATCCTGATCATGACCACGAACGCGGGCGCGTCCGATCTCGCCAAGCAGGCGTTCGGCTTTACGCGCTCGAAGCGCGAAGGCGACGACCACGAGGCGATCAACCGGCAGTTCGCGCCGGAATTCCGCAACCGTCTCGATGCCGTCGTGTCGTTCGGCCATCTCAGCGTCGAGGTGATCGGTACGGTGGTCGAGAAGTTCGTGCTTCAGCTCGAAGCGCAACTCGGCGATCGCGATGTCACCATCGAACTGTCCGACCCCGCCAAGACCTGGCTGGTGAAGCATGGTTACGACGAGCAGATGGGCGCACGTCCGATGGCTCGGGTGATCCAGGAGCACATCAAGAAGCCGCTGGCCGACGAGGTGCTGTTCGGCAAGCTCAAGGGTGGCGGCCATGTCCGCGTCGTTCTGGTCAAGGACGAGGCCGACGAAACCAAGGACAAGATCGGCTTCGAGTTCGTCGAGGGTCCGGTCACGCCGAAGCAGGAGAAGCTCCCGGGTGCCCGCAAGCGCCCGCCGGGCAAGTCCAAGCCCGGTGGCCCCGGCGGCTCGAAGGGGCCGACCAAGAGCCCGCTGGTCAAGGCTTGATCTGCGCGCGATGAATTGAAAAGGCCGGCTGAGAAGCCGGCCTTTCTCGTTGGCAGCCAAATATAAGCAAGAAGATCCGATATGACCAACACGCCTTCTGCAAACTCGTCGTCAGCTTCCTCGATCCCCGCCGACGATCCCGGCCGCGCCCTGACGGTCGCCGATCCCGACGGCGCTGACGTGCCGCATATCTCTGTGGCCGGCGGCACCTACACGGTTCTGGTGTCGGGCGCGCAGACCGCAGGACGCTATTGCCTGGTCGACATGCTGGTGCCCGC
>NZ_JADPJF010000001.1:22823-24970 GCF_023073295.1 Bradyrhizobium sp. 23 | reverse complement strand
GGCGGGCCCCCGCCGCACCGCCACGACTTCGAGGAGATGTTCACGCTGCTCGAAGGCGAACTTGAATTCACCTTTCGCGGTAATACCGTAAGTGCGGGGTCGACCGTCAACGTCCCGGCCAACGCGCCGCACGCGTTCAAGAACGTGTCCGGCAAGACGGCCCGTATGCTCTGCATGTGCGCGCCAGCGGGACAGGACGAATTCTTCCTGGCGGTTGGCTTTCCCGTCGAAGGCCGCACATCGCCACCGCCGAAGCCGACCCCGGAAGAGATGGCCGAGAAAGGCAAGCTGATCGCAGCACTGCTGCCGAAATATCGCACCGAGATGGTGAAGATGTGAGGCGCGGCGGACGCAGCCGAAATCGGCCTTCCCAAATGGTCGCGCGCTATTCGCCGCGCAGGCGCTGGTCGTCCTGCACGCGAACATGCTCGGCGCCGCGCGCACCCGCGGACGACAGCCGCAACATGCTCAGCGCTGCGCCGCAGAGCGCGAAGCCGACGCCGGTCAGCAACGCGATCCTGGTTCCCTCGATCGGATAGCGGCCGAGGAAGAGTGCCACCAGCGCTGCGCCGGTGGTCTGCCCAAGCAGCCGCGCCGTCCCCAGCATGCCGCTGGCGCCGCCGGCACGCTCGCGCGGGGCGGCCGCGATCATGGTGCGGTTATTGGGGGTCTGGAACAGGCCGAAGCCGGCGCCGGCCAGCGCCATCCGCCAGACCACGTCGAGCGGCGTGGGCGCAGCCGGCAGCAAGGCGAGCGCAGCGAGGCCGCAGGCGAACAGCGTAAGGCCGATGCCGCCGAGCAGGCCGGCCGGATAATGCTCCACCAGGCGGCCGGCGAGGGGGGCTGCGAACGCCACCGCGATCGGCCACGGCGTGATCAAGAGGCCCATATGCACCGCCGAATAGCCGAAGCGGCTCTGGAGATAGAAGGGGATCGCGACGAAGGCCAGCATCTGCCCGCAGAACGAGGCGATCGAAGTCGCAATCGACAATGCGAACACGGGGATGCGCAACAGGTCGATCGGCAGCAGCGGCGAGGCCATGTGGGTCTCGCGGTAGATCAGCAGCGCGCCCGCGACGAGCGCGATGGCGAACTGCACGAGGCAGGTGATCGCGGCTTCGCCATGACCGACGCTATCGACGGCCGCGATGCCGACGCCGAAGGTGATCGCGGACAGCCCCGCGCTCTGCCAGTCGAAGGAATGGCTCGCAGGCCTGGTGTGCGGCAGGCTGCGCAGGCCCAGCACCAATGTCACCACGCCGAGCGGAACGTTGATGGCGAACAGCCAGGGCCAGCTGCCGAACGCCAGGATACCGGCGGCGAGCGTCGGGCCGACCGCGGCTGAGAAGGCGACGACGAGAGCGTTGAGCCCGATGCCGCGGCCGAGCTGGCTGCGTGGGTAAGTGAAACGCACCAGCGCTGCGTTGACGCTCATGATGCCGGCCGCGCCGAACCCCTGCACGATGCGTGCAATCGTGAGGAGCGGCAGCGTGTGCGCCAGCGCGCAGAGTGCGGAGGCAAATGTGAACAGCACCAGGCCGACCAGATAGACGCGGCGATAGCCGACGATCTCGCCGAGCGAAGCCAGCGGCAGCAGCGAGATCGTGATCGCGAGCTGGTAGCCGTTGACGATCCAGATCGAGAACGCCGGGCTGGCGTCGAGGTCGGCCGCGATCGTCGGCAGCGCGACGTTGGCGATGGCGCTGTCGACCACTGCCATGATAATGCCGAGCGCAATGGTCAGGACCGCCTGGCCACGCTGCGGCTGCGGCAGGCCGTCGGCGTGCTCCATGGAGGCTGGCAACATGATGGCGGCGTGCTTGATTCGAGCCGTGGTTCGTCTCCGGATTAGGAACTTGCGAGATGCATCGCAACCCGGCAGGATACGGGCGGTTCCTGCGCCGGGAGCAGGTCTCCCGGCACCGCGGGCATGGGTCGGCACGGCCTCGCGGCTCACCAGCGGGAGGTCGACTTCCCGAACACATAGAGCGCGCCGAGCCCAACCGTCACCGCGGTCGAGACGATCAGGATGGTGCGCTCCCAATCGATCCGCTCCGCTCGGCGCGGTTGAGATTGAGAGCGGTGAACAGGGCCTTCATGGCAAATCGGCGCATCGGCTGCCTCGCGTGAGCGCACGATGCCACTGT
>NZ_JADPJF010000001.1:7269-22754 GCF_023073295.1 Bradyrhizobium sp. 23 | reverse complement strand
CGGCGCGGGCCGGCTTGATGCAGCTCAAGCCGGACTGCGCCGGCGTGCCGGTCTCTACACCGCCGGCGGATTGCGGTCGGTGAAAGTTGTGCGCTGGTGCCAGTAAGGATAGGGCAGCGTCACCTTGCTCGCCGCATCGAGCTTGGCGATCTGGTCCTTGGTCAATGACCAGCCGACCGCGCCGAGATTTTCGCGCAGCTGCGTCTCGTTGCGCGCGCCGATGATCAGCGTCGAGACGGTCGGACGCTGCAGCAGCCAGTTCAGCGCGATCTGCGAGACGCTCTTGCCCGTTTCCCTGGCGACCTCGTCGATCGCATCGACGACGCGATAGACGTGCTCGTCCGGCACGGGCGGGCCGAACTCGGCCGTCTTGGGCAAGCGGCTTACGTCAGGCTTTGGCTGGCCGCGGCGGATCTTTCCGGTGAGGCGTCCCCATCCGAGCGGCGACCAGACCACCGCGCCGAGGCCCTGGTCGAGGCCGAGCGGCATCAGCTCCCATTCGTAGTCGCGCCCGATCAGTGAATAATAGGTCTGGTTGGCGACGTAACGCGGGAAGCCATGCTTGTCGGCAACGCCAAGCGATTTCATCAGGTGCCAGCCCGAAAAGTTCGACACGCCCACGTAGCGGATCTTGCCGGCGCGCACGAGCACATCGAGAGTCGCGAGCACCTCTTCAGGCGGGGTGAAGGCGTCGAAGCCGTGAAGCTGGAACAGGTCGATGTAATCGGTGCCGAGCCGGCTCAGCGAAGCGTCGATGGCTGTAAGCAGATGCTGCCGCGACGACCCGATGTCGTTGGGGCCGTCGCCGAAGCGGAACGTCGCCTTGGTCGAAACCAAAACCTTGTCGCGGCGGCCCTTGATGGCTTCGCCGAGAACGCGCTCGGACTCGCCGAGCGAATAGACGTTCGCGGTGTCGAACATCGACACGCCGGCATCGAGGCAGATATCCAGAAGGCGCCGGGCTTCGGTCGCGTCGGTGGTGCCCCACGCAGCGAGGCGGCCCACGCCGCCGAAGGTGCCGGTCCCAAGACTCAAGGCGGGCACCATGAGGCCCGAGCGGCCCAAGCGTCGGTATTCCATCGATTTGCTCCTCGGCTGGCCGCTGATTGATCCCCGCGACCTCTGCCGGATCGTAATGCAAGGCTGCGCCGTGTCCTACCTCGCGCTCACATACCGGCCTTGCTTGGAAACGGCCTAGTCGTGCAGACGCATGTCATCGAATGCCGCGTCAGTCACGCGCGGGCTGGCCGTCGTCGCCGGAAGCCGAGCCGCGCCCCCCGTTACTGGTGATTGAAGGCAGGTGGCCTCGCTCTCGCGCGCCGGCCGCGGCAGGAGCGTCAGGCTCCAGCCCAACGCAACAAGCACCGCGAGCCGGATCGCGATCACGCCGAGCAAGACTTCCGATCCGCTTATCGTGGCGTTGGTTCTCATGTGCAGAGCCTGATCCCGGCTGCAGCACCTGACAATCTGGAATTCACGAGCACGGCCTTCGCCTGAAGCGAAGGCTCGGGCCATTGGCTGCCCGGACGTCAATGCCGCGACTGGCTCTGCCGGAAGTCGCGCGGTGACATCCCGAAATGCTCGCGGAAGACGCGGCCGAAATGCGAGAGGTCGTTGAAGCCCCAGGCGAAGGCGATCTCGCTGATGTGGCGGTGAGCGAGCACGGGGGAGGCGAGGTCGCGCCTGCATTGAGCGAGGCGCTCACCGAGGACGTAGCGCTGGAACGAGGTGTCCTCGTCAGCCAGGAGATCGTTGACATAGCGGGACGAGATGCCGAGCGCCGCTGCGGTCTCGGACAGCGAGAGGTCGGGATCGGCAAGATGAGCCCGGATATGCGCCTTCAATCGGTAGAGCAGGGCGGAGCGATGCGTCGAGGACGGCAGCGGCGTCTTGCCCAGCCGCTCGCCCAGCGCCATCGCCAGGACATCGACGGCCTGTTCCGACAGAGCGGCGGCGTGGTGCAGATCGATCTGATCCGCGCTCTGGCAGAGCCGGTAGATGAAATCGTAGGCGATCCTCTGCAGTGGCGAGTCCGGCCCGAAAGAGGTGGCAGTAAGAGTTTCGGTCGCGCCGAGCCGGCGCGGCAGCATCTCGCGCGGCACCTTGAAGATGGTCTGCGTGAAGATGCCGTCGAATTTCAGCTCGTAGGGACGGGTGGTGTCATAGAGCGCAAACTCTCCCGGACTGACCACGGCCTCGCGGCCGTCCTGCACCACGCCGCCGGCGCCGCGATTGCCGAGCGCGATCAGGATGAAGTCCTGATCCGAGCGCGCGATGCGCGACGGCGTGCGCAACACGTGTTGACGGTCGGAGCAGACCTCGGAGCATTCCGCCTTGCCCAGTGGCGCCCGGGTGACCGTGCCCCGAAAGGCGCTGCCAAGATCGGACCTGCAGTCGAGCCCGACGAAGACGTCGCAAACGATATCCTGCCAGAGCGCAAGCCGGCGGTGGCCTGGGCTGTCGTCCGTGGTGAACTGGATTGGCATCTGCAGAGCCTCCTTTCACATCCCGCAAAATCGCGTGTCGGCGCTGGTCCCGACTGACGAAGGCAAATCCCGTACCGGGTCGGTGAATCCCGTCCGGTCGAGTTTTTGTTCCGCCGCGGTCGAGCGCCCGCCGCCCGGCTTGGTCAAATAGACTGCATCGGACCTGGCTTCCGATCAACCGGCAAGGGAGGCGGGAATGGGCATCGAACATCCGAAATACAAGGTCGCGGTGGTGCAGGCGGCGCCCGCCTGGCTCGATCTCGACGCCTCGATCGACAAGTCAATCGCCCTGATCAGGGACGCCGCCGAGAAGGGCGCCAAGCTGATCGCTTTTCCGGAAGCCTTCATCCCCGGCTACCCCTGGCACATCTGGATGGATTCGCCGGCCTGGGCGATCGGTCGTGGCTTCGTGCAACGCTATTTCGACAATTCGCTGTCCTATGACAGTCTGCAGGCCGAGCGGCTGCGCGACGCCGTGCGCAAGGCCAAGCTCACTGCCGTGCTCGGTCTGTCCGAGCGCGACGGCGGCAGTCTCTATCTGGCGCAATGGCTGATCGGGCCCGATGGCGAGACCATTGCAAAGCGCCGCAAGTTGCGGCCGACCCATGCCGAGCGCACGGTCTATGGCGAGGGCGACGGCAGCGATCTCGCCGTGCACGCGCGGTCCGACATCGGCCGCATCGGCGCCCTGTGCTGCTGGGAGCATCTCCAGCCGCTGTCGAAATACGCCATGTATGCCCAGAATGAGCAGGTCCATGTCGCGGCCTGGCCGAGCTTTTCGCTCTACGATCCTTTCGCGCCGGCGCTCGGCGCCGAGGTGAACAACGCCGCCTCGCGCGTCTATGCGGTCGAGGGCTCCTGCTTCGTGCTCGCGCCTTGCGCGACGGTCACGCAAGCGATGATCGACGAGCTCTGTGATCGGCCGGACAAGCACGCGCTGCTGCATGCCGGCGGCGGCTTCGCTGCGATCTACGGCCCCGATGGCAGCCAGATCGGCGATAAGCTCGCGCCGGACCAGGAGGGCCTCTTGATCGCCGAGATCGATCTTGGCGCCATCGGCGTCGCCAAGAACGCCGCTGATCCAGCCGGGCACTATTCGCGCCCCGACGTGACCCGGCTCCTGCTCAACAAGAAGCGATACCAGCGCGTCGACCAGTTTGCGCTGCCGGTCGACACCGTCGAGCCCACGGACATTGCCGCGGCGGCGAGCTGATCGCCGCAATCGAGGGAGGCACGATCATGGAATCCGCAATTCCTCTGCATCTCGAGACGCCGCGCACGCGCCACAAGCGCGTGCCGGACGATTACGAGCCGCCATACCCGTCCTTCGTGGCGCGCTATAAGCCTTCCGTGAACCGGGTCGTGATGGCCTATTTCGGCCTTCAGTATCGCGGCACGGCGGCAGCTGCTGCAACGGACGCTCTCGCCGAAATCGCGGCGCGGTTTGCCGCGGAAGGCGGTCCTTCGCATTGGGACCGGGCGCAATATGTTGATCAGGCAGGCTACGAGAACGTCGTCTCGGTGGCCTATTGGGACGACATTGCGCGGTTCGACAAATGGTTTGCATCGGCGCGCGAGGCCTGGACCGGAGCGCAGCCCGAGGGCATCGGCACGTTCATCGAGGTGCTGCGCCCCACGGTGGCGCGGCACGAGACGCTGTTTTCCTCGCTCGGCCGGCCCGAGGGCGTCGCCGCAATCTCCGGCGGCATGAGCGGCGAGGTGCAGGAGCACGCCTATTGGGGCGGCATGCGCGACCGCATCCCGCTGTCACAGACCGATCCGATGTCGCCGGGCGGCAATCCCGAGCTGATCCGCGACGGCGCGCGGCTGCGCGTGAAGGCGCACGACAATCTCTGTCTGATCCGATCAGGCCAGGATTGGAGCGATACCGAAACCTCGGAACGAAAGCTCTATCTCGACGACGTCGAACCGGTGTTGCGCGAGGGCATGGATTTCTTGCGCGATGACGGCCTTGGCATCGGCTGTTACGCCAACCGTTACATGCGCGTGCTTGCAGCCGGCGGGGACGCGAGTGAAAACTCCTACGGTCAAAGCTGGTGGAAGAGCCTGGCGGCGCTGGAGCGGTGGGCGGAATCGCATCCGACCCACGTCAGGATATTCGGCGCCGCGATGAAGTACCTGTCGACGCTCGGCCCCTCGGCAAAACTGCGGCTCTACCACGAGGTCACCGTGGCTGCTGCCGACGAGCAGTTCTTCGAGTACCTGAACTGTCACGCCAAGACCGGCATGCTGGCGGCGGTGGAGACCGTCGCCGCTTGATAGAGTTAGATCACGCAATGGCCGAGCAGCTCGGGATGCGCGGCGCAGATGTGATGCGCGCCGGCGTCCCGCAGTTCGGTCTCGCTGCCGTAGCCATAGAGCACGCCGATCGCGGTCATGCCGTTGGTGCGGGCGCCGACCACGTCATGGCTGCGGTCGCCGATCATGATCGCGCTGGCGGGATCGACCCTGGCTTCGTCGAGCGCGTAGCGCAGCAGGTCGCGCTTGTCGACGCGCGTGCCGTCGAGTTCGGAGCCGAACACCCGCTCGAAATACGGTTTCAGGCCAAAATGCTCGACGATACGGGTGGCGTAGACCGCGGGCTTGCTGGTCGCCACGAACATGCGCGGTGTTGTCGCGGCAAGCGTTGTCAGCGTGTCCACGATACCGGCATAGGCTTCGTTCTCGAACAGGCCGACGTCGCTGAAGCGCTCGCGATAGAGCAGCAGCGCCCGGTCGGCGAGTTCCGCGCTGCCCGTGAGCTTTTGCAGGCTGGCATGCAGCGGCGGCCCGATGCACCAGGTCAGCTCGTCCTCGCTCGGAACCGCAACGTTGAGCCGCTCCAGGGCGTACTGGATCGAGCGCGTGATCCCGGGCTTCGGGTCGGTCAGCGTGCCGTCGAGATCGAAATAAATGGTCACCATATTGTCGCGCCTGTGTTGATACCGCCGCCTATTGCCAGACCTAAACGAGGCCGGGGGCCAAGGCAAACGCGCAACCATTGTCACGCCGAAAATCGCCTTCCCAATACCGCGTATCCCTTAAAGCTCGCTATTCGCGGGAGGGAAGCGTAGAGTCGCGCCATCACCGCCTTTCCATTGGCATCGACCGGTGACTGAGGGTCACCAGCGCTCCCGCCGACTGAGCAGGAGCGTGCATGACTCGATTTCGTCTGGTCGACTGGATCCGCCGGAGAGCGCTTCTCGTCGCATTGATGCTTGGCACATTGATACTTGGCACACTGTCGCAAGGCGCTGTCGCGGCAGGACCGGACTGCCGGGCGATCGAAAGCACGAGCGGACGTCTCGCCTGCTACGATGCTGCGTTTCCTCCGAAGGAAAAAAAGCCCGCTGCTGCGGAAGGCGATGGGTCCCGTGCTGCCTACAAGGACCCGTTCGTGGCGGAAGAGGCCAGAACCGCGGCGAAGCTGAAGAACATCTGCCGCGGCTGTTGAGGGTTGCTCGTTCGCCGCGCTCGTCGATCAACGAGTCCGGACGAGGGATCGAGACGATTTTTTCAGGAGAGGCCGGATGAGCGAGCGACTTGAAACCCTGAAGAAGGCCCGTGAGCGCATGATCGAGGACAGGGACGCGCATGCGAAAGTGCTGGCCGCCCCCTTTGTGCGCGACACGGCCGAGCGAGCGCGCAACAAGTTTATCGAGATCCAGGCGCTGATTGATGCCCTCGACCGCGCCATCCGGGGCGAAATCCCGGTTGCGGTCAAAAACTAAGGCGGTAGGCAGCGAGACCAGCGGAGCGCCGCTACCGCTCCCTCATTGCTGTCTCGCCCATTCAACGATGGCGGTCGCCTCCGCGCCTGCCCGGGTTTCCCAGGCGGTGATCGCGCCCGTTGCTGCCTTCCGCAGCTCCGTGACAAGGGACGCAGGCGCCGGCTCGGCGATATGGACGCCATTGTCGCGCATGCGCGCATAGTTCTCGATGGTGCGGTGGCTCAATAGCGCCAGCTGGCTCTGCTCAGTCTCGGCCGCCGCCGCCAGCCCCTCGCGCTGCATCGGTTCGGACAGTTCGGCAAAGGCGTCGCTGCGGACGAAGGCGATCGAGATTGGCATCGCGTAGTTGATGGCCGTGAAATGCGGCAGGAAGTCCCACAATTTGCGTCCCGCGCCGCCGTCGCCGGAGGTGAGGAAGGCATTCAGCCGGTGTTCCCTCAGTCCGGCGAGCGCCGCATCCATCGGCAGGAATTGCGCGTTCGCGCCGGCTGCGCGCATGACCTCGGTAGAATTGGCATCGTAGGTTCGCAGATTCAGTTTCGGCAGGTCGTCAGCACCGTCGAGCGACTGCTCCGACCAGAGGCCCGTGGCCGGCCAGATCGTCACATAGAGCAGCTTGAGGCCGCGCGCAGCCAGCGCCTTCTCATAGAGCGGTCGCGCCCGCAGATTGGTGGCCCGGGCGAGATCCACCGATTGCACGAGAAAAGGCAGGGTGGACAATCCGAGCACAGGGTCGAGGCCCGAGAGCGCGCCCGCGAAGGCATCGCCGCCCGCGATCCGGCCGTCCAGCGCCGCGCGCGGCATCTCGCCCGAGTTGATCTTGAGCTGGTTGTCGAAGGCGTTAGTCACGGTCACGAAGCCGTGGGTACGGTCGGAGACGCGGCTGGCGAAAGTCGCCAGCCCAATCCCGGAGATGTTATTCTCAGGGTATTCCGTGGTCATCCGCCAATTGACTTGAGACGCGACTTGAGACGTCACCTGCGCGGCGGCTGGCGCGACGCTCAGGATGAGCGCGGCGAGGACAAGGATCGCGCGGATCCGTTTGGCGGGGTAACGCATTGGGAGAAGCAGGTCAGGCAGCATGATATTGGCGACCCGTCGAACCATGGCACGATGCCACAACATTGTTGATCACACTGTCGCATGCCGCGCCGAGGCGCGCCACCGCCGTGCCTGCGCGCGATGGGTGCAGATTGCGATGTGCATCATCTCCGCGCTGCTTGTCTCGTCGACCCAGGCCGCGGCATGGGACAGTTCGCCCGCCAAGACCGACGTTGCCATCCCCAGCGTCGAAGAACTCGCTGTGCAGCCGGAGAAGCCCGGTGCGCGGGAGAGCGACACGCGGGAGTCGATCTGCCTGATCATCGAGGCCGCGGCGCGCGATGCCAATCTTCCGCTGGAGTTCTTCGCCCGCGTGATCTGGCAGGAAAGCCGCTTCCAGACCGATGCGGTCGGGCCGGTGACGCGCAGCGGCGAGCGGGCGCAGGGGATCGCGCAATTCATGCCGGGCACCGCGAGCGAGCGCGGGCTGCTCAATCCCTTCAATCCGGTGCAGGCGCTGCCGAAGTCGGCGGAATTCCTGAACGAGCTGCGCAACCAGTTCGGCAATCTCGGGCTGGCGGCGGCCGCCTACAATGCCGGGCCGCGCCGGGTGCAGGAATGGCTCGCCGGCACCGGCGGCATGCCCGAGCAGACCCGCAATTACGTTCTTGCGATCACCGGCACGAGCGTCGATGCGTGGGCCAAGGCAGGCGCGACCGGCAAGGGGCCGCCGAGCGCGCCACCGACAAGCTGCCGCGATCTGATGGCACTTTTGAAGCGCGCGCCGAATGCCTTCGTCGCCGAGCTCGAGCAGCATGTGGAGCTTGCGGCTGCAAAGATCTGGGGCGTGCAGCTCGCCGCGGGCTTTGACCGCAACCGGGCGCTGGCAATGTACTCCCGCGCGGTCACGCGGCTGAGCGCCGTGATTGGCGAACGTGATCCGAGCCTGCTCAGCTCGGTGATGCGCAGCCGCGGCACGCGCGCCTTCTACCAGGTGCGCATCGGCGCCGATACGCGGAGCGAGGCGGATGAACTCTGCGGTCGCATCCGCAAGGCCGGCGGGGCGTGCTTCGTGCTGAAGAATCGCGGTGTGAGCGGGTAGGGCATCTGTCCCAGCGTGCATGCCAGCCCCGCCGTGCGCTTTCTTGACGCGAGGCGCCGCATTGCCCGTTATGCGGGAACGATTCCTCACCCGGCCAAGACTCCCCGTGGCGCTTCCTCCGCTCGATTCACCTCAATGGCAAAGTCCCTGGCGCGCCTTTGCGTGGGGGCTGCGCTCGATCACGCAGACCATCCTCACGCTCGTGCTGTTCGTGACCTATCTCGGCATCGGCGCGCTCGCCCACGACACACATTTCAGCCTGCTCTGGGCGCTCTGCTCGACGCTGTTCGTCTGGGCAGGTCCGGCGCAGATCATCCTGATCACCACGCTTGGCTCCGGCGCGACGATCGTCCAGTCAGCGATCGCGGTCACCGTCAGTGCGATCCGGCTGTTTCCGATGGTGGTCTCGGTGCTGCCGTTGATGCGCACGCCGACGACGAAACGGCGCGAGCTGTTTTTCGCGGCGCATCTCACCGCGGTGACACTGTGGGTCGAATGCCATCGCTTCCTGCCGCAGGTACCGCGTGAACGCCGGATCGCCTTCGTCGACGGACTTGGCTTCGGTCTTGTCTCGGTTTGTCTCACCGCCAACACGGTCGGCTATTTCCTTGCCGCGAATCTGACCCAGACGCTTGGCGCGGCGATCCTTTTGCTGACGCCGCTGTCCTTCCTGTTCTCGACCGCACGCAACAGCCGCGAGGTCGCCGATGTCGTCGCCCTCGCGCTGGGCATATTGCTGTATCCGCTGGCCGCGAAGATGAACTCCGGCCTCGACATCCTCGTCAGCGGCCTCGCGGCTGGCACGATTGCTTATGGCGTGCATTGGTGGCGGGAGGTGCGCGCATGAGCTTTGCGCAGCTCATCGGCGACTGGCACGCGCTGGCGGTGCTGTTCGTCGCCGGCGTTGTTCCCAACCAGATATGGCGCATGCTGGGCCTATGGTTCGGCGGCGGCATCGACGAGGGCTCCGAGCTTCTGGTCTGGGTACGGGCGGTCGCCACGGCGATCCTGGCCGGCGTCATCGCCCAGATCGTGGTCGAGCCCCCCGGGGCGCTTGCGAGCGTGCCGGACGCCCTGCGCTACGGTGCGGTCGGCGCCGGCCTCGTCGTCTTCCTGCTGGCCCGCCGCTCGATCTTCGCGGGCGTGGTCGCGGGCGAAGTCTTCATGCTGGCCGGCAAGTGGTGGTTGGGCTAAAACCGCCGGCGAACAGCAGGGAATTGGACATATGGTTCGCGAAAACCAGCTCCGCGAGGGTGAAGTCTCCATCGAGCTGCCGCCGACGCAAGATGCCGGCCTCGTCTTCATCGGCCGCATCCGCACGCCCTGGAGCTCGCGGATGGAGACCCCGCGGCAGGGCCGGACAGACGGCCCGATATGTCGGCTCGAGATCTTCGAGCCGTTCGTGCCGGCGATCAAGGGCGTCGATTTCTACAGCAATCTCGAAGTGCTTTACTGGCTCGACAAGTCGCGCCGCGACATCGTCCTGCAAAGCCCTAAGAACAACGAGAAGACCCGCGGCACGTTTTCGCTGCGCTCGCCGGTGCGCCCTAATCCGATCGGCACGTCGATCGTGAAGCTGGTCGGCATCGAAGGCAACGCGATTCTGGTGCGCGGGCTCGATTGCCTCGACAACACGCCGCTGATCGACATCAAACCAGATCGTTGCGAGTTCACGCCGCTGGCCGCCCCGCAGCCGGGAGATTTTCAGACGGAGTGAAGTGTCTCCTCCGTCATTTCGAGGAGCTCTTGCGACGAAGCAATCCAGACTGTAGCCGCGGAGGCAGTCTGGATTGCTTCGCTGCGCTCGGAATGACGAGTGGAGAGCGTCAGCCCGCCTTCAACGCCGCGATCAGCTTGGTCGCGTTCTCTTCCAGCACCTTGACGTCTTCCTTGCGGCTGGCGGGCGGAAGCATCGCCACGCCGTCGTGGCGCGGCATCACGTGCATGTGGAGATGAAACACCACCTGTCCGCCGGCCGCCTCGTTGAACTGCTGCACGGTGATGCCGTCGGCCTTGAACGCCGTCATCGCTGCGGCAGCGATTTTGTGTGCGCCGCGGGCGACGTGGGCGTAGTCGTCCGGCTTGATGTCGAGGATGTTGCGGGCAGGAGCTTTTGGAATCACCAGCGTGTGGCCCGGTACCCGCGGCATGATGTCGAGAAAGGCGAGCACGTGCTCATCCTCGTAAACCTTGTGGCAGGGGAATTCACCGCGGAGGATCTTCGCGAAGATGTTGTCGGGGTCGTAGGCGGTCATGGCGGCGGCTCCCTGGAATTTTGCGCTTACTGTCACCAGCCGCAACGAACCGTCAAGGCGCCTCGTCGGCGCCTTTGCGGAACGGGCCGAGCTCGGCCAGCTCCCGTCCGGCTTCTGCAACATAGGCGCGCTCGCGCTTGAGGTAATCGTCGATGGCGCGGCGCAAGCCCGGATCAGCGATGAAGTGAGCGGAGTGGGTGGTCCGCGGCAGGTAGCCGCGTGCGATCTTGTGCTCGCCCTGCGCGCCGGCTTCGACATTCGCCAAACCGCGTTTGATGGCGAAGTCGATCGCCTGGTAATAGCAGACCTCGAAATGCAGGAAGGGATGATGCTCGACCGCACCCCAGTTGCGGCCGAACAGCGTGTCCGAGCCGATGAAGTTGATCGCGCCCGCGATCCAGCGATCGTTGCGGCGTGCCATGACCAGCAGCACGTCCTGGCTCATGGTTTCGCCGATCAGCGAGAAGAATTCCCGCGTCAGATAAGGGCGGCCCCATTTGCGCGAGCCGGTCTCCATGTAGAACATGAAAAACGCATCCCAGGCATCCTCGGTGATCTCCTTGCCCGTGAGGCAGTGGATGGTGACCCCGGCAGCCAGCGCATCGCGCCGTTCGCGCTTGATCGATTTGCGGTGGCGGGAGTTCAGCGTCGCCAGGAAATCGTCGAAACTCGCAAAGCCTTCGTTGTGCCAATGGAACTGCTGGTCGGTGCGCTGGAGGAAGCCGTGCTCGGCGAGCAGCTTCCACTCCGCCTCGCGGGCGAAAGTGACGTGCACCGAGGAGGCCTTGCTGACACCGCACAGCGCCACCAACCCGCTCGCCAGCGCTTCCATGATGTGCTCGTGGTCAACGCCGTCGCGGACCAGCAGCCGCGGTCCCGTCGCCGGCGTGAACGGAACCGAAACCTGCAGCTTCGGATAGTACCGCCCGCCGGCGCGCTCATAGGCATCGGCCCAGCCGCGGTCGAAGACATATTCGCCTTGCGAGTGCGATTTCAGATAGCAGGGCACGACGCCGGCGACGCGACCGTCGACCTTGGCCACGAGATGCCGCGGTCCCCAGCCGGTGCGGATCGTGGCCGAACCCGATTTCTCAACGGCCGATAAAAACGCGTGGGAGACGAAGGGGTTATAGCCGGGCTTTGAGAGGCCGAGGGAATCCCCTGGAAGTCCGGATGAGGTTCCCTTGCCATGCCCATTACAAGACTTGCCGCCGGGATTGGCGCAGGCGTCCCAGTCGTCCGGCGATACTTCGCCAATGGAAGGTACGGCCTCAAGGGTGATTTCGGATGGTGCCATCGTGCCCAAGATCGTGCATTGCAGCAGCGACTTCAAGAGTGGGAAACATCAAGCCTAGGGTACGAAGCCCTCGAAGATCATCTGATCCGCATATTGCGCGACCCGCGTCCGCTGCTCGGTCGTACGCACGGTCCAGCCCAGTAGAGCGCAGCCGAACACATTGCGGGCGATCCAGGGGGCGGGGGCGGGCAGGTCGTCGACCCTAAAGGCGACGAACTGCGGCTGGGTCTGAAAGCCATGGCGCAGGTACAGCATGCTGTCGCGCTGCTGCTGCGTCAGGTGAGCCCAGTAGTCGTCCTGATAGCTCCGTTGCGCGACGATGCCGCGGGGGCGGGATGGCAGCAGCTCGCGCAGCGCCAGCACCTGGTCCGGGTCGAACGACATGCCGACCGCTGGGCCATCATAGGACGCGAGCACCTCGGCCATCCGCTTCACCAGCTTGCGGTCGCGGTCAAAACGGCTCTTAACCTCGATCACCAGCGGCACGCGGCCGCCAACAAGGGCGCAGAGGTCGCTGAGCGACATCATCCGCTCGGCCGTGTCCTTGAACGTGAGCGCCTTCAGTTCAGTGGCGGTTTTCTCGACCAGCGGGCCGGTGGCCTCGGTCAGGCGGCCGAGCGCATGGTCGTGATGCACCGTGGCCTCGCCGTCGGCGGAGAGCTGGATGTCGACCTCGATGGAGAAATTGCCCGCAATTGCAGCCTGCACCGCGCCCGGCATGTTCTCGACGATGCCGCGGGAAATGTCGTGCAGGCCACGATGGGCGACCGGGCGGGCTGTCAGCCAATCAGGAGCGCGCATTCGCCTCAGGCGACCTCAAACACGCCTTCGACCTCGACCGCCGCATCCGCGGGCAGGGAGGCGACGCCGACAGTGGTGCGGGCATGACGGCCCTTGTCACCGAAGGCGGCGACCATCAGGTCGGAGGCGCCGTTGAGGACCTTCGGCCCGTCCAGGAAGTCCGGCGCGGAGTTGATGAAGCCGCCGAGGCGCACCACGCGCACGACCTTGTCGAGGTCGCCCAGCGCCGCCTTGACCTGGGCCAGCAGATTGACGGCGCAGCCGCGGGCGGCCGCGGCGCCGTCTTCGATGGTCACGCCGGCGCCGAGCTTGCCCTTGGCGATCAGCTTGCCGGCGGGATCGAAGCAAACCTGGCCGGAGACGAACAGCAGATTACCGGTGCGCACGAACGGCACGTAGTTTGCCACGGGGGTGGGGGCCTCGTGCAGCTTGATGCCCTGTTCCGCCAGCTTCTGCTCGACCGTGCCCGCCATGTCCGACCTCGTTGTCCAAAAATCCATCCGCCCCGGCGCATCCCTTGCAGGCCGGGCGGGCCCTGTTTCGCCCATCGTGCCGCCACATGCAAGCAACCGTCGGGGTGGCATTTTGTTGAGGCAGGGCAGGAGGTTCAATGCAAAGGCCGCAACTTTACGTGAAACGGCCTCAGTTGCGACGCAATGGAACGGTCATTAAAATGTCGAATCTGCGCTTTCCTCAGGAACCAGACATGCTGCACCTTTTCCGGACTTCGCTCGGTGTGACGGCGCTCGCGGCGGCCGCTCTCGGCCCCGGAGGCGGGGCGTTGGCCGCGAACGGTCCGTTTCTCGCGCATCAGGCGCTCTATGATCTGAGCCTGGTGAAATCGCGCTCGAATTCGATCAACAGCGCGCGCGGCCGCATCCTCTACAATTTCACCGGAAGTTCGTGCGAGGGCTACACCTCCGAATTCCGCCAGGTTTCCGAGCTCGACAGCGGCGAGGGCAAGGTCACGCTCAGCGACCTCCGCTCCAATTCCTGGGAGGACGCCGGCGGCAAAAGCTACCGCTTCAAGATCGAGACGCGGATGAACGAGGCGGATGCCGGCCGGGTCGACGGCTCGGCTGAGCGCGACGGCGACCACATCAACGTCAAGCTGAAGCTGCCGGCCCCGAAGAGCTTTACGCTCGACGGCAAGATCGTATTCCCGACCGAACAGATCCAGCGCATCATTGCCGCCGCCAAGGACGGCAAGTCGCTGCTCGAACTCTCCGTCTATGACGGCTCCGACGATGGCCAAAAGGTCTACAACACGCTGACCGTGATCGGCCAGCCGATCCCCGCCGAACGCGAAGGCTCGCCCGATCCCTCGACGTCCGACGAGCACATGAAGTCCCTCAAGCGCTGGCCCGTCACCGTCAGCTATTTCGATCGTGAGGCCCAGCAGAAGGAAGGCGAGCAGACGCCGGTCTATGCGATGGCGTTCGAGCTCTACGAGAACGGCGTCTCGCGCCAGCTTGTGCTCGATTACAACGATTTTGTGATTTCGGGCGCGATGGGCAAGTTCGACGCGAAGGACAGCCAGCCCTGCAATTGAGGGCTGGCCTGCAACGCGGTCTCTGGCTACGCTCCTCCCAACCACAAACATCCGGGAGGCTCGTCATGCCCAAGCTCGATCATCTCCGTCCCAGCGGCCTGCATCACAATCCCGCCTATTCGCATGTCGTCACCGCCACGGGGGCGCGGACGATTTACATCTCCGGCCAGGTGTCGGTGGATGAGGAGGGGCGGATCGTCGGCGAGGGCGACATCGCCGCGCAGACCACGCAGGTGATGCAGAATCTCGGGCACGCGCTGAAAGCAGCCGGCGCGAGCTACGCCAATATCGTGAAGATCACGACCTTCGTCGTGAACTACAAGCCGGAGCTGCGCCCGATCATCGGCAAGGCCCGCTCGGCCTTCTTCGAAGGCATGGAGCCGCCGGCGAGCACGCTGGTCGGCGTCTCGGCGCTCGCCGCGCCGGAATGGATGATCGAGATCGAGGCGGTGGCTGTCGCGGATTGAGATCTTTCGCTACAAGTGTGTTGCGTTGGACATCTCTCGCAGAAGAACCATCGCGTCGTCAGCCCTGTCTGCCGGCACAAACAAATGATCGTGGTGGAACGCCGAAACGGCGTTCACGCTGATGCCGGCTGCGGCGAGACGTGCCGTGATCGCCGCCAGGAAGCCGACCGCATCGAGTGCGGAGTGAACCGTCAGGGTGATCAGGCACGATGCAAATGCGTGGCGTAGTCCTGCCGCTTCGGCCTCTTCGCGCAGGAGCACCAGCGTCGTTCCTTCCTGCTCGCAAAACGTCAGCAGTGGACTGAGCGCTGCGGGAACTGGCTCGTTCGTCGGGATCGTGCAGAACACGAAGATGCCCGGCCGCATCTCCGGCTTCATGTGTCTCAGCAGTGCGTGGAGGTCGCGTTCGCCTGTCATCACTCCTGCGCCTTTTCCGGCCCCTCATACGCGATGCCGCGGATCACTGCGGCGCTGCCGAATTTCTTGCGCAAGCTGTCCACCGCGCGCTCGGCATGGGCGGCGCGGCGGTCGAGCATGTCGGTGTCGTCGGCGACTGAACCCTCGCGCAGGGCGCTGACGCCGGCGCCCATCAGGCGGAAGGCGGTGCCGTCGATCTCTTTCGCCAGCATCTCGCGGCAGATCGAGAAGATCTTCGCGGCAAGCTGCGTCGGGGCCGTGATCGACTGCGAGCGGGTGCGCTGGCGGAAATCGGCGGTCTTCAGCTTCAACGTGACGGTCAGGCCGGCGAGCTCG
>NZ_JADPJF010000001.1:0-7190 GCF_023073295.1 Bradyrhizobium sp. 23 | reverse complement strand
CTGCTCTTAAGGCGAGACGACGTCTTTTCGCACAGCCGCCACAAAATCTTCTCCAGCGTCGCGAAGTCCCGGATGTCGGTCTCGAACGTCGTCTCGCTCGAAATCGTCTTGGCGCCCCGATCGGGCTCGACGCGGCGGTCGTCGATGCCGCGCGCGAGTCGCCACAGCCTGCGGCCGTCACTCGGAAACTGCCGCATCACCTCGATCTCGTCGGCCTTCTGCAGGTCCGCGATGATGCGGAAGCCGCGTTGCACCAGACGCTCCTGCGTCGCGGGTCCAACGCCGAAAATGAAACCGACCGGCTTCTCCGCCAGCATCAGGCGCGCTTCCTCCTGGTCGAGCGCAGCAAACCCGCGCGGCTTGTCCAGGTCGGAGGCGATCTTCGCCAGGAACTTGTTGCAGGAGAGGCCGACCGAGACGCTGATGCCGATGTCGCGCTCGATGTTGCGTGCGAACCGCGCCAGCACCTTGGCCGGCACCATGCCGTGCACCCGCTCGGTGCCGGAGAGATCCAGGAACGCCTCGTCGATCGAAAGCGGCTCGACCAGCGGCGTCAGCGCTTGCATGGCCTGGCGCACCTCGCGCCCGACCCGGACATATTTCGCCATGTTCGGCGGGATCACGGCGGCATGCGGGCAGGCTTCCAACGCCTTGTACATCGGCATGGCCGACCGCACGCCGTAGGTGCGGGCGATGTAGCAGGCGGCCGACACCACGCCGCGCTTGCCCCCGCCGATGATCACGGGCTTGTCGGCGATGTCGGGATTGTCGCGCTTCTCGACGGTCGCGTAGAAGGCGTCGCAGTCGATATGTGCGATGGTCAGGCTTGCGAGCGCGCGGTGGCGGGCGAGGCGGGGGGAACCGCAGGTGGAACAGCGCCGCACGCCCATATCCAGATCGGCCGAACAATCCCGGCAGAAGCAGCGGGGCCCGGCCCTCTCCAGGGAGGTCACGGCACGTCGCGCTCCCAATTGGGGTCGCCGAGCGCGTCGCCGAGAACCTGCCGCGCTGCGGCAACGTTGGTCGGATGCAGTTCCGCAGCGCTGGCAAAGGCCTGCACGGTGGCGTCGTCGCGCATCACGAAATCCAGCACGCTCAGCAGGAAATTGGGGTCCGAGGCGGCATTGCGCAGCATCTCCGGGCCGACCCCTGTCTCGGCCAGGAACAGGCCCAGCCGCTCGGGTTCGCCCGCGACGAAAGACAGCGCCTGAAGCGCAACGATTTCAGCGACTTCGCGCGGGTTGTGAACAGGCTTTTTCACGTGGCCGGTTTGCCTTTCCGTTAACTTTCGGTGTCTACTTTGGGGCCACCATGCCCGAGTCTCGTTTCCCAGTCTCTTGCCCAGTCTCTTACCCAAGTCTTGCGACCCACGACAAGCAACTGGAAACCACATCGCAGAAAGTCGGCCCTCGGGTTTAACGAAACTCAAGCGAATTCGAGGCTAGTTTGAATCCAGTTTTCGAAGCGCCGGCGACCGGCGCCTGAGGCGTCACATGCATCGGTCTGCGGACCAATCAGGAGGGCGGGATGGCTAAGACCGTCCTGATCGTGGAAGACAACGAGCTCAACATGAAGCTCTTCCGCGACCTGTTGGAGGCGCACGGCTACCAGACCACCGGCACCAGCAACGGCTACGAGGCGCTCGACCTCGTTCGCAAGATGCGGCCCGACCTCGTGCTGATGGATATCCAATTGCCGCAGGTCTCGGGCCTGGAGGTGACGCGCTGGATCAAGGACGATCCGGAGCTGCGCAGCATTCCCGTCGTCGCCGTCACGGCGTTCGCGATGAAGGGCGACGAAGAGCGCATCCGCGAGGGCGGCTGCGAGGCCTATTTGTCCAAGCCGATCTCGGTCGGCAAATTCATTGAGACGGTCCGACGTTTCATCGGATAGGAAGTGAGTTCACAGTGTCCGCGCGTATTCTCGTCGTCGATGACGTCCCTGCCAACGTCAAGCTGCTCGAAGCCCGCCTGTCCGCCGAATATTTCGACGTGATGACCGCCGCGAACGGCACCGAGGCGCTGGCGATCTGCGCCCGCGCCGAATGCGACATCATCCTGCTCGACGTCATGATGCCGGACATGGACGGTTTCGAGGTCTGCCGCCGCCTCAAGACCGATCCGGCCACGCATCACATTCCCGTCGTGATGGTCACCGCGCTCGACAGCCCGTCCGACCGCAACCGCGGGCTGGAAGCGGGCGCCGACGATTTCCTGACAAAACCCGTCTCCGATGTCGTGCTGATCGCGCGCGTGCGCTCGCTGACCCGGCTGAAGATGATGACGGACGAGCTGCGCATGCGCGCCATCACCTCGCTCGAGATCGGCATGCAGGCGCCCGAGCGCAGTGCGATCTCCGACACCGGCAAGGGCGGCCGTATCCTGCTGGTCGACGACCGACAGTCCTCCTATGAACGGCTGGCGACGATCCTTGCCGCCGAGCACACCATCGACGTCGAGCCGAACCCGACGGAGGCGCTGTTCCACGCCGCCGAGGGCAATTACGATCTGCTGATCGTCTCGCTCGACCTCAACAATTTCGACGGCCTGCGGCTGTGCAGCCAGGCGCGCTCGCTGGAGCGCACGCGGCATGTGCCGATCCTGGCGATCGCCGACCCCGAGAACGCGACGCGGCTGCTGCGCGGGCTCGAGATCGGCGTCAACGACTATCTGCTGCGTCCCATCGACAAGATCGAGCTGCTGGCGCGCGCCCGCACCCAGATCCGCCGTCGCCGCTACACCGACCATTTGCGCGACAACGTGCAGAATTCGATCGAGATGGCGATCACCGACGCGCTCACGGGGCTGCACAATCGGCGCTACATGGAGAGCCATCTCGCGACGCTGGCCGAGCAGGCCGCAACGCGCGGCAAGCCGCTGGCGCTGATGATTCTGGACATCGACTACTTCAAGTCGATCAACGACAATTACGGCCACGACGCCGGCGACGACGTGCTGCGCGAATTCGCCGTGCGGGTGCGCAAGTCGATCCGCGGCATCGACCTTGCCTGTCGCTACGGCGGCGAGGAATTCGTCATCGTGATGCCGGAGACCGATCTCCACGTCGCGGGCATGGTCGCCGAGCGCCTGCGCCGCTCGATCGCCGGCGAGCCCTTTGCGATCCACAAGGGCACCAAGCGCATCGAGGTCACGATCTCGATCGGCCTGACCACGCTGGAGCAGAAGGGCGAGGCGGTTGGCGACGTGCTCAAGCGCGCCGATACCGCGCTCTACCGCGCCAAGCACGACGGCCGCAATCGCGTGGTGTCGCACGCGGCGTGAGGCCGCTCGCACCGGCCGACGCAAAAAAAAACGCGAAAACAACCCCATGCACAGTAGCCGACACTAGTCGGATCAATGACTTACGCGGTTGCAAAACGGCTGATGGGCACAGCATTGCCCTTTGACTCGTCGGCCAAAACAGGAGCATCCTGCTAGCATCCCGAATATCCACAAACTCTGCTGTCATCCCGCAAGCGAGGAATCCGCACGCCACGACGGACAAGCGGGCGTCCACCTTCGCGTCAGGGAGGATACGGTTCCGACCATTCTGCCTTGGCCAGGGCCGCGCCGGTGTTGGACTTTGCGATGATCTCGTAAGTGTACAGGCCGGAATTGCAGGGGCCCCAGGTTCGCAAGCTCTCCGGCTTCACGATGTTATCTGAGGGAAATGGGATCTCCTGGCCGCCCATCTCGTAGTTCTTCTCTCTGCGAAACTTGACGACGATCGTGCGCGTGCCGGGCGGAACACTCTTCATCTTGATTTCGGGATTGGGAAAGACGGTGGTGCAGGGCCGCGGAGGTCCAAATGTGAATTGGATCTTCATCTCGTCGGCCGTGGCCGGGGTGCAGATGATCAGAAATGAAATTGGCAGCAACGACGAAAATCTAATCATGGGCACGCCTCAAAAAGAAACCAGTGTATCGGCAGGGCCGCCTGATGCCAAGTTTACTCCATGTCTCGCCCTCGCAGCGCTAGGCCTCGTTCACTCCCTTCAGGACGTCACAGAAAAGGCCCGCCGTAGCGGGCCCTGTGGGGATGGAGAAAGTCCGGGTCACTTCTGATCGACGTTGCTGGTCCCCGAACCGGGCGTACCGATCGGCAAGCCGTTCGCCGCATGACCGACGCCAACGCCCGGCGCACTGACGGCTCCTGGAGTTTGGTCCTGTGGAAGCGTCTTGATCCCCGTTCTTGCCTGCTCCGCGGGGCTCATCTGGCCCTTGTTGTCGCTGTTGGCGCCATTGGTGGCCGTGATACCGGACCTGTCGGTCCCGTTTGGCGTGCCCGCCTGTGTCGATCCTGACGCGGTGTTGCCCGCGCCGGTGGTGGTCGGTGTGCTCGCAGTATTCCCGTTCGGCGTCGGGGGCTGAACGTTCGGGTTGGTTGGAGAGTTGTTGGTGTGAGCGCCGGTTGAGGTTCCGTTTGTGCCCATGCCGGATGGCGCCGAGGGGCCTCCATTGGCGGCGCCAGACGTGCCAGTGCCTGCGCCTGAGCTGGCGGATGATCCGGACGCGCCGCCGCTCGCAGCTGCGCCACCCGCGCCTCCGCCGGCACCGCCGCCACCACCTCCGCCGCCGCCTTGTGCGAAGACGGGAGCGGCAACAGCGAAGGACAGTGCGGCTGTAAGAAGAAGCGATTTTCGATTCATGACCTTCTCCGGTGTAAAGAAGGTCAACTACGCCGAAATGACGATGGTTCCTCTCAGTCCAATCGCTTCAAGAGATCGAAGGGTGAAGCACGGCAAACGGACCTTGCGGTGCGTGCTTTCCGATCCGGACTTCTTGCGGCGAGCGGCGGGTTCTGATGTTGCAGCTGCTTCAGGGATGCCGGGCCGGCCGCTTGCCTCGCTTCACCGTAGTCTGATCTCCCACCGTCACCCCCGCATTCCGCAGCAGCACCGTCGCCGCTTCCTTCGCGGCGCGGGCCATTGCGGGGTCGTCGCGGACGAGGTCCTGCGCGATCGAGCCGTCGACCAGCAGCACGAGCTGCGTTGCGAGCGCCTCCGCGTTCGCAACGCCGAGCTCGTTGAGGCGGTCGCGAAACCAGATGCGGCGGCTTTCCTTGAAGGCGATTGCGATCTTCTTCACGGCGCGGTCGGCCGGGCCAAGCTCGGCGACCGCATTCACGAACGGGCAGCCGCGAAAGTCTTTTGCGGCGAAGCGGCGCTCCAGCGAATCGAAGGTGGCGAGGATCTGCTCGGCCGCCGGCTTGTCCGAGGGGCGGGGCTGCACGAAGCGGCGCTCCAGGTAGGCGGCGATCAGCGCGTCCTTGGAGGGGAAGTGGTTGTAGAGCGTGCGCTTGGAGATGCCGATCTCGGCCGCGATGGTGTCGACGCCGATGGCGCGAATGCCCTGAAGATAGAACAGTTTGTCGGCGGTCTCGAGAATCCGCTCTTTCATCGTCTGTGGGGCGGGCGGGGGAGCCATGCGGCGGTGAATGTCCTGTTTGCTTGACAGCGCACGCTATTCATAGCCCAAGTACACAGGTCTGTGTAACCAAAATCAACTGATATTGCAGACGACGGCGCTCGCGCCGCGCCGATGAGGGAGACAAAAATGCCCCTGTTGCAGGTCCTGCGCCCGACATTGCCCATCCTGATCGGCGCCTCGATCATGCTGACGCTGAGCATGGGGCTGCGGCAGAGCCTCGGCATCTTCATGCAGCCGCTGACCCACGACATCCATCTGTCGATCTCCGATTTCACGCTGGCGCTGGCCGTGCAGAACCTCGCCTGGGGCTTTCTCCAGCCGCTCGCCGGCGCGATGACCACGCGCTACGGCTTCCGTCCTATCATGATCGCTGGCTCCTTCATGTACATCGCGGGCTTGGTGCTGATGGCAACCGCGAACGGTCTCGTCGCCATCATGATCGGCGCCGGCGTGCTGATCGGCACCTCGCTGGCCTGCACCGCGGCGGCGATCGCGATGTCGGTGGCGGCGCGCGCGGTGCCCGCAACGGTGCGCTCCACCGTGCTCGGCATCGTCTCCGGTGTGGGCTCGCTCGGCGCGCTGCTGTCGGCGCCGATCGGGCAGATGCTCAACGAGGGCTTTGGCTGGCGCGTCGGGCTCGCCGGCTTCGTGGTGATGTCGGTGCTGATGATCCCGGCGGCCTGGTATGCCGGGCGCGTCGACGCGGTCCCGCTGCCGAAGCCCGCGACTGATGAGATCGTCGATGCCACGGCCCTGATCGCGGCGAAGACCGCGTTCGGCAACGCGTCGTTCGTGGTCATGACCTGCGCCTATCTCGTCTGCGGCATGCAGCTCGTGTTCCTCACGACGCATCTGCCGTCCTATCTCGCGATCTGCGGCCTCGATCCGATGCTGAGCGCGCAGACGCTCGGCATGATCGGCGGCTTCAACGTGCTCGGCTCGCTGTTCTTCGGCTGGGCCGGCCAGCGCTGGAACAAGCTCGCGCTGCTCGGCGGAATCTACATCTTCCGCTCACTCGCGCTGGCCTGGTACTTCATGCTGCCGGCGACGCCGGCCTCGACCTTGCTGTTCGGCGCGATCATGGGCTTCCTGTGGATGGGTGTGGGACCGCTGGTCGCGGGCGCCGTCGCCGAAATGTTCGGCCTCCGCTGGCAGGCGATGATCCAGGGCCTCGCCTTCATGAGCCACCAGATCGGCAGCTTTCTCGGCGCGTATGGGGGAGGGGTGCTCTACGACGCGCTCGGCTCGTACACGATGGCCTGGCGCATCGGCGTCGCGCTGGGGCTGGCCGGCGGCATCATCCAGGTTGCGTTTGCGCTGATCCGGCCGTCGCAGCCGCCGGCGCCGGTGTTGCGGACGGCGTAGGCGAGGCGTCCAGCGGGTGAGCAAACTTCGTGGAGCGCGGCATCATCAAACGGAATGGTACCGCTGCCCCGATCAGTGCCCAGCGCCGCGCCCAATTTGGGACTTCCGTAATTGGTCCGCAGCGGACCTTCACGGTAATGCCCGCTGGGCGCCGCTTGAACCCATTGCTGACTCTAGAGAGAAGCTGAGCAAAACCAATGAGCGACTGAGCTGCTGCCGGTATGATGGACACCGGGTTAAGCTAATCCCACCTTGCGCTCGAACTCAACAGGGCTGAGGTAACCGATCGTCGAGTGACGTCGGGTCGTGTTGTACAACGAGGTTTGAGAACGCCCACAGGACCGTTCTTCGCGAGGTTCTTTATCGATATCATCCTTGGTTTGGTTGCCGAGTTTG
>NZ_JADPJF010000042.1:492319-517849 GCF_023073295.1 Bradyrhizobium sp. 23 | reverse complement strand
CCTCGTAGCGCCGGCGACCGTTCCGACCAACAAGCCTGACCCGCAGTTTCTGATCATCGTCTGCCATCACAAGGTGTCCACCTATTTTGGTGGACACCTCATGCATCAGAGCACTCAAAAGCAAAAGGTGCAGGGAAATTCGCGCTTACCGTCAGGGTTCAGGGCCACGAGTTCATCAGCGAGAGCCGGAAGCAAGCCATACTTCCCATTTGCCTCTCGAACGTCGATGACGAGGTTCCTTCCTTCCTCGTAGCCCAGCGCGCGAAGCGCACCTCTCAATGTATTACTGCCTACTGGGGATCTCCCGGAATCAAGGTATCCCACGCGCCACCGACGCGATCCTTCACTCTTCCCGCCTGTCGCAAGAAGAAATGCAAGGCCGCTGGTCAACCAGGCACGGCGGGTTACGAATGGGCGCATGGATCTACCCTTAGGAACCGTCCGGAATTTTTAGCACCTTCGCAGTCAATAATCGAGAGATGCAGATGGAGCATCGTCAAGCGTGCTGGGTTCTCCTATCCATTGGTGGGCGGACCAGAGGGGTTCATTGTAATATCTTCCGCCATGGCGACGCTGCTATAGTCCGACGCACGCAACACGTCCTTGGAGGACGACATGAAACGCCGTGGCTTTATTGGTGCGCTTCTCAGTGCCGCCTTTTGGCAGACCACAGCGCAGGCACAGGAACGCACAAGGGTCGCTACGGTCGGATACGTCGACGCCGCATCTCGCAGTGCGGGTATGGAAGGATTGCTTACCGGTCTTCGTGAACTCGGATATGTTGATGGCAAAAACATCAGGCTGGTCCGCCAACAGTTTGCCGCTCCAACTGTAGAGAAAATGAAAGAAGCCATTTTGGCAGTGCTTCCATACGTCGATATTCTTGTCGTCGGAGGAACTGTTGGCGGCGTCGCGGCAAAATCCGCGACTGCTGAGATTCCTGTAGTATTTATTTCAGTCGGCGCGCCTGTAGATATCGGACTTGTAAGAAGCTTGGCCAAGCCCGGCGGCAATATGACAGGGGTGACGTTTGAAGCGGCCGAGGAAACGTACGCGAAGCGGCTTCAACTTTTGACGGAGGTTGTGCCTGGTCTTTCTAACGTGGCCATATTAGGAGCTGTTGGCGATCCGAATTTTCCATTTGCGATGGTATCATTGGAGCGGTCTGCTCCGGGCTTAAAAGTCTTACTAACGCGGGTCGCCGTAAATTCCGCTGACGACCTACCACGCGCGTTCGATGAGATGAAGCAGACTCGCCAGCAAGCTCTATTGGTAGTTTCCGGCTCGCTCACATATGGCAGCATTAAGGAGACAGCTGATCTCGCGTTGGTCAATGGGCTACCCTCTTGCCACGGTTTTAGGGAGGCCGTGGCTGCCGGGGGACTGATAAGTCTTGGACCTGATTTGGTGTCCTTGGGCCGTCAAAGCGCGCGATTGGTAGACAAAATCATTAAAGGCGAGCGTCCTGCAGATATTCCGGTCGAACAGCCTGCGCAATATGTGATGAGCATGAATCTGCGGACTGCAAAGGCGCTCGGTCTCACCGTGCCGCCATCATTGCTCGCGAGGGCCGATGAGCTAATCGAATAGTGACAGGGACTTCCGCATCTGGCCCATTGCGTCGGTTGGCGCTGTGCAGCGGCAGGTCTGGAGTCGGGGGTAGAGCAGAAGTCACCGCCGCCGGTGCGGACCGCCGCCTTTGACCCGAACCGGACATACGTTGTTTTTTCCATAACACGTTGAGCCGTCCGCGACTTTGGAAGACCCGCGTAGCACTCGATCCCGAGTGATAAATCGAGCTCCAAAAGTCGAGCAAGCATTACGCTGGACAATTCGTCGGCGAGAAAGCCGTCCATGAATTGAATAATGATGCTTGCAGTTCCGCCGTTGGCTTTGAGCTCCGAAAAGAACGCCTTGTGAGGCACCAGTGCGCCGATCAGACATGATAATTCAGACGCAAAGCCTGGATCTTCGACGACGTATTCCGTGCTGCGCCGCCATCGCGTGGTAGCATACGTTCCGGACAGGGGCGTGCCCTTCGCGGTTCTTCGGGGAGCGCCGACACAATGAGTGACGTCGGGCTCCATTCTTAGGCTTCTGGTGATTTGGTCCGGCACTAAGGTTGGATGCACGATGAACAGGTCGAGAAAGAACCTGTACTCACCCGCGCTGCTGGATTGTTCGGCCATTGGGCGCGCCATCTACTGAGCGCTTGCTTAATCGAGCGCAGCGACGAATGTCAATTTCCGGTTGTGGCGCATTGCGTCGGCTGCCCAGTGCAGCGGCAGGTCTGGAATCAGGGCAGAGCAGAAGTCATCGCTCCAGTGGGGACCGCCGCCTTTGACCCACCCGGACATACCGAACGACGCACAGCTTCGGCCTGCGCTCATTTTGGCTAGTCTAGCTTGGGATGACGATCGTTGGACGACGCAGTCCGCCGATCGGCCAGCGCAGCTCGTACCGTGTCTGCCATCGGACTCCAAGCAAACCAACCCGAGAAAGCTCGAAGGTCGGCGGGCGTCCCGTCCAGCCGGACCTGCTGCCTATGCAAGGCTTCGGAGAAGCTTATGCGCCCCAGCCAAACTCTATAAAACGCCACGATGTCCGTCGAGACGATCACATCGATATCGAAACCGGGATTCTTGAGACAGACCGAAACATCCGCGCGCTCGATCAGAAGCCAATAGCGCCGCCTCGGCCCACCACCGAAGTCGAACTGGATCACGACGCGGCGTTTCCCTACGGCCTCGATGCGCACGCGGCGCCGCATCCACCACAGCAGGACGACGGGATCGAGTTCGTTCGGCCGCGGATCACCGAAAGCCCAGCGCGCTCCCCATCCGCCAAATTGGTCGATAATCGGTTGCAGGTCGCGCCCGGCGGATGTCAGTCGGTATTCAGTCTGCTTGCCCCGTGGGGCACCGCGCCGTTCCAACACGCCGGCTTGCTGCAATCGCCGCAGCCGTCCCGCAAGCAGTGTGCGGGACATGCGAGGAAGACCGCGCTCAAGTTCGTTGAAGTGATTAACGTTGGCAAGCAGCTCGCGGACAATGAGCACGGTCCAACGGTCGGCAAGGATTTCCGCCGCTCGCGCCACGGGACAATATTGGCCGTAACGGTGCATGATTGAGCGTATCACGCCGCGCAGGGGTGCGGAAGTAGTCCGGTCTACGCACTAGTTTAGCGCCCGGCGAGCGGCTTACGCTGCAGCTTCGATAGCCATTGGCGTCGACTAGCGGCAACAGGAGATTTATCATGCCAAACGATAAACCCGTCAGACGCGATTTTCTTCTGGCTCTCGCAACGGCACCGTTCGCGGCATTGCTTGGACAGGCCGGCGAAGCGCGCGCGCAAGTAGGCGTAAGCCCAGTCAAAGTCGATACCAGCGGCTTGGTCGCCAAAATCAAGTTCGAGGCGCCGCTTGAAGGATTTCTCAAGGAGATCAATGGAAAGTACAAGCTCAGAGTCACCGAGTTGACGCTTGCGCCCGGCGGACATGTGGGTGAGCACAATCACGAGGGCCCGGGCATCCGCCAAGTCACCTCCGGCTACATGACTTACGTCTTGCCGGATAAGACTGTAGTTTACGCCCCGGGCGATTTCTTCTTTGAATCTGGGGATATAAACCACACCGTTTTTAACAAGACGGATACACCTATGGTGCACGTGCTCTTCGAAATACTGCCGGTTAGCCTGAATGGTCCTTCGCTGATTCCGGTCAGACATCATTAGAAGGTCGTTCGCCTGTGACGTGGGCTCGCAAATGAGCTTGGCCGCTGCGAGCGGACTGTCCATTTAATCCCTGGATGGGACATCCGGACCGTCGTCAACGTGGCGCCTGAAGCCGTCCCTGGCAACTGCTGCGTGTTCTGTTCCTTCGGCACCGTTTCGTGCCCGCCGATGCAAGAGAACGGTAAGGGCGCGTGCTGTAGCTGAGTCGCCTCAGTTGCGGCCTCTGTCCACACCCACGACCAGCGGTAGCTGAGCGCCGTTCCCACCTCCCACCTATCGACAATTTGCCAACCGGCCGACGCGGGGTTTGAGCGCGAAATGCGCAAGCCTGCCCCCACGAAAACCGGAACCTACCTGATGGCCGCCCGGTGAAGATCACGCTGGGTGAAATGCGCTCGGCCGGCGTTCGTGGTCTCATCGTCTTCTGCCTGCGCAACGCCAGCCACAACGTCATCCTGGGGCGCGACGCCGCCGACCAGTGGCCGGACGAGGTCAGGCTCTCCGATCTCGCGCCGCGATTCGTCTGCAAGGCGTGTGGGAAGCGCGGCGCCGACGTCAGGCCGGGCAGCGAGCCCACCATCGCCGCTGTCGTCCTGCCCGCACGAAGAGAGTAAGGCTGCCTGAGTTGGCGGGCTCCCACGGCGTCAATCATCTTGCTTCTCTGAGGTGATCTGACCAGTCCGTGGATCGGCATGGAACTCCATCTTCTTGCCGCCCTTGATGCCTTCACCCTCCCAATGGCCATCATCGGCTTCGAGCTTCGTAACCTGCGAATAGCCAGATTGCATAAGCTTTGCCTGGACCTGTTCCATGGGCATCCAATCTGGCCCAGGCTGATCAGCGTAGGCGAATGGGGGGGCCAACAAGATCGAGGCCAAAGCGGTAGCGGCGGCGAGTTTGCGCATAAATCGTCTCCTATCCGGGTCACCTGCAACGAGGCGAGCGAGTATTCGTTGCTTCAGGGTTTGCTGAAAAAAACGTCAGCGTTGTCGCTCTGCGCCATGAAGCTCCACTGGGCGATGCTGCAACATTTCCCGACCGGTCCAACTTCGGTCGGGGAACAAATTCACCAAGCGAGACTCCAGTCCCTGTGTGTTGCGTCGTGGAGTTTGTCAGTGGCGTCTCAGCGTAAGAAGGCAAGCGCGATTGGGGTGAAAACGCCGTATCCCGGCTTCATCGAGCCGCTCCTCGCCCAGATGGTCGAGCGGGTTCCGCGCGGGGAGCGCTGGCTCCACGAGATCAAGTACGACGGCTACCGCGCCCAGCTCCACATGGTGCGATAAAGGTTTACACCCGGCGCGGCCACGACTGGACCAAGCGCTTCCGCAAGATCGCAACCGACGCCGACTTGATCGGCGTCGGCTCCGTGATCATCGATGGCGAGGTCGTCGTTCCTGGCGAAGGCGGCAAGACCGACTTCTCGATGCTCCAGAACAGCCTCAGGGGGACCGCCGAGAACATCGTGATGGTGGCGTTCGATATGCTGTACCTCAACGGGCGAGACCTTCGGAGGATGCCGCTCGTCGACCGCAAGGCCCTGCTGAAGCCGGTGATCGCGGGCACCGCGATCGAGCTCAGCGAGCACTTCGAGATCGGCGGTGCCGAGCTATACCGCGGGGCCTGCAAAGCAGGGCTGGAGGGCATCGTCTCCAAGGTCGGCAGCTCGCCATACGCGGCGACTACTGGGTCAAGACCACCTGCGCCCACCGCGAGACGCTGGCCATCGCCGGGTTCGCGCTGGACGGCAGCAAATGGGACGGCCTCTTTGTCGGTCGACACATGGGCGATGAGTTCATCTACGCCGGCAAGGTCGACCACGGCTTCGACAAGGAGTCCGAGACCGAGCTGCGGAAGCTCCTGAAGCCGCTGATCAGGAAAACGCAACCCTACACGAAGCGGGTGTCGCACAAGGGTTTCTGGGTCGAGCCGAAGCTCCTCGCGGAGGTCGAGTATCGGGGCAAGTCCGCCGAGGGCAAGGTCCGGCACCCGTCCTTCAAGGGCATCCGGGAGGACCTCTGATGTGCGCCTGACTCCCGCCGAGCAGATCGAGCAGAGCTACGACCTCGCCATGATGGCGCTGGCCGACTACCTCACGCACGAGCGCGATGCCACGGCCACCATCGACGCGCTGATCCGCATTCTCGATCGTGACAGCCTGCGCGATGCCTCACCGAGGTCATGGTCGACGCGCGGGTGCATCCGAGGCCAACATCGGATGCCCCGAAGGTTGATCCATGAACTGCGCCGCCTGCCAAGATACTGGCTGGGTATGCGAAGCCCACCCGGACCACTCTTGGGATGGTCCACACGCCTGCGGCTGCGGCGCAGCCGGCGATCCTTGCCCCCGCTGTAATGCTTCCTCGGAAGCCGACCGACCGCGACCGCCAGCGGGCTTTCGGTTCAGCTTCGGCCGATTGGCGGATCTGGCCCGGTTCTTCCGCAAGACATAGGAGCCGGTGTGATCTGACGCGAATATTGCCGCCAAGCCTGAGACGCCGCCCGGTCCTACTTGCGGCACAAGATAGAGAGGCCCGCTAGCGTGAACCAGCGAGCCCGTGCTCTAGCTCGGCCGCGCTTTGATTAGGACCAATGGCCGGCGCTAAGCCTGTCTAACAGCGGCGTCTTACCGCCTCGAAACGCCGGTGCATCCAGCGAGACAAAGCCCGGGTCTACGCTGTCCTCTTTCCACGCTGCGCGCACAAATATTTTCGCGGCTTGCCCAACGTCCTCTGACTTCACTTCGCCCAACCATAAGGCTATTGCCAGCATGACAACGGCGTCTCTGCGAATATGGGTCGGTACTGATCGAGAGATTGTCTGATCGGCCAGCGTGAACAGTGGATCTGTCGGCGCCGCGATGACGCCGGTCAATGTCGGCTCTCGCAGGTTGGTCACGCGAATGATGGATGACCTTCACTCGGAGAGCCACAACGTCTGCTTCCGGGTGATGACCCGACCAAGGTGAAGCAGTCTGCTATGGGCAGCTTGTGACCCAAGCGGACGACGAAGTCCGGTCAGCCGTGGCGGGCTCACAACCAGTTTTGAGATCACCTTTGTTCTCACCTGCCCTAGATATCTTTTGATACAACTTGGTGGCTGGTGGTCGGCTAGGCTCGCGCCCATGGGCCAACATTCACTTTGCACGGAAACCCCAAATTGTTCATCCTGCGACGTCGCAATGCGATGGTTCAGGTCCGAACTGGTTCGTCACCCGACAGGATCGGTAACGGTCCACGAGTTTATATGCGCGAGTTGCGGCCACGCGGAATACACCGACCGGTACCTTCTCACCCGGGAGTGGCGCTCTCGGCCGTCTTAGGAGCAAGCCGCCGAAGACCAGCTGACGCTCTGCCCCTGCTGCTTAGTTTCAGGCGCGGAACTTATGTGCACTTTGGAACTTGGCATGGGCCGCAGGAGCGCGTCGGAGGCAGGGTAAGTGGAAAATACTTTATTGCTGGTCCTTGTGGTTGAGGACGAGCGATTAATTCAAGAATTGGTTGAAGCCGCGCTTACGGAAGGTGGATTTGAAACGGAGATTGTTGGCTCTGGCGAGGAAGCGATCACGCTGCTTCAAGACGACGCGACGAACTATCGCGCGCTGCTTACCGACATTCACTTGAAAGGCACGCTCACCGGCTGGGATGTTGCGAAGCGCGCCAGAGAAGTCAATCCAGAGATACCGGTGGTCTACATGACCGGGGCGGCGGCTAATGAGTGGCCGTCTCACGGCGTGCCGAATAGCCTTCTTTTGAACAAGCCATTCGCGCCTGCACAGGTCGTCACGGCCGTGTCTCAGCTGCTCAACGAGATGCCCCCGCCACATGATTAAGCCGCGCCCCAGTTAGACCGGAAGTTTGCAGTGAGCGTTGGACCGACGCTTTTGACCCTCAGCGGACCTAACGAGGCACGCCTTTGCGTACCCGGCTCTCAGGAACGATGAGAACCTCACGTATTTGATATTGGGAATTGCGGATATTGTAACCGAAATGTTCAACCTTTCCAGGCAGCCGATAAAGATGCGCAAGGCGGACGACCTGCACGACCGGGCCTTGCAAGTCGCGGCAGACACCTACCGGCTAAATTTATTTAATCAGCTTACGGGGCGAACGACCCCCAAGGGACCATCTGTCAGCGATGGTGAACTCACCGAAGCCATACGCCAAAGCTTCACGCACGTGAGCGATGGACGGTTCCGAGAAATGATCGAACTATCGACCGACGCTGCCCTCGAAGCCTACGAGAGGGTTTCTGCTGCCTTCAAGTTTTCCCGTTCCCGGCGCTCCAACTGATTGCCTCCCTCGCGGTGCCGATAGCGAAACTGGTCGGAAAGCCAGAACCCGAACTAGTCCTAGCAACGCGCTCGCTAACGTCGGCTCTTGGGCCCTTAGCCGACCATTTGGCGAGCGCTTTGCTAAGTCGGCTCCTTGGGGTAGACCGGACGCCCTACGCTGTTCTCCGGTCATCCAAATCGGCCACGCTGGCGCCGCTCAGGAATGCGGCCCAGTCCTTCATTAACGCCCGGCGCTTCTCCAACTTCTGGCCTCGCTGATAGGCTGCAGTGGTTTCACTTTTGTATTTGTGAGCCAGCGCGGCCTCGCGTACCCCGTCCGGATAGTCGGTGCATTCCTCAGCCCAAGTTGCGAAGGTCGACCGGAAACCGTGCACTGTCACATGCCCGTAGCCGAGACGATCAAGTACCGCGAGCATCGCGTTTTCGGAGAATGCTCCACCCTCGGGATTGGTGAAGATAAGTTCGCCTTGACGTCCGTCTCGCATCTCGTCGAAGACTGCCAACGCGGGATCGGTCAACGGAACGTAATGGTCTTGATCCATTTTCATTCGCTCGCCAGGGATCTTCCAGGTCGCGCTTGGGCGATCGATCTCCAACCAATGCGCTTCAACCGCCTCGTTCGTGCGGCAAGCTGTGAAGATCAGGAAGCGCAGCATTGCGGCAGCAATCCCGGGCGCGCCGGCAAGGAGTTTCATGAACGCTGGCGCCTCAGTATAAGGCAAAGCTGGATGATGGCGGACGACCCGCTTGGGGCGCTTTGGCAGCTTTTCGCGCAACTGCCTCGTTAGCTCGGCCGGGTTGCGGAAGTCCGGGTCGTCGATATCGACGTTCTTCGCGATGATCGTTTCAATCCGACCCCGGACCCGGTTCGCAGTCTCGCGCTTCTCCAACCAGATCGGCTTGAGCAGATCGTGGATGTGGCTTGGCTTGATCTCCGGGATCGTCAGCTTCCCTATGGTCGGATAAGCGTAGCGCTTGAGAGAAGAAGGCCATTGGTCGCGATGCTTCTCGCTCCAGGTCGACCAGTTCGTCCGGATGTAGACCTCCGCGCATTCCTCGAACGTCGGCAAGACGACCTTGGCCTCGACGGCTTTCGCCTCTTCGCGCGCCTGCCGCCTCTCCTGCACAATGTCTACGCCGGCGGTGCTGCGATCGCCCTTCACGCGCAGCCGCGCTGCATCGCGTGCCAGCCGCGCATCCTTTAGCGACACATCTTTTAAGGAGCCGAGCCCGTGCCAGCGCTCCTTGCCATCTTTCCAGAATCGGTACGACCAACTTTTCGATGTTGGTCCTGTAACGATCAAGTAAAGCCCACCGCCATCGGCGTATTTGCCGGGCTTGGTTTGGCGATCGACGTCGAATGGTTTGAGCCTTCCAGCCATTGTTCCCCCAGGAAAACCGTCCTCCGAACCCACGGTCAAAATCTACGGTCAGCGACCTGACTAGGATGAACCCCGGCGAACTGCGAAGTACAGCGGTTCGGCGCAAGTCACTGATTTTGCTGTGGAGTTCGAACGACTGCGAACAGAGGAGAACAATATACTGGCGGAAGGGGTGACCGTAGCTTTGTGGCGTCACGCGAGGTCACTAGCGATCACGAGCGCACCCTATATCACTGAGCATGTTTCACTATCCCCAAGTTTAGGCGATCATGAGCAATCATGAGGAAACAGGCGCAAAGAGCAGTGGTGAACTCGGAAAGGTGAATGGCTAGCGTGGCGATTAACCAGCGAGGTAGCCACAGTGCACGCACCAAATCCCCATAGATCATCCCAGCCAACCAGCCCTAGAAAAGGTCTCACCCTTAAAATCATTCAAGCCCTTGTCCAAGCCGCTCAGCCGGGCATGTGGGCGCACGAACGCGGGTTGTGCCTTGCGGTCGCCAAAAGCGGTTCAGCGTTCTGGGCGCTCCGCTATTCCACGGCAGCCGGTCGGCGGCGGCTCATGACCTTACAGCAATACGAACCCATCGATGCAGCCGGACTGAAGGCCCTCGAATGGCAGGTTGCGGAACTCCGCAAACTGATCAAGGCAGGACGCGACCCGTTGACCGAACGAGACGCTAACAGCGCAGCGACCGCTACGGCGGCTACGACGGTCAGTCGAGCAGCTGTTGATACATTCGAGGAAGTATCCCGCGACTACATCGCTCAACACAGGGATGGTTGGAAAAATGCCAAACACCTTCAGCAGTGGGAAAACACGCTGGAAACCTATGCATATCCGATCATCGGCAAGTTACTCCCGCACGAGATCACGACCGATGACGTGTTGAAAGTCTTGCGACAGGATCACGAGCGCGCGGGAAAGAACGGCACGCTTTGGACAGGCGCGCGCGAAACAGCATCGCGAGTGCGTATGAGAATTGAAACCGTGATCGGCGCAGCGAAGGCGAAAGGGATAACCAATCCTGAGACGCGCGAAATTTGGATCAACCATCACAACCCGGCCCAATGGAAGGATCACCTTGAACATTGGCTGAATGGCAAACAATCGAGGGGCCATTTCCACGCGATGGATTGGAAGGACGTTCCCGCATTCATGATCGAGCTGCGGGAGAAACCCGACTACAGCGCAAAGGCATTGATGCTGACAATTCTCTGCGCAACGCGCACGAACGAAACGCTAAACGCGCAACGCACCGAATTCGATCTGGATAATGCCACATGGACAATCCCAGCAGAACGCATGAAAGCGGGCGTTGAACACCGCGTCCCCTTGTCGGATGCCGCTGTTCAGCTTTTACGGACGCTGCCAACGATCGATGAAAACCCCTACGTGTTCGCCGGTATGAAGCGTGGTAAGCCGCTTAGCGACATGAGCATGTTGGAAATGCTACGCGGAATGCGCGAAGGCTTCACAGTACACGGTTTTAGATCATCGTTCCAAGATTGGGCGGAAGATACAACTATGCATCCGGACGTGATCACCGATATGGCGCTCGCGCACACCATCAAGAACAAGACCAAGCGGGCTTATCGTCGGGGTAATGCATTCGACCGTCGTCGCGATCTCATGCAACAATGGTGCGATTATCTCCTGACGGACGCATCAACATACAAAGCGAAATGGGCAAAACTGATCGCCTGAAAGGTGAGTTGTGTATAATCCCCGGAAGAAGCCCGTTCGCGGGCTTTTTCTTTTTGACGCATCATGAGCGAATATGAGAGTGCTTAGGTAGTCGCGCAGTCGGATGACAGCGGCGTAAGGGTCGGATGGCCTGAGTTGCGGTAGAGACGCAGCGAGCGTGGGTGGATGCCCTGCAATGCCCATCAATTCAAAGCAGGACCCCGCCCATATGTCCCAAGACAGCACGACTATTCTGACTACCGATCAGGTTTGCCAGCGCCTTACGATCTCAGCGCCAACGCTGCGGCGCTACGCCAAAGCAGGCCAGGGCTTTCCTCCCAAAATCCCCTTAGGTCCCCGTCGTGTTGGCTATCTCGCCAGCGACATCGAGAACTATATAGCGAACCGGCGTAAAGCGGCCCTTGCCACAGCGGACGGCTAGTCGTTCCGGTGAGTGGCAGCAATTTTGTGAACTCTCTCAAAGCACTGGGCGGAACGTTCATCCCCCTTACAGAGAAGTAGGCCCTGCCAGTGGCACCCGGCAGGGCCTCAAATCAACGTCTTTCAGGAAAGTCCGATGACTATATACGCTCATGCCGCGCGGCTCAACAGCTGCGCGCCTCTAACCCTGCGCGCTTTCGATAGCGGGACGCCATCCCCTCACCTCGCCGATCCTCTCGCGGGACTGAAAGCCCTTCCGCAATGGGTACTGTGGCGACTTGAACAATACGATGGTGAACCGAAACCGCGCAAAGTGCCATACAATCCGAACACGCTTCAACGCGCCGACACGACCAATCCGACCACATGGGCAACTTTCGAGACCGTAACGACGATCGCAACGATCAATCCGGAATTTCGGATCGGCTTTGTTTTCACTTTAAACGATCCATATATCTTCGTTGATCTTGATGCGTGCCGCGACCCGGGCACGGGCACATATAACGACGAAGCAACGCATATTTGCACGCGCTTATTTCCGGGCGTAGCGGCCGAGGTCAGCCAATCAGGAACAGGCTTACACCTGATCATGAGAGGCGACAAAACCCAATTCGGCAACCGTCGCAACAAATGGGGTGGCCGATTTGAGTTTTATCAGAACAACCGCTTTATCGCCATTGCGGGCAACGAATGGATTGGTAATGCCGACTTAGAGCAGACAGCATCGTTGCAGACATTCCTTCCAATCCGGGAACATGATCGCGACAATCAAGAAATCGACACCATCCGCGATCCACGATGGTCGGGGCCGGAAGACGATCAGGAACTACTGATCCGCATGTTTGCATCTGATGACAGGATGTCTTCGGAGCGAATTGCCGAGTTGAACGACGCTATCATGCGCGACCCGAGCAACTTTGTCGCGAAAGCCCAATTCGACATCTTAAGCCGCCGCGTTCCATTCGCCGCGCTATGGAACGGTGATCCAACGGCATTGAACCAGTTCTATCCGTCGTCATCGCCAGGAAAGCCATTCGATCACAGTGCAGCGGATTTGGCGCTGATGAACAAGTTGGCGTTCTGGACCGGTAAAGATTATGAGCGAATGATCCGGCTGTTCAGCTTGTCCGCATTGGGCAAGCGCGACAAATGGTGTAGCCGGGGTTATTATCGCAATAGAACGGCTGGCAGCAGCTACGTAACGTGTCGCGATGTTTATCGAGGCACCAATCAAGAGCGACGCGACAAACAGCGCAAAGAAAATGAGCGTATCGGTGAACAGCTTGAATTCGATATCACGACAAAGCTGATCACGCTGGATGAAATGATCAATGATTTCTATTTCGTCAGCGGCGTCGGGGCGTCTGGTGGCGTAGCGAATGCAAAGACGCTGGGTGTCTTATCCGTTGCGGTTGCGCGCAACGAATACGCACCGTCCAGGCATCCGCTTGAATACACCGACAAGCGAACGGGTGAGACGAAAACGAAGATCGTTCCGGCTTTTGAGCAGTGGCTACCGCACGAAAAGCGAAAGCGCGTCGATAGCGTTACATGGAAGCCGGAAGGCGGATCAATTTGCGACGTTCCGGAGAAAGTCGGTCTAAGCGGGTTCAATGTGTGGCGCGGATTGATCAAACCGACTTGGCATGACCATTTCATCAACGACGACCAATTACGAGAGCGATGGCTGATCAGATGGCGCGAGCACCTCGCCTATCTTGTACCCATCCAATCGGAGCGCGATCTTTTCGAACGCTGGCTTGCGCACATCTTACAGCATCCCGGCCAGAAGGTTGAGACGGCATGGTGCTTCGTCGCTAATATGACCGGCATTGGCCGCAACTGGCTTGGTAGCGTTCTCTCGCGAGTGCTACGCGGTTACGTGCTGAACAACGCTATTTTGGACGTTGTTCTAGACGGGAAGTTCAACGGTCGAATGTCGCGCAAACTGTTGATGATCGTTGACGAAGCCAAAGCGGGAATGCGCGGCCCGAACACATGGGCGCTGTCCGAAAAACTGAAGACGATGGTCAATCCTGACTTTCGCGAGATCAACGAAAAGCACGGACTAGAATGGGTTGAGCATAATGCAATGCGCTGGCTTGTATTTTCGAACAATTGGGACGCGCTTCCGATTGAGCGCGACGACCGACGATGGAACATCGTTGAAAATCCGACGAAACCGCAACCAACGACGTACTACAAAGAAATCTATGACCTCGTTCGGCGCGATGAATTTATTGCGGCGGTATGGGCGCATTTGTCTACGCGGTCACTTGAAGGCTTCAACGTTGGCGATCGATCGATAAACAATGCCGCGCGCGAAAGGATGCTCAATAGCGTTTCGACCGATCTTGAACAGGCGCTAAAGGAATTCAAAGACCAATGCAGCGCCCAAGTTGTCGATTACATCACTATCGAGAACTTTCTTAGGCAACGGGCACCCGGCGAACAACTCAATAGAGCCGCCATCCGACGCAACTTGATGAAGCTCGATATGATCTATCTCGATAAACGCATTGGCACCGGCAACGATAAAAAACGGATGGTGATCGTGCGCGATTTGAAGCCCGCCGACGTTTACGACAACCCCGCCCGTTGGCTGGCGCGCGCAAGTCACAACGCCGCGACAACCTTTTTCAACCGGCCATCGGAATAATCATCAAGCCCGGCTGTGCCGGGCTTTTTGCTGCCAATTCCCGTCACAGTGCAGCTTCCATAATTCTTGTTTTCGTCTTCTGGACAGCTTGGGCAGCCTCTTTACTCCCCTACAGAAAAATACATCAGACATGTTTTACGGCGTAGGGGAATAGGAGACCTGCCCAAGCTGTCCAGCCGAAATTATGGGAAACTAAGGACCATATTTTAACAGGACGGCGATCGGCGGAGAGACCTTCCGCCAGCCCCTATTGAAATTGCTGCGAACATTGGTGCGAGCGACGCCAACTAGCCACCTTCATTCACCAATCGGGCAACCCGGCGCGCGCCGCCCGACCTGCTGCTCCATTTCCGGCGAACGCCGTCGCAATATTCATTGCTTGACCATCGCAATAGTCATCGCAAGTACACCGCAATATTCATTCGAATATTCAGCGCAATGATCATCGCAATATTCAACAATATCAAGTAGTTATCCACATTCATGCTTGACATTACTTGACGCTGGAGAGTATTCGTTGGCGTGTCAAGGAAGGGATTGCTGATGAATGACGTTGCCAAACCTGCGTTTCCGTTGCGGTTTGATAATCAGCCGGATCAGAAGCCGCTCACGTTCGAAATGAATGATAGCGGTCGCGGCATCGTGCTCACGACGCGCGGGGCGAAAGGGCAAACCCAGGTCACCTTCTTCCCCGTGATCAATGATGATGGGCCGCTCGGTCAGATGGTCCGTTACATGGGAGAGTGCGCACAAGCGTTCATCGGCGATCACGACAACACCATCAAGAATTTCATTGGGGATGAGTTGAGCGCGCGTGTGCGCGGCACGTATCTCTCGCGGTTTCACAAGGCTTGCAACGAGCTTCAAAAGATCGCCATCAAGGAAGCCCAAGACGTTGCCGCATCGCGCGCCGGGTTGATGGCCGTTGATCCCGCATCGGCCGCAAACAGCCATTTGCGCGCCGATGCTCTCGCCAAATGGAACGCTGCCAAGCAAGCCGATCGGGAAGCCATCGCGATTGACGACAACACGCCGCATGAGTTCACCGCTGCATTGATCGAATCTGGCGCACTGGCGACTGTAAGCGATCGTGCACGCGATGCCGCGCTCACACGCTATATGGCTCAACGTCTTGTGGCGAAGTCCGGATCAACCGCAGCGCACCAAATCGCACCGAGCTACGAAAATCCGATCGCATGCGGCCCGGATCACCGCGCCGCCCGCGATGCGGCTAAGCGCGAATTGGACAAGCTAACTGCGCGATCGGAAGCACTCGCAACAGTCGGAGACATGCTCCGTGGTCTCTGCGACAGCATGTCGCTCGCAACCGGCATGTCGAAGCACGACGCTTATCGGATGCTGATCGCGAAGTAGTCAACGCAACAACCGGGCGGACAACATCGCCCGGCCACCACCATCAACGTGAGGGCTTTTGCTATGAGGCGCGGACGCCGTCCGGATTTTCCGCGCGTCGTAATCTTGCGAGTCGCACAGTGGTGCGAGCACAGGCAAATACGAATTTTCTGGACGTAGACCCGATGACCGCACTGCCAAACCTTGCCGTTATTCACGGTAAATCAACGGGAGCGAAAGACGAACGAGGCCGCTTCGTATCCGGCCCGGCGAACACCGGGAGACCGGTTGGCGCTCGTAACAAGCAATCCGCTGAATTGATGAAAATCGTCCGCGCGATGGGCAATCGCGCTGCCGCAAATTTGTCCGATGCTTTGGACGCTAAAGAGCAATGGGCAACAACTCTTGTGCTTCGTTACTGCCTCCCAAGCTCGCGCACGCAGGAAATGCACGGCGCTGACCCGGAAGATATCAAGGAAGCATTTGTTGCTGGCGACATTTCGGCGGATGAAATGAAAGCAATCGCAACCGCAATTGAGAAACTGAAATCTGTCGCGGATATCGATGATTTACGCAATCGCCTAGGCGAATTGGAACAACTGCTCAATGCCAATAGGTGATCGCGACCGCAACAGGCTTGCTGCACTTATTGCGATCGTGAAGCCTGCCCACAGCATCGCAGCAAGACTGGACGCGATAACGGATGAACAGCGCAATTCTTACGCCGGTTGGAAAGCACGTTGTGAACGATGGATTGAGTGGTGCAAAGCGCAGCACGATGACGAAATCGAAGATGATGCACGCCCATACGCCTATTCACTTCAACGGTACCCGCCGCCAACACTGCGCCGCGATGTAGAATCCGCACTTTTTGGCGAAGCACCAAAGACACTCAAGACGGACACCGAAGCCGACGCCGCCCGCAAATGGATGGATTATTCGCAATGCTTATAGCCGACAACTCGCCGCTTCGCGATGTGCGAATTTACAAGGTGTTTCATCCACACCCAATGATCTACGCGTTCAATCGCGACGGCTTGATGCATTTTGCGAGTGCGACCGAACACGATCGCATTGAAGGCGAATACGCAACCAACAACAACCGCGTCATCCGGAAGTGCGATGCGCTCTATTTTGACAACTATCAGCGTGAGCCAGTGCGCGAGATACACTTTTTCGCAAATATGCAAACGCCCAATCTCTCGATTAGTCCCGATACGCTAATTCGCATCATTAGCCTGTACATGTGGACGACACCCGCTCACGCGTTTGAAACGCCGCGCGACTTCCGGCTGTTCTTCGAGAACGACAACTACTCTCTGAATGAGGCGGAGCGTCTATTCAAAAGCTACGTTGATCAACTAGCGATGCGCTTTCCGGAGAAGTGCCGCGAACTGCGCAAATAGATCGGCCAATCGGACGGGCCGTCTTTCATCGTCCGAACAACAGAAGGTAACGTTCCCCATGGCAACGAAACTGCTTAGCCACAATGCCCACAGCGAAGCCGGAAAATCGCATCTAGAATATATGCGCGAATTGCTATCGAAGCATGGCGACGAAGCCAAAATCGATCTGCATGCTGACCACATGCGATCCCTGCTCGCGTTCGCATCCCCCGACAAACGTTAATCGAATGCACCGGCAGAGGTTAGCCGCTTCTCCATTGCCGGTTCATGCAACCCCGGTGGTCGTGCTGGACGTATGCAGGCCATCGGGGACAGTCCAAGCAAAGCGGACGCGCCCTCCTCCCGTTACATTGTCATCACTCATAAATTGGGCGCACTCGCCAAACCGTCTTACCAACACAGTTTATATCCCTGTGGACATCGTCGCGCGATATCGGCCCGATGACCGTTCATGGCCCCCTGTGACGCCTTGTGGTCCCTCCTGATGCTAGCTGGCCACTTTTGACGGGTCGGCTCGAAACGCCCATCCTGAGCGCTCCTGAAGCCATCGCAGCGCGCCCATCGGAAGGCAAGAAATCATGGACTTGGCTCAAATCGGCTTTAGCGCGGAAACATCCGATCTCGATAGAGCCAAGACCAGCCTCAACGCGCTTGTGCCTGCTGCCCGTGCTGCCGAACAGGCGGCTGATAACGTGGCTGCGTCGATGGGCGGCGTAAACAAAGCATCGAGCGCGACGACCAAGGTGATGATGGCCGCGAGTGGTGCGACGGGCGCAACTGCTGCCGCCAACAAAGTCGCTGCGGCTGCGGCGAATGACAACATAAATGCGACGAACAAAGCGCGACAAGCCGCCAACGGGCTGAGTGCTGATGCGAAGAATCTGTCGTATCAGCTTGTTGACGTGGCGCAAGGCCTCGCGTCCGGTCAGCCCGCGTTCCAAATCTTCGCGCAGCAAGCCGGGCAAATCGGTCAGGTGATCGCGACGTCGAAAGGTGGTCTAGCCGGGTTGTTTAAAGAATTGACCGGTGCGATCGGAGGTTTCTTTACCGCAACACGTACCGCTGCGATCGGCGGTGTTGCGCTCGTCGGCACATTGGGTGCAATCGCGTCAGCGGCAATTAAGTCAGCGTTGGCATTGGACGATGTCCGAACCGCGACGGATTTAACGCTAAAGCAGGCGTCGGGATTGCAAACAGCGACCACGATCAAAGGTATCTCGAAGGACGATTTTGCGGCCGGTATTCAGGCATTTGCCAAATACGCTGACGAAGCACAGCATAACATGGGTTCGCTGAACGGCCTTATGATCGCGAGCGGCAAAAGTGCAAAAGACTTGACCGGATATCTGGCCAATGTCGCCGATATCGTCGCACAAACGAACAGCAATGTTCAAAAACGCAATATTCTTGAAGCCGCTGGACTGCCGACGACCGCGCAATGGGTGCGGTATATGTCGCAAGGTGGTCAGGCCGTCCGCGATGCTGCGGCGGGTGCTGACAACTTCAATGAACAGGCAAACGAAAAGCTGATCGCGAACGCTCGCAAATTCGACGACATGTGGAACAGCGCGATCACCAATTTCAGGAATAACTTTGTCAATGCCGTCGTCACTGCTACGGCCAGCATGGAGACGCTTTTTGACAAGGTTGCGAAAGGCGCTGCAAGCTTTGGCAATTCCAGTTTCTGGAAAATCTTCCTCCCGTCCAATCACGAAGATATCGCCAAGCAAATGGGCATTGAGAAGATTAGCGACAACTTCAAGGAGCGGTTCGGTTCGTTCCAGCAACCGGCGAACGCTGCGCAACTCGCTACCGGTCTGCAAAAGCGAAGCGGAGCGAAGAACGGCGATCAGCAAACGCAGGCGCAATTGCTCGCTGCTAATCAGTTATCGCAACAGCGCATTTCGATCCTGGGCGATCTTGCGAGCGTTGAACAGCAAGTGAAGCAGAAACAGCTTGAATTGACCGCAGCGGGCCTGCAAGGCGTCGGTGTCAGCAAAGACATGGCCGCAGCGGTTGTGAACAACACGCGCGCGATGGCCGAAATGAACCGCGTGCAGCAACAGGCAACGGCTGGCGTCTATGACGCAAACGCCGCGCGCAAAGCCGCAGCGGACACGTTGCAATCGTGGATCGACAAAGGGCTGATCGACAAGAACAACGTTGAGCAGATGGCGTCAGGTCAGCGCGTCTTGGCACGTTCGATCGAACAAACGCGCGACGCAGCAGCAATTGCAGCAGCACCGTTGCAGCAGTTGAAGCAACTCGAATTGGATAGCAGCAATTTTGCAAAAGTGCTGGATACCGGTGTTACAGGCGCGCTCAACAACCTTGTGCAGCCCATCCAAGACGTGATGAACGGCGTTACATCGATGGGGCAAGGGTTTAAAAACGCTGGCGTCATCATCCTGCAAGCCATTCAACAGATGATAATCAAAATGTTGATCCTCGCGCCGATCGCGAAGGCGTTGCAAGCGGTCTTGGGTGGCTTCGGTGGCGGCGGCGGTATCGGCAGTAGCATTCTCGGTTTGTTTGGTCTCGGCAGCAACGCAACCGATGGCATCGGCGGATACGGCCCAACCGCGCCCGTGAAGAATGCATTAGGCGGTGTCTACAATTCACCAAGCCTAAGTGCTTATTCCGGGCAAGTCGTGAAGTCGCCGACGCTGTTCAAATTCGCATCGGGCGCGGGATTGATGGGCGAGGCGGGGCCGGAAGGCATCTTGCCGTTGAAACGCGGGCCTTCGGGCTCGCTTGGCGTCCAAATGTACGGTGGTCAACAGGGGAGCAACGACAACAGCATGCAAATCACGTACGCCCCTACATACGGCGATATTGCCCCGGGGGCTGATCCGCAAGCAATCGCGGAGTTGCGGAAGGCGCAAGCCGAAGACCGGCGCAATTTCCAAAACAATGTTGCGCAAAGTTTAACGCAGCTTCGCAAGCGCAACGTGAGGGTATGAAAATGTCAATCGAAGTCAACGTTCGAAGTGGTGAAATCTCCAAAACGATCCTCAATGCTGGCGATATTCTGATTGTCCGCTCGGACTCGAATTGGGTTAGCGGCGTTGTCCGCGACGCCTCAAATCAGGCCGCAGTCATCAGCCCGAATTCTAAAATCGCAATCGGACCATATCCGGACGTTAGGCAGTTCAGCATCGAAGCCGCCCCAAATTCAATACAGGGGGAGCCTTTGATGTATAGCGTTGGCAATTCGCGGCGCGATGATGCGACAGAAGTAGTTTTCGCCCGGTCGTCGTCTAACGTAAGATCATTCAGTGCATCGTTCACGCTTGACGCGACCTATGATAAATTCGATCTCGTGTACAACGCCAGCACCAATGTGACCGTCACCGTTCCGGCCAATCTTCCCCAAGGCTTCAAGGTCAAGTTCATTGGGACGAACTTGACCGGAAATATCACGATCGCTGCCGGTGCGGGCGCGACCAATCGAGACGGTCAAACCACGCTCGCTTCCGGCAAGAACGGCACGCTGACCATCACGCGGCAAAGTGCGAAGAACGACGCTGCGCAATACGCTCTCAGCGGCGATTTTGCCTAAATCTGCCACGTTAGCAGCCGAACATTTGCGAAAATCACTGCTAACAATGGCCGGGCTTTCATCGCGTCCGGTCTTACTGGCTTAACGCTTCCCGTTCATTTGAGGAAACGAAACCATTTTACCGCACGTTTCCGGTTTGAACATTTCGCCGATCATTTCGGCTTCTGTCGGACCTTTGATTTTTACGACGAACACATGAAGTCCCGCGTAACCACCGGCTGGTGTTTTTCCGTTAGCTTCAACGCACACGCAAGAGCCAACACCGCTCGCGCATGGGAACGGCGGCCCGATCGCAACATCCTTTAGTGAATCTGCATCAGTGAACATGCGAGATTTGCTCGAAATTATTGCATGTTTTGCGGCGTCGGTGGCCGGATCACCAACCGGCTTTTTGACCGCCTTCGAAGCCTTGTCGAAGCAGGCCATCCGCGCGGTAGCATCAGCGATCGATTTGCAGTCATCCGCCAGGGCAGCAGTCGGGATAAGCAGCAGCATGCTCCACATCGCAATGCGGGCGAAAGTCCCGTTGTAGTCCATCACCAATCCCCCAACTCCAATGTTAGGTTGCATTGATGGCGAGGGATATTCATCTGGTCAAGATCGCATGCGCACCACGATGATCGGCGGAAATATCATCCGCCCCGTTCGCGTCGCAAACGCTTGAAATGATTTGCGATGACTATTGCGGAAAAACTTCACTCACCAAACAGCTAGCCATCTGGCGCAAAGCTCCGCTAAGCCAAAATAGCGGATGCCTTCCCGGTCGGAAGTTGATCCCACGTTCGACCATCCAACACCCTACCCGTTTGCTTCTTTTGCACCCCGCCCCACTGCTTGAAGTGGAAGGCAACGCCCGCGTCTACGCACTGATCCCGAATAGATCGCACCCAATATGGGTCCATCGGGCGCGCGGCGGGACCACTTTCGCCGCCCGCAATGGCCCAGTCGATGCCCTCTAGATCCAAGTTGTCAAGTGGACCAAGCAACGGTTCTAAGCTCAAGAACTTGATGAATGCCGGTGTCGAACGCAGATGGTCAATTCGATCGGTATATTCGTCGTTTTCGACGCTTACGCCCATCCAGACGTTATTCGGCCAGGGCAGCTGGTTCGCAATGCTAGCGAGCCGTTCTGCACGTTTGGTCAAAATTTGAAACGTGTGGTGTCGAGCACGTTGCATCACATCAAAAACCTTGCCGATGAATTCCAGCGGCACGTTCTCGTGAAACAAGTCCGACATTGAATTGACGAAGATAACCTTGGGGGTCTTCCACTTCAGCGGTATGTTTAAGGCAGCATCGTCTAGAACGATCTTGCCGTTCCATTTGGCGCGTCCACCTGAAACACGCGTTGTACCCGCGTACTTTGGTTGTCCCATGGCCTCCAATCGCCTAGCAAGGCGCATCGCATAGCAATTGGTGCAACCCGGTGACAGGATCGTGCACCCTGCCACCGGATTCCATGTTGCTTCTGTCCATTCGATTGGTGAGTTAGTGGCCATCGCGGCCTCCCTACTTGAACGTAACCTTTACGCGGTCCGCGAAGGTGACGGAGCCCGCCCGTTTGGGTCGCTTCGCTGCTGGTGGATCAGCTGTGATAACTCCTGATGCCTCAAGTTGTCTAAGAGCCTCTTTGTAATTCTTGTCGGTGTACGGGGTATCAACGGAATGATCTTCGTAAATCTGGCGCATCGTTAAAGTCTCGCCTGCAAACACCTTGGGCAAATCCGCTAGTAGCTTGTCGAACGGTTGCAACAGCGAGAACAACAGAGGAGTGGAAGCGTCTGCCGGAGAGTATGTGAATGAAGCAACGCCCTGATCATCCGTCGAGCTTTCGCCCGCCATAATCGCTTTCATGATCTCGTAGCCTTTAAAGTGCTTCGATACGAAGATCAAACTATGCGAGGTTCGCGCACCACGCTTGAAACGAAACGGCAGCACGAATTTTCCACCCATGCCTTTGATCGCCTGTGATAGCTCTTCAAGGATTAGCGTCTCACGCTCATCAGGCGATTTCCCTTCGATCTTCTTGCGCAGATCATCTGCACGTTCAACACCGAACAGAGCGTCCATGTGTTTCTTGACCAAGTCGTTCGAAAGACCAGCATTGATGCGTCCATAGTTGAAGAAAAAGACGCAATCGCATCCCCAATCTTTAATGACGCCATTTACGATTTTGAGCGACAGCCCCTTATAGCCAAACGGATCAACGAACGTGAACGAAGGTACCAATCGAGTTTCGGAAAGTTCCTTTTCGGCGTCGGCACCAATCTCGCCACAGTTCACGGTCGGCTTGTATTTGAGCTTCTCTATGCCGGGCAGCGCGTCGATTTCTCCTTGCAGTGTCGCTGTATGGTTTCCATCCGCATCGTTGAAGATAGTGACCAACATGTCACACATGTTCTTATCTTCAATAGCGTGCTCCAACACGAGGAGCGGCGTTGACGCAGCGCCGTCCTTGTAGCGTCCGGGTCCAGCATAAAGATCGATGTAGGCAATCTTGCCTCCATGCAGTTTTGCACTCGGTATGATCACGTTGGCCCACGCGTAAAAGTATTTCTGGATAATCCTCGCTTTAGTTTCCGATTGATCCGATCGTTCATCAAAAAATTTTGCACCTGCCAACGGAGTCGTTCCTTGCACAGCTTCGGGTGGATTCGCTGCCAGCATGCACGTTACTCCGCAGATTCGACAGGCACTATATCGTTCTCTATTTGTTCCGTCTAGGTGTGACCTTGGCTCCCCCAAGCGCAAGCTACGGTATTGGTTAGTAGCTTTTGGTGAACGGAAACCGCCGAACGTTGAATCTATTAGATTTTTTCGCTTGACTGGCGGAAGGGGTGGGATTCGAACCCACGGTACCCTTGCGGGCACGCCGGTTTTCAAGACCGGTGCCTTAAACCACTCGGCCACCCTTCCAAGTTCGGAATTGCTGTCGCTTAACGCAGTCGACGGCGCATGGCAACGCGAAGTTGGCGCCCGCCCCTTCCCCGACATCGGATCTGTCAGGCGAGCGTCAGCCTGTTCCCTTACCCTATGCCCTCTCGGCGATCCCGGACACTGGCGACATCTCCCAGGGCGTCGCCGGTTGCGAGGCCCGGTTTGGAGTCGCCTCCGTTTCCGGGCCTCGTTTGCTGGCTGCAAAGAAAAGCGGCGCCCCCGTTGGGAGCGCCGCTTGAATTCTTCGTAAGCTAGCTTGGGCTCAGTACCCGCAGGAGGCACAGTTCATCTGCACCGGGGCGTAATAGGAATAGCCCGGCTGGACCATCTCGACGCGCTGGCGCGTGGCGTATTGCGGCGGGATGCGCTCGTACTGGACGCTCGGCGGCGCCACCATCACGGTCTGCGGCACCATCACGGTGCGGTACTGCGCCGGTGCGCGGTGCGCCACGACGGAGCCGGGCGACACCATCACGGTCTCGTCGACGGTGCGGTATTGCGGCTGCACGTATTGCTGCTGGTAGCAGGTCGTGCACGGCGGCGGCGTGTAGCAATTGTAGCAGCCGGCGGAAGCCGCGCCGGTCATTGAAATCGCAGCGACGACTGTTGAGAAAACGACAGCGAGAGTGCGAGACATTATTGTGGTGCCCCAATTGCCCGAAACGGATTTGCGAAGATCGATGGCAGTATACGCCGCAAAATTCTGAGCTGCCGAAGTTCATCGGGGCATCCTTAATGCAAACGGCCGGCTCGCGCCCGCCGTTCAGAACTTGTTGACCATGCGCGATGCGTGATGCTTGCGATCACACCCGCACGTGACGCACTTACTTCGGGCGCCGCTTCACCTCGCGCACCGCGCCGCGCGCGGCGCTGGTGGTGAGCGCGGCGTAGGCCTGAAGCGCGGTCGAGACGTTGCGCTTGCGGCCGATCGCCTGCCATGCGGCATCGCCCTTCGCCTCTTCCGCGGCGCGGCGCCTGGCGAGCTCCTCGTCGGAGACCTCCAGCGTGATGCTGCGGTTCGGGATGTCGATGGCGATGCGATCGCCGGTCCTGACCAGACCGATGTTGCCGCCTTCGGCCGCTTCCGGCGACAGATGGCCGATCGACAGGCCCGACGAGCCGCCCGAGAAGCGTCCGTCGGTGACGAGCGCGCAGGCTTTGCCGAGGCCCATCGATTTCAGATAGCTGGTCGGATACAGCATCTCCTGCATGCCGGGACCGCCGCGCGGGCCTTCATAGATGATCACCACGACCTCGCCGGCAACGACCTTGCCGCCCAGAATGCCTTCCACGGCGGCGTCCTGGCTTTCGAATACGCGGGCGGGGCCGGAGAATATCAGGATCGAGGCGTCGACGCCGGCGGTCTTCACAATGCAGCCGTCCTGCGCGAGATTGCCGTAGAGCACGGCGAGGCCGCCGTCCTTGCTGAAGGCGTGCTCGAGGTTGCGGACCACGCCCTTCTCGCGGTCGGTATCGAGCTCGTCGTAGCGGCGCTCCTGGCTGAAGGCGACCTGGGTCGGGATGCCGCCGGGCGACGCCCGGAAGAAGGTGCGGACAGACTCGCTCCTGGAGCGCTTGATGTCCCAGCGCTCCAGCGCGTCGCCCATGTTCGGCGCGTGCACGGTCGAGACCGACGTGTCGATCAGGCCGGCGCGGTCGAGCTCGCCCAGGATGCCCATGATGCCGCCGGCGCGATGCACGTCCTCGACATGCACGTCGGCGACCGACGGCGCGACCTTGCAAAGGACAGGCACGCGGCGCGATAGCCGGTCGATGTCGCGCATGGTGAACTCGACCTCGCCTTCGTGGGCGGCCGCGAGCAGATGCAGCACCGTGTTGGTCGAGCCGCCCATCGCGATGTCCAGCGTCATCGCGTTCTCGAACGCCTTGAAGTTCGCGACATTGCGCGGCAGCACGCTAGCGTCGTCCTGCTCGTAGTGGCGGCGCACGATATCGACGATGGTGTGGCCGGCCTCGACGAACAGGCGTTTGCGATCGGCGTGGGTTGCGACCACCGTGCCGTTGCCGGGGAGCGCAAGGCCAAGGGCTTCCGTGAGGCAGTTCATCGAATTGGCCGTGA
>NZ_JADPJF010000042.1:491500-492224 GCF_023073295.1 Bradyrhizobium sp. 23 | reverse complement strand
GAGCCGCAGGTCGGGCACGCCGAGCGCTCGATCACCTTGACGTCCTCGTCGCTGACCTTGGAATCGGCGGCTGCGACCATGGCATCGATCAGGTCGACCGCCTTGGTCTTGCCCTGCAGGGTGACCTTGCCTGCCTCCATCGGTCCGCCCGAGACGAACACGGCAGGGATGTTGAGCCGCAGCGCCGCCATCAGCATGCCGGGGGTGATCTTGTCGCAGTTGGAGATGCAGACCATGCCGTCGGCGCAATGGGCATTGACCATGTACTCGACGCTGTCGGCGATCAGCTCGCGCGACGGCAGGCTGTAGAGCATGCCGTCATGGCCCATGGCGATGCCGTCGTCGACCGCGATGGTGTTGAACTCTTTCGCCACGCCGCCGGCCTGCTCGATCTCGCGGGCGACGAGCTGGCCGAGGTCCTTGAGATGGACGTGGCCGGGCACGAACTGGGTGAAGGAGTTGACGACCGCGATGATCGGCTTGCCGAAATCGCCGTCCTTCATGCCCGTCGCGCGCCAGAGGCCGCGGGCGCCCGCCATGTTGCGGCCGTGGGTGGTGGTGCGGGAGCGATAGGCTGGCATGGCGGTTTCCGTCCTCGGTTTGGCTGGCAGGGCGGGGCAAATTTTCGAAGCCGCCTCAGGCCTTTCCGGCCGGATAGCGCACGGGGGGAACGCGCGCAACGGGAACTTGGGCCGGACAGGGCTCCCCTGCTCCCGGCGCGTGG
>NZ_JADPJF010000042.1:490947-491362 GCF_023073295.1 Bradyrhizobium sp. 23 | reverse complement strand
TGGCCGGGACAAGCCCGGCCATGACGGAATTATTGCAGTTCGGGATCGAGCCAGTCGCCGATCACGGAGACCGGCAGCGTGGTCACGACGATGGTGGTCGCCGGTGCCGGCATGATCAGGGCCACATGCGCTCGCGCGCTTGCATTGGTTTCAGGCAACCGCGCGTGCAGGCGCATGCACCGCGAAAATTCAAGCGCGATGAAATCCGTAGTGATCCGGAATGGAATCCTATTCCGATGTCGCGTACATCGCGGGACATCGATCGGCGGCCTTCCAAGGGCATCACCCTCTGATCGCGCACCACGGGGTTGGGGGACCACATGGGGCGGGGGGATCAAAGGCTGGGGCAAGGTTACGAGGTCCGGACTCCTAGGCACTCCGGACCTCGGGACTTTCTATTTTGAACGTGATTTCG
>NZ_JADPJF010000042.1:484880-490859 GCF_023073295.1 Bradyrhizobium sp. 23 | reverse complement strand
CCGGCTTGATCAGCCGTGCGGCGCGAAGTCGTTTTGGCGTCGTTATGCCGACACGGCGCTAGCGTGTCTGCGGCTCGATCGTCACCGTGCAGTCGCCCTGCCCTTGCGTCGCGACCACGATGTTGCCCGCGGGAGCGCCGAGGGCGATCGGCGCGGATGAGCCGCCGCCGGGCATCTGGACAGTCACGCTCAGGGAGTCCGTTCGCGCGGTCGAGCCCACGGTCGAGGGTTCTGCCTGGGCCACATTACCCGAGGCGTCACGCCGCATGATCTGGCAGTTCACATTGCTGCCCCCGGCGGCCGCCATGCTCGATGAGGTGCCGCCGCTCATCTGGGCGCGGGCTCGTGAGGGGTCGCGGGGCACCTGGCTGACGATGCGATGCGTCCGCGGCTCCACAATGACGACGTCGTCGCCCGTCGAAAAATATTCGTAGTCCCGATACTCGGGCTCGATCGCGACGATCTCGGGCGGAAGCCTGTGGAGGCGCACGCGCGAGGGAATGGTTTCACCGACCCGGATCGAGATGTTCAGATTACGCTCCGGCTCCGCCAGGCGTGCGCGGCTCACCGTTTCGGAGATCCGCACCTGCTTCTCGGACGGCACCTGAGTCTGCTGATTGGCCTGCGTGTTGGTCTGGGGCGTCTGATTGGCTTGATTGGTCTGCGTGCCTGAAGTGGCAGGCGCGGTCTGCGCATTGTTGGTCGGGGCCGTCCGGTTCGTGTCGGTCGCTGTGGCCGGTCGGTTGTTCTGTTGCGCCGGCTGCTGCTGCTCGGCCGCGTTGCGCGGCGGCTGGGTCTGGTTGCGCTCGTTCTGGTTGGCCGCAGCTCCCGTGCGCTCGTTCTGCTGGCCAGACGTGCCGGACTTGGACTTCTCGGACTCGGCCGTTGATTTCTGCGGCGCGGACTTGTCCTGCTTCGTCTCGGCGCTGTTCTTGCCGTCGCGTCCCGGTTTCGGGCTCTCCGCCTCACGGTTGCGATCGCGCGAAGGCTCACGAGATTCCTGGGCCTGATCCTTCGACTTCGGCTGGTTGCGCTCGGCAGAACTGGCCGGCTGGCGCTTGTCGTCACTCGCGTCCTGCTTGGCAGCGCCGCCCTTCTCCTCGCGGCCCGCACCCTGCAATCGCTCCTGGGCGCCCTGCGCGCGCTCTTGAACCCGTTCTTGGGCGCCGCCGCGTTGCGGCCCGGCACCTTTCGCCGGCTCCTCGGTCCGTCTCGGCTCGTCCCTTCGCTCACCGGGCGCCTGGGCGTAGGCGAAGCCGGAAGCAAGCATCAGTCCGATAGCCGCGGTCGATAACATCAAGTGCTTGCGCATGGTCCCTCTCCTGGAAAATTCGCAACAACAGACGCGAACGTTCTGTGGGTGCGAAGGTTCCTGATCAGGAACGAGGGCTGATCACGCGGGTCTCACATCGGGTCCTTCAGCGTGAGCCGCGCCGTGAATGTCACGCTGGTCTTGCCAACCAGCGCCATGCCTTCGACTTCGGCGCCGTCGGCGGAATAGTCGCCGGAAAAGCCGCAGGTCACTTCCCTGCCGCCGAACGCGAGCGGCTTGCCGACGGCCTCGGTGTGCTGATTGACGGTCATGTCGCCACGCCATTTCCCGTTCCGGAAGGTGTAGCTGCCGGTGTAGTAGAAATAGCTGTCGCCGCCCATGATGCGGCCATCGCAGAGCACGACGACGCCTTTGGCCTGGCCGCGCTTGCCGTCGCGCATCTCGATCTCAAAGATGTAGAGGCCGTTGAGGACCTTCTGTGGGTTGCCGCCCTGCTCGAGCCCATCGCCGGCCGACATCGCTCATCTCCCGTTCAAACCGGCACATTCCGCTCGAGATCTTCAAGCCACGCCGCAGCGCTCGAATCCGACGGCGCACGCCAGTCGCCGCGCGGCGACAACGAGCCGCCGGCCGAAACCTTGGGTCCGTTCGGCATCGCCGAGCGCTTGAACTGGCTGAAAGCGAAGAAGCGGCGCAAGAACACCTCCAGCCAGCGGCGTATTTCCTTGAGATCGTAGGCCTTGCGCTTGTCGGTCGGAAATGCCGGCGGCCACTCGCCCTGGGCAACGTCTTTCCAGGCCTGCAGCGCCATAAAGGCGATCTTGGACGGCCGCATGCCGAACCGCAGCGTGTAGAACAGGTTGAAATCCTGGAGCTCGTAGGGGCCGACCGAAGCTTCCGTGCTCTGCGGCTTCTCGCCGGGCTCAGCCGGAACCAGCTCCGGCGAGATTTCGGCCGACAGGATCGATCCAAGCGTTTGGTTGACGTCGTCGGTGAACTGCTTGGAGGCAATCACCCAGCGGATCAGATGCTGGATCAGCGTCTTCGGCACCCCGGCGTTGACGTTATAGTGCGCCATCTGATCGCCGACGCCATAGGTGCACCAGCCCAGCGCGAGTTCGGAGAGATCGCCGGTGCCAATCACGAGGCCGCCATGATGGTTGGCGAGCCGGAACAGATAGTCCGTGCGCAGACCCGCCTGCACATTCTCGAATGTGACGTCATAGACCTTCTCGCCCTTGCCGAAGGGATGGCCGATGTCCTTCAACATCTGCGTCGCCGTGGTGCGAATGTCGAGCTCCTGCCAACTCGTCTGCAACGCCTTCATCAGCGCCAGCCCATTGGTCTTGCTGTCGCTGCCGGTGGCAAAGCCCGGCATGGTGTAGGCGAGAATGTTCTCTCGCGGCAGGCCAAGAAGGTCGACGGCCTTAGCGGCGACGATCAAAGCATGGGTGGAATCGAGTCCGCCCGAGACGCCGATAACGACGCGCTTGGTACCGGTCGCACGCATGCGCTGGACGAGGCCCGCGACCTGAATGTTGTAGGCCTCATAGCAGTCCTGCTCGAGCAGGCTCTCGTCGCTCGGCACGAACGGAAAGCGCTCGACCTTGCGCAGGAAGCCGATATCGGCGGCCGGCGCCTTCAGGGCGAAGCCGACTTTTCGGAAGAAGGCTTCGCGCTGCCGGCGATTGTCGTCGAACGTACCCATCAGCGCGCGTTCCTGCCTGAGCAGGTCGAGATCGACGTCGGCCAGCGTGATCTGGCCGCCCTGGCGGAACCGCTCGCCCTCGGCCAGCAGCACGCCGTTCTCGTAGATCGAGGTCTGGCCGTCCCAGGCCAAATCCGTGGTCGATTCTCCTGCCCCGGCCGCGGAATAGACGTAAGCCGCGAGGCAGCGGGCCGACGTCGATTGGCACAAGAGCGCGCGCGAGCGGGCGCGGCCGATCGTGATCGGGCTGCCCGAGAGATTGATCAGCACGCTCGCGCCCGCAAGCGCGAGCTCGGAGGCCGGCGTTACCGGGATCCACATGTCCTCGCAGATCTCGACGCCGATGGTCAGGCCCGGAACGTCCTCGGCTGCGAACAGGAGGTCGACGCCGAACGGGGCATGCAGCCCGCCAAAGGCGACCATCTCTCCGACGATGCCGGCGCCGGAGGCGAAATGCCGCCCCTCGTAGAATTCGCGATAGGTCGGCAGGTAGCTCTTGGGCACCACGCCGAGGATCTTGCCGCGATGGATGACGACCGCGCAATTGTAGATCCGATTGCCAAAGCGCAGCGGCGCGCCAACGATCAGGACGGTCATCAGGGACGAGGATGCCTCGACGATGGCCACAAGCCCGCGCTCGACCGCATCGAGCAGCGGATCCTGCTTCACGAGATCTTCGATTGCATAGCCGGACAGGCAGAGCTCGGGGAACACGGCAGCCGCCACCGACTGCGCGTGGCAGTCCTTCGCCGCCGCCAGAACCGCAGCTGCGTTGGCCGTGGGATCAGCCACATGAGAGGTGGTGACGCAGGCCGCCACGCGCGCAAATCCGTGGGCATAGATCGAGTGGAAACTCATCGAGCACAGTCCCTTTGTCTCGTCGCGACCGGCCTCCGCCGGCTCTGGACTCCATTTAACCCATCGACATGGCCCCGTGCAGGCCATTCAACGGCATGCATAACGGATTTGCAGCTTCGCTGCCCGGCCGTGCCCTTGAGGCAGTCTCAGGCTCTGCGCGCCAGCATGCCGGGCAGATCGTCGCGCAGCCACTCGGCGATCCGGGGCCAGGCATGGGCGTGGGTCCGCGCGCCCATGAACAGGCCAAGATGGTTGCTGGGCTGGGAGGCCGCCGCAATGAACGCCGGCGGTGTGCCGAGCAAGCCGGCGGTGGCGAGCGCCTGCGCAGCCGGCACGACGTCGTCATCGAGTCCGGCCAAAAGGAAGACCGGCGCCTTGACGTCCTTCAGATCAATCCCGCGGCCGAGTGCCGTGAACTGGCCGCGCGCGATCCGGTTCTCCCGGAAAATCCAGTTGACGATCTCGAGATAGTAGGTGCCGGGCAGATTGAGGGGCTCGGCATTCCAGCGCTCGAAGCGTGCCAGCAGCGCCGCACCGTCCTCGCCGGAGAGGTCGCTCTGCAGCGCCGTCGCGATGTCGTCGCGGCTCGGTGCCTTCGACCAGAGCCGCAGCATCTCTTCGCCGCTGACATTGCCGCCGCCGCGGGCGACGAGCTGGTCGTAGACCATCTCCGGCGCGTTGCGGGCGAGCTGCGACAGCCTGGAGTCAATGGAGAGGTCGACGGGCGCGCCAGCCAGTACCAGCCGCCGCACCTTGGCGGGAAAGCGCGCCGCATAGAGCAGCGAGAGCCAGCCACCCTGGCACAGGCCGACGAGATCGACCGGCGCGCCGATTTCGTCGATGGCGACGTTGAGATCACCGAGATAGCTGTCGATCGAGAGATAGCGCATGTCGGGTGCGGCCGAGCGCCAGTCGGTGAGATAGACCCGGTCGATGCCGCCATTTTGCAGGGACTGCACAACGCTGTGGCCGGGCGCGAAGTCGGCGATCAGGGCCCGGTGCAGCGCATAGGGCGCGCAGACCAGTGCCGGCTGGCCGGCCCCCGTCCGCGCGCAATTACGCAGGCGCATGGTCGCAAGCTCCAGCGCGACGGAGTTGGGCGTGGTCCAAGGCAGGCTGCTGTCGGCCAGCTCCGACGGGCCGCGCTCGAGCCATCCAAAGCAGGCGTCCATGGCAATCCGCGCCGCAGCGAACGGCCACAGCAGCGGGTCATCCGGGACCGGCTCCGGTGCGCGCAGCTGTTTGCCGGTCTTCTCCGCCATGGCTATCCCACGGTCCTCACAGGAAGGCCTCGAAGCTGACGAGCGAAATACCGCGCTCGCGAAAACTCTGATGGGTCGCGGCCACCGAGCCGTCGAGATCGATGCCGCGGCAGGCGTCCTCGATGACGGCGACCTCGAACCCGGCCTTGCGGGCATCGTCCGCCGAGAAGCGAACGCAGAAGTCGAACGCGAGGCCGGCGACGAAGACGGTGTTCAACTCGCGTTCGCGCAAATATCCGAGCAGGCCGGTCGGCGTTGTCCTGTCGTTCTCGAACAGCGCCGAATAGGAATCGATGCCGCGCCGAAATCCCTTCCGCACCACCAGATTTGCGCGGGTGACGTCGAGATCGCGATGAAATTCGGCGCATGCGGTGCCCTGCACGCAATGGCTCGGCCACAGCACCTGGACGCCGTAGTCGAGCACGATGGTCTGGAACGGCTGTTTGCCCGCATGGTTCGGCGCAAAGGAGACATGATCGCGGGGATGCCAGTCCTGGGTCAGCACCACATTGGCGAATTTTTGGGCGATCCGATTGATGGCGGGGACGACCTTCTCGCCGCCGGGCACGGCGAGCGCCCCGCCCGTGCAAAAATCGTTCTGCACGTCGATGACCAGCAGCACGTCGCGGTCGGAAATCTTCATCGCAAGGTCCATTCCAGGCCATCCGCGCGAGCGGCGCCGAAGGCACGTCTGCAGTGTCGATCTTCCCGGGCTGCTTCGCAACCAACGAGAAGGTGCGGCGATCTGCGCGAATGCGCCCCGTCGGTCCCGGGATGCAACGGTTTGGGCTGATGCGTGTTGACTAGATCCACCCGGGGACGGATTCTGACAGCCGTTCGCGTCTTGCGATCGGATAGAGCGGAGGAAGCGGTTCCCG
>NZ_JADPJF010000042.1:469816-484806 GCF_023073295.1 Bradyrhizobium sp. 23 | reverse complement strand
CCGGAAAGGCTGCGGCAGCCATACGCACATGACCATCGGCAAGACAGGACAGATTCTTCTCGCCGATATCGGCGGCACCAATGCGCGCTTCGCGCTCAGTCAGGGCGATCAGACCGGACCGATCGACTACGTCAAAGTGGCAGACTTCCCGACCGTCCGGGAAGCCATTGCCGATGTTCTCGCGCGTCGCTGCCACGGCCAACCGCCCCCAAGGGCCGTGCTGGCCGTCGCAGGACCGGTGACCAACAACCGCTGCGTCATGACCAACAGCCCATGGGTCATCGACGGCAACGAGCTTCAGCCGGCCCTCGGCTTCGACAGCGTCCATGTTCTTAACGATTTCGAGGTGGTGGCCTGGTCCCTGCCCGCCCTGCAGCCCGCCGACCTGATCCCGCTCGGCGGACAGGATGGCCTTCCCGAAGAGCCGTTGCTGGTGGTTGGCCCTGGAACCGGCTTTGGCGTGTCCTGCCTGGTCGAGCGCCACGGCTCACGGCTGGCCGTCGTCACCGAGGCAGGCCACGCGACCCTGCCGGCGGAGGACGAGCGCGAGGAACGCGTGATCGCGTGCATGCGCCGACGCCTCGGCCATGTCTCCATCGAGCGTGGCGCGTTGTCCGGTTCGGGCCTGCAAAGCCTGTACGAGGCGCTGGCCGAGGTGGAAGGCGCTCAGGTGCCGCATCGCGATGCTGCCGCCATCACGAAGGCCGCCCTGGAAGGCAGTTGCGAGCTCAGCCGCAAGACGCTGGAGATGTTTTGCGCCATCCTCGGCTCGGTCGCGGGCAATCTCGCGGTGACCTTCGGCGCACGCGGCGGCGTTTATATCGCCGGCGGAATCGTGCCGCGCTTTCCTGACTTCCTCGCAGCCTCCGCATTCCGGGCGCGCTTCGAAGCCAAGGGACGCTTCCAGGACTATCTGCGCGACATCCCGACCAGACTGGTCACGAAACCTGATGCGAGTTTCCTCGGCCTGACGATGTTCGCGGAGCACAACCAGCCTTAAACGGCGCGCGCCTCCGTCCGCGGGTTCCAGTCATGCACAGCTGATTGCGCGGCACGCGCGCGCGACGCGGGATCGTGCTTGCGCGCACGTCCCGGATGAGAAACAATCCTAGCTTGTGCGTGGCGTAGTTGCGGGGGCGTGACATGCGTAAGCAGGATCTGGGTTTCGACTATCACCGCTATCACCGCCTGCTGCTCGAGGCGGACGACGAGGGCAAGCGGCTGGCCCTGATCGAGCTCTTGATCGAGGAAAAGGCGCGTGACCGCCTCGCAGCCCAGCGCGCTTCGGACCGCGCCGCCATGACGGCCCACACCATCGCCACGGTGCTGAAGAACGGGCGCCACTGAAACGCGTGATCGCACTCCAGTGCCCGAAAATGCGGTATCGATTGCGATTTCGTTAACGATCCCTCGAAAGCTCGCGTCAAACTTTTTGCTCTAGGAGTTCCCCACCTGATCCAATTCAGGGGCAACAAAGGGGGGAATGAACATGAGCATGATTTCGATCGCCGCGATGCCGGCCACCAGCGAAACGCGTTTGGCCGATTCTTCGTTTTCTTCGTTCAAGACCATCTTGCTGTTTTGCTGCACGGGCCTGGTCGCCTCGTTCGGCCTGATGGCGCGCGGCATCGATCTCGGCGCCGGCCTGATGTGAAGCCGCGACGAATTCCGTCGCGAAATGGCCGCCCCTGATGGGCGGCCATTTTCATTTTGGTCTCAGTTCGGCGTCTTCGCTGCCGCTTCCGGAAACATCGAATCGATCATCGCCTTGAGCTGATCGATCGAAATCGGCTTGCGCAGGATCGGCCGGCGCCTGAGCAAGGACGGCAGCAGCTCCGGACCGTAGCCCGTGGCGAACAAAAACGGCTTCCCGCGACGCTCGATCAGATCGGCGACCGGATCGACGTAGAGGCCCTTGAGATTGATGTCGAGGATCGCAAGATCGTACTGCGCGGTCATGGCGAAAGCGCTGGCGTCCCGAACATTATCCGCTTCCGCGATGACGTGGTGGCCGAGTTCCTCCACCATGTCCGTCATCATCATCCGGATCAACGTCTCGTCTTCGACCAGGAAAACGGAGAGTCCGTCCGCCATATCAACCCCGCCCATCAGCTTCCCAAGCTAATCATAACCGAATTGCGAAGAGCATTCACGAATTCGTGGCGGGGTCCGTTAATTCGACGCGCCCGATCCGATTCCACTTGATCAATCCAATCCTCGTTCGTGGCTGAGCCGCACCATCTCCTGCACGAACACCTGCTTTTGTTTGTCATCGAGGCTCGAATAGAGGGGCTCGGCGGCGTCGGCGACATTGCGCTGGTCGGCAGCGCGGTCGATCAGGAATTGGGCCTCGTTGCGCATCTGCTCGACGATGTCGTCGGGAGGATCCCGCTTGGCGCGCGCAACCCGCAGGTTGAGCCGCTCGGCACCGTTATGCCCGAGGTAGTGCATGGCGCTCGAGAAACCGTACCAGTGCTTCTCCTGCTCGGGCGTGAGGTTCAGCTCGGTCTTGATCCGCTCGATATAGGAGTCGCTGTTGGTGACGATCTGGTCGGCGGTCAATTGCGGCGCGCCGGTCTGGGTGAGGACCGTGACATCCTTGTCCTGCGGCGCGTTCTTCGCCTCCTTGCTCGCCTTGGCGCCCTTGCCCGCCTTGGCGCTCTTGGCATCTTTGTCCTTGCCGGCGCCCTGCTTGGCGTCCTTGGCCGCATCCTTGCTTGCATCCTTGCTCGGATCTCTGGCGGCAGGCGCCTGATTGCCATTATTGCCAACGCCGAGCACGCCGGTGAACACACCGACCACACCGCCGATCGCGCCGCCGAGCACACCGCCGACCGGACCCGCCGCCTTGTTCCCGGCCGCCGCTCCTTCCTGAACCCCTTTGACCAGGCCTTGAGCGTTCGCCACCGCGGCTGCGCCGAGCAGCAACACGAAAACGGACCCCAGCGCGAACCATCGTCGCAGGTAAAGCCGCGCGGGCGGCGCCGGGTTGATCATTCTGGTCTCCATCTCGATCTGATTAGGCTCTTGGGGATGAGAACCACCCGCCAGCTGCAACTCTATCGTTTTCACCGCTTCGAGGTCTAGGCGCCGACAAATGCTATCCACGCCCGAAAAGTGTTTGCCGCGAGGTGCTTATGCAGGCTCCTTGGAAACTGCGGCGTAATTGCGCACATGTCGGTCGGGTGCGCCAGCGCCAAGTGTGCGTCGCAAAACAACCGGCCGTGGTTCATGGTCCGCGCATGAGGTCGAGGGCGCTGCCGCGTTCCCGGACACAACGTTAGTTCTAGGCGCAAGCCGTTCGGTTTTCTCGACAGACGCAATCAATCATGATCTGATCGCGCTACCAATTTGCCTTCGAAGCCGACGGCATCAACAAGAAACGTCGAACAAGAAACTTTCGAAAAGAAAATCAAAAGCAGAACTCGGAAGAGTTCAGAGGAACGCCAGAACAATAAAACACCCAAGCGAGGAAACGAGATGTCACGCAAGACACTGACGCGACGTCAATTTGTGGCTGCCACTGCAATGTCCTCCGCGGCGCTGATCACGGCGCCCTATGTCCGAGGCGCTTACGCCGCCGGCAAGCTCTCGATCGGCTTCTGGGACCACTGGGTGCCCGGCGCCAACGATGCCTCCACCGCGCTCGTCAAGGAATGGGGCGAGAAGGAGAAGGTCGAAGTCTCGATCGACTACATCACCAGCAACAACAAGAAGATCGAGCTGACGGCAGCGGCCGAAGCCCAGGCCAAGTCCGGTCACGACATTCTCCAGATGCCGAGCTGGTGGCCGCACGCCTATTCCGAGAATCTCGAACCGCTCAACGACGTCATGGAGCCGCTCATCAAGCAGAACGGCGAGGTGAACGACACCGTCAAATATCTCGGGCGGTCGGGCGGCAAATGGCTCGCAGTGCCCGCGACGCCGGGAAGCCAGATCAAGGGCCCCTGCTCCCGCATAGATCTCATGAAGAAACACGCCGGCATCGACGTGCAGGAGATGTATCCAGTCGGCGCTCCGCCAAAAGCAGACAACTGGACCATGGAGACGTTCCTGAAGGCGGCCGAGGCCTGCCACAAGGCCGGCTTCCCCTTCGGCATCGGTCTCGGCGAGACCACCGACAGCGTCGACACCGCCGGCGCGATCTTCCAGTCGTTCGGCGCCGAGCTCGTCAACGCCAAGGGCGATATCACCGTCAAGACCGATGCAGTGCGGCAGGCGCTCGAATTCTACAAGAAGCTGATCGCCGTCCTGCCCACCGACGCGCCGTCCTGGGACGATGCCTCCAACAACAAATGGCTGATCTCGGGCCGCGGGGCGATGATCCTGAATCCGCCGAGTGCCTGGGCGGTCGCCAAGCGCGACGCACCGCAAGTCGCCGAACAGTGCTGGACGCACGGCTTCCCGTCCGGTCCGAAGGGACGTTTTGCGCCCTTCCTGCCGTACTTCTGGGGCGTCTGGGCCTTTGGCAAGAACAAGGAAGCGGCCAAGAGCTTGCTCGTTCACCTGTCCTCGCCGGCGGCGATCGAGAAGTTCGTCGCGGCGAGCGGCGGGTACGATCTGCCGGCCTACGCGAACATGACGAAGTTCAAGACCTGGGCCGAGGAAGGGCCGCCGAAGGGCACGCTCTTCCACTATCCGGATCCCTACAAGCAGCAGACGATGTCGATCGCCGCGTCTCCGGCGCCGCCGAAGATCGCCCAGCAGATCTACTTCCAGGCGACGCTGACCAAGATGGCGCTGCGCTTTGCGCAAGGAGAGAAGTTGGAAACCGCGCTCGCCTGGGCCGAAGGCGAGTGCGAAGGCTTCATGCGAACCTGAGCCGGGCTTGTGCCATGGCGGTTCACGCTTCGCGCGTGAGCCGCCGAGGCACACTCGCTCGATCCGCTTGCCGAATGAAGCCGACGGCTGCGCCGGCTTCGCCGTCCTACATGTCCTGCTACGTGTCCTGCAAAAGAGGCTAACGTCATGGCCGATGTCGTCGTTGAGCAAGGCCGTCCCGCTCGAGCTGCGAGCCCGCGCAAACGGGCGAGCCTGCGCAATGCAATGGGACGGAAATCGACCGTCGCGTTCTTCCTGACGCTGCCGCTGATCCTCCTGATCGCCCTGCTCGTGCTCTATCCCGCCTTCTATTCGGTCTACCTGGCGACGCTGAACAAGGCGATGACGAAGTTCGTCGGCCTCAGCAACTTCACCTTCCTGTTCAAGCGCGAAACGTTCTGGATGGTGGTGAGACAGTCCTGCATTTTTGCGATTACCGCCGTGGTCTTCAAGGCGCTGATCGGCTTCATCGTCGCGCATTTCGTCCACAACATTCCCGGCAAGAAGCAACGTAAATGGCGCGGCATGCTGCTGGTGCCCTGGGTGATCCCACCGGCGATGAGCACGCTGGCATGGCTGTGGCTGTTCGATCCCTCCTACAGCGCCTTCAACTATACGCTGTCGTTCTTCGGCATCGGTCCGATCCCGTGGCTCGGTGACACCTTCTGGGCGCGCTTCTCCGTCATCCTGGTCAACGTCTGGTATGGCGCGCCGTTCTTCCTGATCATGTACCTGGCCGCGCTGAAATCCGTACCCGACCAGCTCTACGAAGCCGCAGCGATCGACGGCGCCAATTGGTGGCAGAAGATCTGGCACATCACCTTGCCGATGATGCGCAACATCATCGCCATCACCACGCTGTTCTCGCTGATCGTCACTTTCGCCAATTTCGACATCGTGCGCATCCTCACCTCCGGCGGTCCGCTGGACCGGACGCATTTGTTCGCCACCTGGGCGTTCCAGGTCGGCATCCAGAGCAGCGACATTCCGCTCGGCGCCTGCGTCTCGCTGTTCATGGTGCCGATCCTCGCCGTCGCAGCGGTCTTCATCCTGCGCGATGTCAACAAACGTGGGAACGAAGCCTGATGAGCACGCTCGCAATCGACAAGGCGGGACCGACACGCAAGGTCAAGCTTCGAAGCATGAGCCGCGACCGCACCTGGGCGCTGCGCTGGTCCTACTTTTTCCTGGTGCTATTTGCGATCTTCTTCCTGATCCCGCCGATCTACATGCTGATCACTTCGCTCAAAAGCAGCGCGGAGATCTCGGCCGCCACCAATCCGTGGTGGGTATTTCATCCGACCCTCTCGAACTATGTCGAGCTACTGACCTCGAACCAGTTCCTGCGATTCTTCTGGAATTCGTCAATGATCTCGATCGTGGTCGTGATCGTGACGATGCTGATCAGCATTCCGGCGGCGTTTGCATTGGCGCGGATGAAGTTCTGGGGCTCGGCGACGCTCGCGACCGGCGTCTTTCTCACCTATCTGATCCCGGACAGCCTCCTGTTCATTCCCTTGTTCAAGATGCTCGCGGTGGTCCAGGACGTCACCGGCATCACCCTTCTCAACCGCTGGTACGTGCTGGTGTTCATCTATCCGACGCTGACCGTGCCGTTCTGCACCTGGATCATGATCGGTTATTTCGCCTCGATCCCGAAGGAGCTGGACGAGGCGGCTCTCATCGACGGCGCCTCCTGGCTCCAGACCCTGACGCGGATTTTCATTCCCGTTGCCCTTCCTGGCCTGATCGCAGCGACCATCTTCGCCTTCACCGTGTCCTGGGCGCAGTTCCTCTATCCGCTGGTGTTCACGACATCCATCGACCAGCTCGTGCTGCCGGTCGGCATCACCACCACGCTGATCAAGGGCGACGTCTTCAACTGGGGGCAGATCATGACCGGCGCGCTGCTTGGCGCTGCCCCGCCGCTGGTCATCTACGCCTTCCTGATGGACTATTACATTGCCGGCCTGACCGCCGGCGCCACAAAGGGTTGATGTCTTATGGCTGAGGTTGCGTTGCGGAAGGTGGTCAAGCGTTACGACGACGTCGAGGCGGTGCGCGGCATCGATCTCGACATCTCAGACCATGAGTTCATCGTGCTCGTCGGCCCCTCCGGCTGCGGCAAGTCGACGACCTTGCGGATGATCGCGGGACTCGAGGACATCACCGACGGCGACATCATGATCGGCGGGGACGTCGTCAACGACGTGCCGCCGAAGGATCGCGACATCGCGATGGTGTTCCAGAACTACGCGCTCTACCCGCATATGACGGTCGCGGAGAACATGTCGTTCGGGCTGCGGCTCAAGCACTATCCCAAGGCCGAGATCAAGGCGCGGGTGACGGAAGCCGCCCGCCTCCTCGACATCACCGACCTGATCGACCGCAAGCCGAAGCAGCTCTCCGGCGGCCAGCGCCAGCGCGTCGCCATGGGGCGGGCCATCGTGCGCAACCCAAAGGTCTTCCTGTTCGACGAACCGCTGTCCAATCTCGACGCCAAGCTGCGCGTGCAGATGCGGATCGAGATCAAGAAGGTGCACCAGAAAGTGCGCACCACGACGGTCTACGTCACCCACGACCAGGTCGAGGCGATGACGCTGGCTGATCGCGTCGTGGTGATGAACAAGGGTCGGATCGAGCAGATCGGCACCCCGAACGAGCTCTACCACAAGCCGGCGACGCGCTTCGTCGCGGGCTTCATTGGCTCGCCGGCGATGAACTTCATTCCGTGCCGTCTCGAGGACGTTGGCGGCAAGCTCAACGTCCGCCTGACGGATCGCATCTCATTCCCGTTGCCGCCGGCCCGCGCCGCCCGTTACAGCGCGCTGCCCCGATCTGAAAACCTGTTGCTCGGCATCCGTCCCGAACATCTCACGGAATCGCATGCGCATCTCGAGCCGGGTGTCGAGACCTTCGACACCGTGCTTGATGTCACCGAGCCGATGGGAATGGAGACGCTGGTCTATTTCGGACTGGAAGGCACGCCCGTCTGCGGCCGTGTCGATCCCAATGCGGGCGCCAAGGACGGAGCACCCATACGTTTGGCGATGGACCTCAACAATATGCACCTGCTAAACGAGGCGACCGGCGCCGTCTTGTGACGGCCGGCCAAGAAACTCGCGCAGGTAGGGACGATGTCGACCAACAAGAAGAAAATCTTTGTCACGCAAACTTTGTCGCAAGGGGCGCGCGCCCTCCTCACCCAGCGAGATGATATCGAGCTCATCGAGTTTCCGAACCTGATCTCCGCCAGGGATTTCGAGGCCTTGCTGAAGAGCCACGCGCCGGTCCATGGCGTGGCGCTCGGCGCCACCGCTTTCGGCGAGACCGAGCTCGAAGCCTCGAAGGACATGAAGGTGGTGACCCGGATCGGCGTCGGTTACGACGCCGTCGACGTCCCCGCCCTCTCCCGCCGCAAGGTGCCGCTGATGGTCGCCGGCAGCGCGAACTCGCCCTCGGTCGCCGAACAGGCGCTGTTCATGATGCTGACACTGGCAAAACGCGCGCAGGAGATGCACGCCTGCGTGAAAGACGGCAAATGGGCGGACCGTCTCGGCATGCTGCCGTTCGATCTCTACGGCAAGACCGTCCTCATCATCGGCTTCGGCCGCATCGGCACCCGCACCGCCAAGCGCTGCCTGGCGATGGACATGAATGTGCAGGTCTATGATCCCTACAAGGCAGCCGCAGAGATCAAGGCAGCAGGCTGCGAGCCGGTCGCCGACCTCGATGCCGCGCTGCCTCACGCCGATTTCGTCACCATCCACTGCCCGAAGACGCCGGAGACCGTCGGTCTGTTCGACGCGGCGCGGATCGGCCGGATGAAGCCGAAATCCTACCTCATCAACACCGCACGCGGCGGCATCGTGAAGGAGGCGGCGCTGTACGACGCGCTGGTCTCGGGCAAGCTCGCCGGTGCCGGCATCGACGTGTTCGAGGCGGAGCCGCCACCGGTCAGCAACGCGCTGTTCGCGCTGCCCAACGTCATCATGGCGCCGCACGTCGCCGGCGTGACGGTCGAGGCGGTGAGCCGGATGAGCGAGCAGACCGCGCGCAACATCCTGAGTGTGCTGGACGGCGATCCTATCCGGCAGAACATCATCAATCAGGATGTCCTGGGCTGAGCGCATCTCCGGGCTAGGCGGTTCTCTTGGGCGGGGCGATCAACCCGCCGCCTTCGGAACGCCAGAATGAGTCCCATTTTGGTGCAGATCGAGCCCTCACTCAGCCTTAATCAAACCCGCGTAATAGGTCCGGCCGCGGCGGCAGTGGGACAGACTTGCCGGCCGCGTCGAGCTGGAGGATGGACCCTTGTCAGAGATCGACCCGACCGACCACGCGTTGGCGACCATCGCCAGCATCCTGGAGCATCCTGAACCCGTCCTCGTCGTGCGCGAGACCGAGACTGTGCGCGAGACCGAGACTGTCACCGTGACTGAAATGGTGGTTGCTGGTGAGCATGGGGTCGCGGACGAGCACCCGATGGTCGACGAGCATCCGGTGGTCGAGGAGCAGCCGCTGGTGCCGGAGCACGCCGACGCCGACGGCTACAGCAAGGTCGGCCCCGGGCCGATGGTGGCGATCCGTCTGAAATGGACGGTCCATCGCGGCGATGACGGCCAGTTCTACGTCCACGAGACCATCGGCGAGCAGTCCGTGCCCGTGGTCAGCGGCCCGATGACCGGCGAAGCCGCGGTGCATTTCGTCGACGCGCATGAGGACGAGGCGCATCGGCGCTTCGAAGAGCTGCGCAGCGAGATCGCCGGCCGCAGCTCGCTCGCCGATTACGAGCGCAAGGGCGAAGCCTAGCGCGCTCTCGCGCGAAGTGGATGCCGGTTCGGCTTATCGTCGTCCGAGATAATCCTTCTTCACGAGCTCGACGCCTGCGTGCCGCAACAGGTCGTAGGCGGTCGTGACGTGAAAGAAGAACTGCGGAACGCTGAAGGTCAGCAGCAGCGTCCGCCCGGTGAAGGGCAACTCGGTCCCGTTCTTCAGCCTGAAGAAGACATTCCGCTCCGCCGCAGCATTGATCTCTGCGCGCGGCAGGCTTTCGATGAACTCGATTGACGTCGCGATGCGGGCCTGGAGCCCGGCCATGTCGTGCTCCAGCACCGGCAGCGCCACCGGCTCGCGGTCGGCGAGCAAGGCCGCGGCGACCGTGGCGTGGCGACAGGCCTCGCCGATCTGTTGCGCCAGATCGTACATGTCGGGCGCCATGCGCATGCCGAGCAGGACGGCCGGGTTGAACTTCCGGGCCTCGGCATAGGCAACGCCCTTGTCGAGCAGTGCGGAGAGGTTGCGCAGATACGGCACGAAGAGTCCGACCGAGGCGTCATACATTGAGATCGTCACTTCAAAATTCCCTTCAATTCCGCCTCGCCAGAGACGGGCATCTGGTCTAAATCCAGGCCTCAAGACAGGCCTCGAGAGCTGCACAATGACAGCTTGGACATGGGTGGAAAAGAGATGATCGTTCGAATGACCATTCGAATTCTGGCGACTTTGGCCGTGGTCCTGCTGGCAAACCTTTCGGCCCACGCACAGCAGACGGCGCCGTCCCGCCTCGACGAGATAGTCAAGCGCGGCACTTTGCGCGTCGGCATGACCGGCGACTACAAGCCCTTCACCTATCTCGACAAGACGACGCAGCAATTCAGTGGCTTCGATGTCGACATGGCGGAGGCACTCGGCAAGGCGCTCGGCGTCAAGGTCGAATTCGTGCCGACGACCTGGCCGAAGCTGATGAAGGATTTCGAGGCCGATCAGTTCGACATCGCCATGGGCGGCGTCTCGGTCACGCTCGACCGGCAGAAGAAGGGCTTCTTCTCCACGCCGATCATGCGCGAGGGCAAGACGCCGATCGCGCGCTGTGCCGATGTCGGCAAATACCAGAGCATCACCGACATCGACAAGAAGGGCACCCGCGTGATCGTCAATCCCGGCGGCACCAACGAGCGCTTCGCGCGTGCCAACATCAAGGACGCCGACATCACCGTCTTCCCGGACAATACCGTGATCTTCGACGAGATCGCCAAGGGCAATGCCGACCTGATGATGACCGACGCCTCGGAGACGCGCTACCAGCAGAAGCAGCATCAAGGCGTGCTCTGCGCGGTGCATCCCGACAAGCCGTTCGATTTTTCCGAGAAGGCCTATTGGCTCCAGCGCGACATGGCGCTGAAGGCCTTCGTCGATCAATGGCTGCATATTTCGATGCAGGACGGCAGCTACAAGAAGATCTACGCCGCCTGGTTCGATTAGGGCCGCGTCCTCCTGTCGCTTGTGCCGGCCAAACTTTGGACCGGCTCCGGTGTTATTGAACCCGAAACGCAGAAGCCACGACTCATACGGTGACAGTGATCTAGATCACTTTTTGCGATCGAACCGGGGCGTAAGCGTCGGTGCGGGGACCACCTGTTTCAGGAGATGCGAAATGAGGAAGCTGTTGGCCACGGCCGCATTCCTTTTGGCGAGCACCGCTGCGCAGGCGCAGTACACCTTCGACTATGGCGGGCGCACCATCCGCATTGATCCCGACCGCGGCACGGTGCAAATCCCCGGCGTCTACGACAACACCGGCCAGGGCAAGGCGAAGAAAGCCAAGAACGATGCCAAGGGGGCTCCCAAAGCGGACCCGCAGGCACCGCAACAGGCCAAGGCTGATCCGCAGCCGCCTGCCGATCCGGCGCCGGCCCCAACACCTGTCACGGCGCCGCCGGCGGCCGAGCAGGCCCCTGTCCAAGCTCCCGTCCAAGCCCCCGTGGCCGTGGCGCCTCCTGCCCCGCCAGCGCCTCCGGCCACCACGGCTAACAAGGCTCCGGCCGAAGAGGCGCTTGTGCCGCCGCCTCAGCCGACCCCAAGTGCTGCCCCGACGGTGGCAGTCGCGCCGCCGGCGCCATCTCCGCCTCCTGTCCCGGCGCCTGCTCCCGTTCAGTCGGCCGCCGTCGCGCCGCCGGCTCCCGCAACCGCGGCCACGCGCGACCTCAATTCACCGCTCGGCGTCTGGCTCACCGAGGAGAAGGAAGGCAAGGTCCGCATCGAGCAATGCGGCAGCAATCTCTGCGGCTACTCGGTCGATTCGAAATCGAACCAGAATGGCGAGCAGGTTCTGATCAACATGAAGCCCGGCAAGGACCAGAACAAGGACCCAAAATGGTCCGGCCGGATCCTCGATCCGAACTCCGGCTCGACCTACGATTCAACCATCGCGCTGAAGGGCACCGATCGCCTGCGCGTGCAGGGCTGCGCCTTCGGCGGCATGTTCTGCGGCGGCCAGACCTGGACGCGGGTGAACTGACTTCCCGCGACACTCTGACCGAGACAAAGGGCCCGCAATGCGGGCCCTTTTGCTTTTACCCCTCGCTTTCCGGGATGTGCGCGACATCACAGAGCCCGTCGCGCGCGTGACAGCCCTCACATCGCCGGTTCCGCGTCCGTGACACGATCCCCGCATAATCAACCCTAGGGGCGTGTCATGAACGGATTTCGCAAGGCTCTCTTCGCCACAATCATAGTCATCGCGTTGCCGGCCGCGCAGGCCAGCGCCAGCACATTCGACGGCGCATGGAATGTCCGCATCTCGTCATCGAGCGAGACCTGCGGCAACGGCTCGACCGTCGCCATCGGCATCAACAACGGTCAGATCGCCTCGAGCAGCGCAATGGTGACGGCGTCGGGCCGCGTCGCGGATGCCGGCAGCATCAATGTCACCTTGAGCACCGGCATCAAGCGCGCCGTCGGCTTCGGCCGCCTCAGCGGCACCTCCGGCTCCGGCACGTGGCGCGGCAGCATGTGCACGGGAACGTGGACCGCCGAGCGGATGTAAGGTGTCGTGCCCCGGACAAGCAGCGACGAGAAGCGTTGCTGCGCAGAGCCGGGACTCAGCAGTCCTGATGCCGTCAAAAGTTTTGGGCCCATCGGCGACGCATCGCCGCGGGGCGATGCGTCTTGTCCGGGGCACGAGAGCTAGCCCAACGCGGCCCCATACTCCGCGTCGCTCACCGGCTCCAGCCACGTCGAATAGACGCCGTCGAGCGCTTCTTGCATGGCGATATGGCACATGCCGTTGGTCGGCGATCCGCCGTGCCAGTGCACCTCACCCGGCGGAATCCAGACGGTGTCGCCGGGACGGATCTCCCTGACGGGCCCGCCTTTGGTCTGAACGCGGCCGACACCGGAGATGACGTAGAGGGTCTGCCCGAGCGGATGATGATGCCAGTTGGTGCGTGCGCCAGGCTCGAACGAGACACGCGAGCAGTTCAGCCGTGCCGGCGCGGGCGCCATGATCACCGGGTCCTGCCAGACGGTGCCGGTGAAATTTTCCTTGGGCGCGCGGCGGGTCAGCCGCGTGCCTGCAACAGTGATCTCCATTGGGATTACCTCGCTTCTTTCCCGATTACTTCTTGCTTGCTGCGTAGCGCGCCTTGGTCTCGGCGTTCATGGGATAGAGGCCCGGGAGCACCGCGCCATTGTTCACCTCGTTGACGATCCAGGCTTCCATCCGCTCCTGCTCGACACCCTCGTTGAGCACTTGTTCGAGCATCGCCTGCGGGATCAGCACGCAGCCGTCCTGGTCGGCAACAACGATGTCGTTCGGGAACACCGCAACGCCGCCGCAGCCGATCGGCTCGCCCCAGCCGACGAAGGTCAGACCGGCGACTGACGGCGGCGCGGCATAGCCGTCGCACCAGACCGGCAGGTTGGTGCCGAGCACGCCCTCGACGTCACGCACGACACCGTCGGTGACGAGTGCGGTGACGCCGCGCTTCATCATGCGCGCGCATAGGATGTCGCCAAAGATGCCGGCGTCGGTGATGCCCATGGCGTCGACCACGGCGATGCAGCCCTCCGGCATTGCCTCGATCGCGGTGCGGGTCGAGATCGGCGACGACCATGACTCCGGCGTCGCCAGATCCTCCCGCGCCGGCACGAAGCGCAGCGTGAAGGCCGGTCCCACCAGGCGCGGCAGACCCGGACGCAGCGGACGCGCGCCGCGCATCCAGATGTTGCGCAGGCCCTTCTTCAGCAGGACCGTGGTGATGGTGGCAGTGGTGATGCCGGCGAGGGTCTTGCGGGCTTCGGGGGACAGCGACATGGAAACAGACGAGCTCCGGATGGGCGGGAAAGAACGCGCGCATCTTGCGGGGTGCGGGCCTTGCGTCAAGGGCCAATAGGATACCAATCATGCAGGGCCGCAGCGCAGTTATGCGTCGCGATAACAAGGGTTTATCGCCTCCCCTGCATTAATTTATTGGACTTGCGGGCGCATTTACGCGAAGCAGGGACAAGCGGAGCTCAAGGCCGAGCCCGCGTATCTCCAGAAGCCCGATTTCGACAGCCCATGTCCGCGACGCTTCCCCCGCCCCGCCTGCTGCCCAGTGGCGACAGCGCCGTCACGGTCGAGTTCAGCCGTACCATCGACGACGACGCCAACCAGCGCGTGCTGGCGCTCGACAAGGCGCTCGCAGCGAGTCCGATCGATGGCATCACCGAGTCCGTGCCGACCTATCGCTCGCTGCTGGTGCATTACGATCCCGGCAAGATCGGCTTTGATGAACTTGGCGAAAAGCTGCTCGCGCTCGCCAGCCAGCCGCTGCCGCCGGCCACCAAGGCCCGCCGATGGCGAATTCCCGTCGCCTATGGCGGCGAGCACGGCATCGACCTCGAGGACGTCGCGAAGGCGCTGAACACCACACCCGACGACATCGTCGCGCGCCACGTCGCCGGCGACTACAAGGTTGCCATGATCGGCTTCACGCCGGGCTGGTCCTATCTCAGCGGCCTCGACAAATCCCTGCAGATGTCGCGGCGGCAGAATCCACGGCTGCTGACGCCTGCCGGCACGATCTCGATCGGCGGCATCCAGGCCGGAATCCAGTGCCTGGCGGCCCCGAGCGGCTGGCACCTGCTCGGCCGCACGCCGGTGCGGACCTATCAGCTCCACCGCAATCCGACCTTCCTCACCGAACCCGGCGATCGCGTGACGTTTTTCGCGATCGACCACAAGACATTCGAGGAACAGGACCGCGCTGCCGAGGCCGGCGAGATCATTGCCGAGCAGGTGGTGGCATGAGCCGGCTCGTGATCGCCAGCATCGGGCCGGCAAGCTCGGTCCAGGACGGCGGACGCCATGGCGCGCAACGCTATGGCCTGACGGTCAGCGGAGC
>NZ_JADPJF010000042.1:461091-469724 GCF_023073295.1 Bradyrhizobium sp. 23 | reverse complement strand
CCGCCTGTCGCTCGCGGCGGCGAACACGCTTGTCGGCAACGAACCGTTCGCAGCCGCTGTCGAGGTCGGCCCGTTCGGCGCCGCGTTCACCGCGCGCGACGGTGCCGTGCGCGTCGCGATCTCAGGCGCGCCGCGCAATGCGGACATCGCCGGCAGTCCGGTCGCCACGGACACATCGGTGACGCTGAAAGACGGCGAGACGCTGACGCTGGGTTTTGCTCGCGGCGGTGCGTTCACCTATCTGGCGATCGAAGGCGGGATCAAGGGCGAGCCGGTGTTCGGCAGTCTCGCAGTCAACGCCCGTGCCGGTCTCGGCAGCCCCTACCCGCGCCCGCTGCAGGCCGACGACGAATTCAGCGTCGATGCCGCAAGCGGTGCACCGGAACAGCGCATCGAACTGCCGAAGCCGTCGAGCGGTCCGATCCGCGTCCTGCTGGGTCCGCAGGACGACGAGTTCGACGACGCCAACAAGGCGCTGTTCCTCGACAGCGAGTGGAAGATCTCGGCGACCTCCGATCGCATGGGCTACCGGCTGGAAGGTCCCGCGATCAAGCATCTGCACGGCCACAACATCGTCTCCGACGGCACGGTCAACGGCAGCATCCAGGTGCCCGGCAACGGCGCGCCGATCGCGCTGATGATGGATCGCGGCACCTCCGGCGGCTACCCGAAGATCGCGACCGTGATCACGGCCGACGTCGGCCGTCTCGCGCAGACCTCAGCGGGAACGGCGTTCCGCTTCAAGGCGGTCAGCATGGCCGAGGCGCAGGACGAGGCGAAGAAATTTGCGCAGCTGATCCGCAACCTGCCCGATCGCCTGCGTTCTGCCGACACCGTGGCGCTCAACATCGAAGCGCTCAGCGATGCCAACGTCGCGGGCTATGCTGTCAGTGCCGTCGACGCCGGGACCTGGCAGGTCGCGGCCGAGCCGTAAACGACAAGACGACCAGAGACGGAGAGCAACCCATGAAGACGATCGATCTGAATTGCGATCTCGGCGAAGGTTTTGGCGCTTGGGAGATGGGCAATGATGCCGCCATGATCGAGCTGGCGAGCTCGGTCAACGTCGCCTGCGGCTTCCACGCGGGCGACCCCGACATCATGCGCCGAACGGTCGAGCTGGCGAAGGCGCGCGGCGTCTCGGTCGGCGCGCATCCTGGCTATCGCGACCTGCACGGCTTCGGCCGCCATCCGATCGCGGGCCTGAAGGCCTCCGAGATCGAGAACCTCGTCGCCTACCAGATCGGCGCGCTGCAGGCGATCGCGACCGCGGCCGGCCACAAGGTAACGCATGTGAAGGCGCATGGCGCGCTCTCCAACGTCGCCTGCGAGGACGACATGACGGCGAAGGCGATCGCCGCCGGCATCAAGGCGGTCGACCCGAGCCTGATTTTCGTCGTGCTCGCCAATTCCAAGCTGGTGAAGGCCGGCGAAGCCGCCAATCTGCCGATGGTGCACGAGGTGTTCGCCGACCGCGCCTATGAGGACGACGGCAATCTCGTCTCGCGCAAGAAGCCCGGTGCAGTGCTGCATGACGCCAAGGCCATCGCCGACCGCGTGGTGCGCATGGTGCAGGACGGCGCGGTGGTCTCGGTCACCGGCAAGGTCATCAAGATGCGCACCGACACGGTCTGCATCCACGGCGATACGCCGGGCGCCGTCGACATCGCGCGCGGTCTGCGGCAGGCTTTGAAGGATGCAGGGATCGAGGTCGCGCCGTTCAAGCGCGGAGCGTGATCAGAACGGGTGTACCGACAGCGTGCCGAACACGATCGCGGCGATGACGGCGAAGGCGCTGTACATTGCGGCATGATGCACGCTCGCACCGGTCCGCCGCGAGAGCGAGCGCGCGTAGAAGTGCAGCCTGGCTTCCGCCGATAGTTCGCGCATGGTCGATCTCCAACGCCCCATTCGGACGATTATGAAGGATCAACCGGGGTGGCGGGCAAGAGACCGGCGGAAATAGCGATGCGGGTTCTCTGAAAACCCCGCATCGCAGGAGCAAATTCTCCTCGCCCGCCACTTCCGAGAATCTTATTCGCTCAAATCCGAGCCAGTTGGAACCGGCTCGGATGACCGTAGGATGACATCTAGTAGACGTCAGCCTGGAAGCGGCCCGTCTTCTTGAGTTCTGCGACAAAACTGACGGCTTCGTCGGTCGAACGCGCCCCGAATTGGGCGACGATATCGACCAGTGCACGCTCGACGTCCTTGGCCATGCGTTTGGCATCGCCGCAGATGTAGAAATGCGCCCCCTCGGCGAGCCACGTCCACACCTCGCGGCCGACCTCGCGCATGCGGTCCTGCACATAGAACTTCTTCTCGCCGTCGCGCGACCAGGCCAGCGACATACGCGTGAGCAGGCCCGAGGTCTTCATCGCGTTGAGCTCCTCCTGGTAGAAGAAGTCGCAATCGCTGCGCTGATGGCCGAAGAACAGCCAGTTCTTGCCAGGCGCACCGGTCGCCTTGCGGTCGAACAGGAAGGCGCGGAACGGCGCAATGCCGGTGCCGGGGCCGATCATGATGATCGGCGTCTTCGGATCCTGCGGCAGGCCGAAATTGTGCGCCTTCTGCACATAGACCTTGAGCTTCTCGCCCTCAGCGATGCGCTCGCCGAGGAAGGTCGAGGCAACGCCGATGCGCTTGCGTTTGCCGATCACGTAGCGCACGGAATCGACCGTCAGCGACAGCTTTCCAGGCGTCGCATTGTGCGAGGACGAGATCGAATAGAGCCGCGGCTGCAGCGGCTCGAGCGCCTCCACGAAGGCTTCGGGATGCGGCCGCGTGCCCGAGAACTTCTGCAGCGCCGCCATGACGTCGAGCGTTGCGGCATCGCCATCGGGATCCTCGCCCTGTGCCAGCGCCCGCGCCTTCTCGCGCTGCGCGCCGCCGGTGATGAAGGAGAGCAGTTCGAATAGCGTGTCGGGCGCCGGCGACAACGAGACGTCGTCGATCAGCACCTCGCGCAGCGTCTTGCCGTTGACCTTCGTGGTGTGGGAGGCACCGAGCAACGCGATGACCTGGTCGACGAGGCCGAGCTCGTTCCGCGCGAACACGCCAAAACTGTCACCGACGACGTAGTCGAGTTTGCTCTCGGAGAGATCGAACTCGACGTGATAGGTTTCCTTCTCGGACTTTCCCTTGTTGAGAAGACGGCGCGACAGGAAGGTCGCCGCAACGGGGTTGTCCCGCGAGCGGCCGGGCTCGGCGATCGTCACGGTCACGGCGGGGGCCGCCACCGCGTCTTGCTTGTCAGCCGGCTTTGCCGCCGGCGCCTTGTCCAGCTCTTCGTGCAACGACTTCAGCATCCGTGCGGTTTCCTTGCCACCGGGGACGCAGAGGTTGAGGCGCGCTTCACTGCGGCTCGCGATCGCCTCCGAATAGTCGTGGCAATTGTAGCCGCACTGCCCGCAATCCTGCTGCGCCATCGCCGCCATCATCTTGCGCCGCACGGGACGGCCTTCGGCGAGCTTCATCCGATCGGCGATCGGCATGGTCTGGTCGTGCCACGGCGCTTCACCGTCGTCACCGTCAGCAGCCTGCATGACCGCGGCGCCCTGCTCCGCCGACAGCGGCGTGGCCGCCTCAGGCGACAGCAGCCCGGCAAAGAAGCCGTTCAGCCAGGAGCGTTGCGCGTCGGAGAACGGGGCGCTCGTGGGAATAATGTCGAGTTTGGGTGGAGGGCTGATCTGGTTCATGAGGACACCTCGGCATCGGCAAGCTTGCGCAGCGTCTCGCCGTCGTGGCGGCGCGCAAAGGACAGGAAGGTTTCGTCAGGAGACGAGCGATGGGCGATATAGGCCTTGAGCAGCCCTTCGACCGTCTTCGGCGCGTCCTCGGCCTTGAGGTCGTGATAGACCTCCTGACCGACGTCGGCGTCAGGACCGAACCCGCCGCCGGTGAAGAGATGATAGCCCTCCACCGTGTCCTCCTCGTTGACAGGCACGCGCGCCCCGATCAGACCGATGTCGCTGATGTAGTGCTGGGCACAGGAATGGTGGCAGCCGGTGACGTGGATGTTGACCGGCTTGTCCATCTCGACGCGCGGCTCGCACCATTCGCCGATCTCGGCGGCGTGACGCTTGGTGTTGGAGGCGGCAAAGCGGCAACCGGCATTGCCGGTGCAGGCGATCAGGCCGGCGCGGATGTGCGAGGCCTCGGCCGCGAGCCCGATCTGCTTGATCGCCGCAACGGCAAGCTCGACATTCTCGTCACGCACCCCTGATATCAGCAGGTTCTGCCAGACGGTCAGACGGATCTCGCCGTCACCGAGGTCCAGCGCCACCTTGGCGAGACCCCGCATCTGATCGCAGCTGATCTTGCCGAGCGTCAGCGACACGCCGATCCAGTTCAAGCCGTCCTGCTTCTGCTTGTGCACGCCGATATGCGCCATGCGGTCCGCGGCCGGCCGCGGCGCAAACGCCTCTTCCGTCACGCGCGTGAACGGCGTCTTCAGCCGCTCTTCGACCAGCTTGAGAAAGCCGTCATGGCCCATGGCGTCGAGCACGTATTTCAACCGCGCCTTGTTGCGGTTGGTGCGGTCGCCGTGCTCGATGAAGACGCGCACGATGGCGTCGGCAACGGCGGTAGCGTCTTCAGGCTTGACGACGATGCCGGAATATTTCGCAAAGTCCTTGTGGCCGGTGATGCCGCCGAGGCCGAGGCGGAACCAGATCCCGGGTTCGACGCCGAACCCATCCTTCACCTCATACGCCGTGAAGGCGATGTCGTTGGTCTCCTCGAGCACCGCGATCTTGCCGGCGCCGTCGAAGGCGACGTTGAACTTGCGCGGCAAGCCATACAACGAGCGATCGTTCAGGATGTGGTAGTGCCACTCGCGCGCATAAGGCCGCGTGTCGATCAGCTCCTGCGGATCGATGCCCGCCGTCGGCGTTCCCGTCACGTTGCGGATGTTGTCGGCGCCGGAGCCGCGCGAGCACAGGCCGAGATCCTGTATGCCCTCGATCAGCTTCACGGCGTTCTTCGGCGGGATCTCGCGAAGCTGGAGATTGGCACGCGTCGTGACGTGGCTGTAGGGCCCGCAGGTTTCATCGGCGAGGTCGGCAAGGCCGGACAGTTGCCAGTGCTTCATGATGCCGTTCGGAATGCGCAGACGGCACATGTAGGAGTCCTGCGTCGGCGCGACGTAGAAGATGCCGTAATAGCGCCAGCGGAAATTGTCCGCCGGGCTTGGCGGCGTATTATCGAGCGCCTGCTGGCGGAGACGCGGATAGGCATCGAAGGGATGCTCGTCGCGCTTGACCTTCTCCTGGTCGGCGAGCTTCTTGCCCGCGGCGATCACCTTGTCCTGCGCCTTGATGTGCACGGCATCGGGACCGGTCGGCTCGGCGTTCGCCTTGCCGGCGCCGCCGCCGAGACCGCGACCGACGCGACTGATCTGCAGACCGGTCGTGAAGCCTTCAAGGTAGCGTTTCTGGTCGTCGGTAAAGTCGACTGAGACGGTGTCGAGTTTCATGGTCAGTAACGAAGCTCCTGCGGCCACCTGGGTGGTATCGACGGAAAGTGCACGACCCGCGAGGAGCTCGGCTGGCTCGAGAGCCGGCTGCGCACCCAGCGGTCCGAACAGCTTCGTTGCTGGGGACTGGCGCAGCAGGCATCTGTGACAGGCTGGCCGCACTGCAACATTCAAGTTGCGTGCCAGCTTCGATGAAATGAAAATGTGTGAGGTATCAGGTAATTAAGAGCGCGCCGGGGAACTCTGGGCTCCGGAACTCTTATGAAATTCGAGCAGTCGGCCTAAAATTTAGACTCGGATCTCCAGCGCTCAAAAACGATGCAGACCCGAATCACACCTTCCAGCGGCCCACCTCGAAGGCCTCGAGATGCCCCCGAATATTGGCGGGATCGAAGGCGGGGCCGGCGAATGCGCCGAATGCCGCGGGGGCTTGGGCGGGCGGCCGGCGCCCGAGGGCGCCGTCGTAGAGATCGGGCCTGAACACGGCCATCGCCGTCTTGACGCCGTCGGGCGTCAGCGTCGTCTGCCCCCAGCGCACCATCTGCGCATAGAGCCAGGCGGCCTGGACCGGATCGGGGCGCCCTGCTTCCTCGCGTCCCACCAGGAGGTAGCTGCCGCTTTCGCGAAAGGTGCCGTCCGGCGAAATCTTGAGGCGCCCCGTGAGGGTGCGCTGGATGACTTCGGCATCGACGCCGATCCGCTCCGGCTGCGCCAGGATCTGCGCCGCTTCGGTCCGGTTTTCGGGATGCTCGATGAACTCGGCGGCTTTCACCGCCGCGCGCACCAGGCTGGCTACCACGTCGGGATTCTTGTCGGCCCAGACCTGGCGGAGCGCCAGCACCTTCTCCGCCGCATGGGCCAGGATGTCGGAGACGAAATGCAGGATGTGGCCGATCCCGAGATCGACCGCGATCGAATTCCAGGGCGCACCGACGCAGAACGCATCGACATGCCCATTGGCAAGACTGTCGACCATATAGGGCGGCGGCAGCACGACCAGCCGCACGTCCTCGTCGGGATCGACGCCGGCCGCCGCCATCCAGAACCGCAATTGATAATTGTGGGTCGAGAACGGGAAGGTCATGCCGAAGGTCAACGGATCGGCCCCAGCCTTGCGCCGCTTGGTGACCACGCGCGCCAACGCTTTTGCCGTGGCGAGCGGATCGAAGCGGTCGCCGTCGATCTCCTCCATCAGCGCGGTATGAAGCGCCGGCGAGACCGTGATCGCGTTGCCGTTGATGCCGAGATTGAAGGGCGCCGCGATCGGCACCTTGACGTGGCCGAGCCCGAGCGAGGACGCAATCGCGACGGGAGCGAGCAGATGCGCGGCGTCGAACAAGCCGATATTGAGCTTGTCGCGGACGTTGGACCAGGAGACCTCGCGGACCAGTTCGACCTCGAGCCCTTCAGCCGCGGCAAATCCCTTGTCGACGGCAACGATCAGCGCTGCGGCATCGACCAGCGGAATGAACCCGATGCGGAGGGGAGCGGTCATTTCAGCATCTCCGACGCGGTGATGATCGACTGGGCGATCTCGCCGATTTTCTTCTTCTCGCGCATCGCAGTGGAGCGCAGCAGCACATAGGCCTCGTCCTCGGTGAGGCCTTTCACCTTCATCAGGATGCCCTTGGCCTTCTCGATGACCTTGCGATCCTCGAGCTGCGACTTGGTACGCTCCAGTTCCTCCTGGAGTTTTGCGAAGGCATTGAAGCGCGACACGCAGAGGTCGAGGATCGGCTTGATGCGCTCCTTCCTCAGCCCGTCGACGATATAGGCGGAGACCCCCGCCTCGACCGAGGCCTGGATCGAGGATGAATCGCTCTGGTCGACGAACATCGCGATCGGCCGCTTCACGGCGCGGCTGACCTGGAACATCGCTTCCAGCACGTCGCGGCTGGGGTTTTCCAGATCGATCAGGATGATGTCGGGATCGACCGCATAAATCCGGGCGAGCAGGCTCTGCATCTCGCGGATATGGACGATCTGCGTAAATCCGGCCTCCCGCAACCCTTCTTCGAGGATCGCAGCCCGGATCGGGCTTTCGTCGACGATCACGATTTTGGGCGACTGTTCGGCGCTCATTGCTCACTCACCACCAGTGATTCATCCATAGCATGCCCGCGAGCCATGCAAAGGGTTGTAATTATGGGCAATTGGGACTAGCTCAACCCTGTCAATCAGGCAGATTTGGATATGGATCAGACGGCTGCGCCGAAGGTCAGCTTCGTGTCGCTCGGGTGCCCCAAGGCTTTGGTGGATTCCGAGCGCATCATCACGCGTCTGCGCGCCGAGGGCTACGAGCTCGCCCGCAAGCATGACGGGGCCGACATCGTCATCGTCAACACCTGCGGCTTCCTCGACAGCGCCAAGCAGGAATCGCTCTCGGCGATCGGCGAGGCCATGGCCGAGAACGGCAAGGTGATCGTGACCGGTTGCATGGGGGCGGAACCCGAGCAGATCGAGCAGGCCTATCCCGGCGTGCTCTCCATCACCGGCCCGCAGCAATATGAGAGCGTGCTGGACGCCGTGCATCGCGCGCTGCCGCCCGCCCACAATCCGCATCTCGATCTGGTGCCGCCGCAAGGCATCAAGCTGACGCCGCGGCACTACGCCTATCTGAAAATCTCCGAGGGCTGCAACAACCGCTGCACCTTCTGCATCATCCCGAAGCTGCGCGGCGACCTGGTCTCGCGACCGGCCAACGACGTGCTGCGCGAGGCCGAGCGCCTGGTCGACGCCGGCGTGAAAGAGCTGCTGGTGATCTCGCAGGACACTTCGGCCTATGGCGTCGATCTGAAATACGCCGAGAGCCCGTGGAAGGATCGCCAGGTCCGCGCCAAATTCATCGACCTCGCGCGCGAGCTCGGCGAGCTCGGCGCCTGGGTCCGGCTGCAATATGTCTACCCCTACCCGCATGTCGACGAGGTCATCGCGCTGATGAACGAGGGCAAGGTGCTGCCCTATCTCGACATCCCGTTCCAGCATGCGAGCCCCGAAGTACTGAAGGCCATGAAGCGCCCGGCGGCGCAGGACAAGACGCTGGCGCGCATCAAGCGCTGGCGCGAGCAATGTCCTGATCTCGCTTTGCGCTCGACCTTCATCGTCGGCTTCCCCGGCGAGACCGATGCGGACTTTGCCTATCTCCTCGACTGGCTGG
>NZ_JADPJF010000042.1:459680-461021 GCF_023073295.1 Bradyrhizobium sp. 23 | reverse complement strand
CGAAGCCGAGATCGATCGGCTCGGCTGCTTCAAGTACGAGCCGGTCGCCGGCGCCACGGCGAATGCGATCGAGAACCCCGTGCCGGAAGAGATCAAGCAGGAGCGCTACAATGCACTGATGGCGCGCCAGCAGAAAATCTCTGCGCGCAGGCTGAAGCGCAAGGTCGGCACGCGCCAGCAGATCATCATCGACGAGGTCGGCCCGACCGTCGCAAGGGGCCGCTCCAAGGCTGATGCGCCCGAGATCGACGGCGCCGTCTACCTGTCGAGCCGCCGCCCCTTGCGCGTCGGCGAGATCGTCACCGCCAAGATCGAGCGCGCGGACCAGTACGACCTCCACGGCAGCGTCGCGGGATTCTGAGATTCCGGTCGCGGCACGCCGGCAAGACCGGCGCGCCTTAGGCATTTTCCACCAGCCGGCGTTCAGGCTGGGCGTGCCCGAACTACGAGGTCATGTCGCTTCTCCCGACGCCTGCTGTTCGTCGCGTGCGGCGAACACTTCCTTGGCTGCGAACAGCCCGTTCAGCGCCGCCGGGAAGCCCGCATAGACGGCCATCTGCATCATGATCTCCACGATCTCGTCGCGAGACAGGCCGACGTTCAGACCCGCCTCGAGATGCACTTTGAGCTGAGGCGCGGCATTTCCGAGCGCCGTCAGCGCGGCGATCGTGGCGATCTCTCGATCGCGCAGGCCGAGGTCCGGGCGGCAGTAAATGTCGCCGAACGGAAACTCGATCACGTATCGTGCGAAATCCGGAGCTATGTCGGCGAGTGAGGCGACGACCTTTTCGCCGGCACTGCCGTCAATACGTGACAGGGCCCGCTGACCGCGATCGAAGCGGCTTTCGTCTTGTGTTTGGGCGTGCGTCATTTTCCTTCGTCCTCTGTTCGTCGCTGGCATAGCCGGCGATCTTGGTATCAAGGACGAGCAGGCATTCCTGGAGTTCGGCAATCTGCGTGCGTACCTGTTCCCGGTGGACTTCCAGAATCTGCCGCCGGCTTGTGCCGGTAGCGTCGCCTTCATCCCGAAGCGCCGCGTAACGCAACATGTCCCGGATCGGCATTCCCGTGGTCTTGAGCCGCCCAAGGAATGCGATCCATGTGAGGATCGATGCGTCAAAGTCGCGCTGGCCGGAGCGATCCCGGTCGGCGTATGGAAGCAGCCCGATGCGCTCATAATAGCGCAGCGTGTGCGTCGACAGGCCGGTCCGTTTTGCGAGGTCGCCGATCTTCATGTGTGCCCGTTCTCGTACTGACGCACGTACAGATACCCCTTCGAGCGCGCTCTAAGTCAAGGGGGATCGAAGGTGCAAAGATTTCGGCGCGCCGGCTGGGCGGCAG
>NZ_JADPJF010000042.1:446940-459575 GCF_023073295.1 Bradyrhizobium sp. 23 | reverse complement strand
CCAGCCATTTCGGCACCCAGCGCTCCGGGCGCGGGGCGCGGGCAAGATCGGCTTGCGCCTCCGACAGCTTCGCGGGCTCGCCCTCGATGGTCGGGCGCACATCATATTCGAAGTTCGGCATGACGCGGCCGTCGGCATAGAGACCGAATTTCATGGCGTACCACAGCCCGAGCTCGGGCTGTGCGCGGCGCATCTCCTCACGCAGATCGCGCAGCAGGGATTCGATCGAGGCGGCTTCCTCGAACGGCTGCGGCCCGCGCGACAGGACGCGCGCCTCGTACTGCTTGCCGACGATCGCGACCTCGAAATGCGTCTTGTCCCAGGCGTTCTTGCCCTTGGGGAGATGCGCGGCCAGGCGCCAGCCGAGCTCGGCCATCAGGCGATGATTGGCCCAATAGTCTTCGCGCTCCCGGCTCCATCTTTCCATGAAGCCGCGAAAGTCGGGCAGCTCCGAGGGATGGTTATCGGCCGCCGCCGTCTCCCCGGTCGGCCGTCCTGTCAGCCACTGCGCGAGTTCGACCGTCTGGCATTCGACCTCGTCATGTGGCTTCAGATCGCTCCAAGCGTTGTCGAATTGCTGTGATGTCAGTTTTGCCAGCAGACCATCGAGGCTCGGCGCCAGCAGCTCGTGATCGCCCTCGGACCCAAGCCCCACGATCGGCGGATTGTCGCGGTCGAGACCCGCGCCATACCAGCCGCCAACAGCCGAGCCATCCGACAGCCGCATGAACAGCGAAAACCGGTCGCGCAAGGGACTGCCGTCAACAATAGGCGCCTGATCGGAAAACTGGCCCTGCAGCGAGAAGCAGCCGACGCTGCCCCAGGGCCGTCCCTTCAGCCAGCCGGCAAAGTCCAGCAACAGCGGCGGCGCCTCGATGCCCGGCGGAAACGCGCCGCGAATGCTGTCGAGGTCGATCGAATAAGGCGTGTCGGACAAGGCTTAAAACTATCTGGTTGGTCCCGCCCCTCTTGGTCCGAACCGTCAGGCGTTCGGTTCGAGCCAATTCGCGTTCGCTGATCACAAACGCGCTAGAGACGTAATGGTTTCCCGGCGCGCATCTCTCTCCTGCCCCATGCACGCTGGGCGTGTGGTCTGCAAGGCGGCGCTTGACAAGCCCGGCCATTCGCATGTATTGCCGCGCCCCATGATCAACGCTCGGACCCATCAGCGCACCGAAATGCTCCGCCGTCGCTTCCGCGACGATGAGAGGGTGCGCCATGTCCGACGACGCCGCTGAAGCACTGAATTCAGCGTAGGTTTTCGAGAAGGCCGCACCCGCAAGGTGCGGCCTTCTTGCTTTTCGCGCCCCCTTTTCCACCCGCCTCCAGAGGAGTTCGACATGACCACCGCCACCCATCCGTATGACGCGTTGATGGACATCACCGCTCGGCCCAAGGCCGTGTTCGTTCGCGGCGCCGGCTCCTACCTCTGGGACGACAGCCGCAAGCGCTATCTCGATTTCGTACAGGGCTGGGCGGTCAACTGCCTCGGCCACTCCCCGCCCGCGATCGCCAACGCGCTTGCCGTGCAGGCCAAGCGGCTGCTGACGCCAAGCCCCGCCTTCTACAACGAGCCAAGCCTGAAGCTCGCGCAGGCGCTGGTTGCAGACAGCGCGTTCGACCAGGTGTTCTTTGCCAATTCCGGCGCGGAAGCCAACGAGGGCGCGATCAAGCTCGCGCGCAAATATGGCAGCCTGCATCGAGGTGGCGCGTACGAGATCATCAGCTTCGAAGGCGGCTTTCACGGCCGCACCTTGGCGACGATGTCGGCCTCGGGCAAGAAGGCCTTTGAGCCGCTGTTCGAGCCAAAGGTCGCCGGCTTCAAGAAGGCGAAGCTCAACGACATCGCCTCGGTCGAAAAGCTGATCAACGACAACTCCGTCGCTGTGATGATCGAGCCGATCCAGGGGGAATCAGGCGTATGGCCGGCGACCGATCAGTTCTTGCAGGAGTTGCGCGCCCTCACCGACGCGCACGGCCTCCTCCTGATCTTCGACGAGATCCAGACCGGGATGGGCCGGACCGGCAAGCTCTTCCACTACGAGCACACCGGCATCGCGCCCGACATCATGACGCTCGGCAAGGGCATCGGCGGCGGCGTGCCGCTCGCGGCGCTGCTCGCGACCGAACGCGCGGCCTGCTTCGAGCACGGCGACCAGGGCGGCACGTTCAACGGCAACCCGATCATGTGCGCGGCGGGGCTTGCGGTGCTCGACGAGGTCAGCAAGCCGGAGTTCCTGAAGACGGCGACCGAAACCGGGCTGCTGCTCGAAAGCGAGCTGCAGAAGGTCTCGGCGCGGCATGGGCTCGGGGAAGTGCGAGGTCGCGGGCTCCTGCTCGCGCTCGACCTCAAGCTGCCGATCGCGCCCGGCATCGTCGCGCAGGCGTTCGAGGCCGGCGTCCTCCTCAACGCGCCGCAGGTGGACACGTTGCGCTTCATGCCGGCGCTGAACGTCACGCGGGCCGAGATCGCCGAGATGATCGATTGTCTCGACGGGATCTTGACCAGAGCCGGCGCGGCACGGCGGGTGGCGTAGACGGCCCGCTCTCTTCTCCGTCATGGCCGGGCTTGTCCCGGCCATCTACGCCTTGAGGCGCGGCACGAAGAGCGTGGATGCCCGGGACACGCCCGGGCATGACGACTTCGGCAAGACGTTCTTTACGGCTTCAAGATCGACGCACCCGTGGTCTTGCGGCTTTCGAGATCGATATGCGCCTTGGCGGCGTCTTTGAGCGCGTAGGCATGGTTGATCGGCACGTGCAGCTTGCCGTTGATGACGGCGGCGAACAGCGTGTCAGCGCCTTCCAGCAACTCCTTGCGCGTTCCGATATAGTCGTTGAGCTTGGGCCGGGTCGCAAACAGCGAGCCGTGGGTGTTGAGCTCGGCGATCGAGAACGGCGGCACCGGGCCTGAGGCATTGCCGAAGGAGACGAACATCCCGCGCGGCTTCAGGCAGGACAGCGAGCCCGGGAACGTCGCCTTGCCGACACCGTCATAAACCACGTCGCAGCCCTCGTTGCGGCTGATCTGTTTGACGCGCGCAACGAAGTCTTCCTCGTTGTAGAGGATCACATGGTCGCAGCCATTGGCCTCGGCAAGCGCAGCCTTCTCGCGCGAGCCGACGGTGCCGATGACGTGGGCACCCATGGCCCTCGCCCATTGGCAGGCAAGCAGGCCGATGCCGCCGGCCGCGGCATGGATCAGCACGCGATGATGCGGCTCGACCTTGAAGGTCTTGTGCAGGAGATACCACACCGTCAGCCCCTTCAGCATCAGCACGGCGCCCTGCTCGTGGGTGATGTGGTCGGGCAGCTTGACCAGCCGCTCCCAGGGGATGTTGCGCTCCCCGGTATAGGCGCCGAGATTGTGGTAGTAGGCGACGCGGTCGCCGGGATGGAAATTCGTCACGCCCGGCCCGACCGCGACGACCTCGCCCGAGGCTTCGTTGCCGGCGATGAAGGGCAGCCCCGGCGCCTTGTAGAGGCCGGTGCGGTAATAGACGTCGATGAAGTTCAGGCCGACGGCATGCTGGACGATGCGCACCTCGCCGGGCCCGGGCGCCGGAACATCGACGCTCTCATAGACCAGGGCTTCGGGGCCTCCGACCTTGTGCACACGGACGGCTTTGGTCATACCTGACCTCCTTTTCTCGCGGGCCAGCGAAAGACATCGCGCCCGCCTTGTCAACTCGACGCGGGCTGGAACGCCTAGACCGACGGCTTGCCGGTCTTCCTGCGGTTGCGTTTCGCTAGCACGTTGAAAAACTCGACCGCTGCCGAGAACGCAATCGCGAAATAGATGTAGCCGCGCGGGATGTGGAATTGGAATCCGTCCGCAACCAGCGCGACGCCGATCAGCACCAGGAAGGCCAGAGCCAGCATTTTCGTGGTCGGATGCTCCGCGACGAACCGCGACACCGGTCCGGCCGAAATGTACATGATGAGACAGGCGATCACGACGGCCGCGATCATGATTTCGAGGTCCTGCGCCATGCCGATCGCCGTGATGATCGAGTCCAGCGAGAACACGATGTCGATGATCACGATCTGGACGATGACCCAGAAGAAAGCGTTACGAGGTGACTTCTCGCCGCCCTCGCCGTCATCGGCTTCGACCTCGCCATGAATCTCGTGCGTCGCCTTCGCAATCAGGAACAGACCGCCGCCGATCAGGATGAGGTCGCGCCAGGAGAAGCCGTAACCGGAAAACGAAAACACCGGCGCGGTCAGGCCGATCAGCCAGACCAGGAGGCTGAGCAGGATGATGCGGAAGATCAGCGCCAGCGCGAGCCCGATCTGGCGGGCGCGGTGCGCCTGCTTCTCGGGAATGCGCGAGACGATCACCGACAGGAAGATGACGTTGTCGATGCCGAGCACGATCTCGAGCGCGGTCAAGGTGAGGAGCGCGGCCCAGGCTTCGGGGCTGGTCAACAGGTGCATCATGCGAAGGATCTTGTCAGCCGTATCAATGCGTCGCTGAAGCTGATCCAGAGCGCGATCGCGCAGAGCGCGACAGTCACACCGGTGCCGACGCGAAAGTCCATCTGCAGCGTGTAGAAGGAGAGCAGAGCCCAGATGGCGATCAGCGACATCGTCAGCCAGCGCAGCCGCACGACGCGCACCGGATGCAGCACGTGGAACGGCACGAAGGTCAGCACCACCAGGGCCGCTACTAGCAGCGTCGAGAGCAGAGGCGGCCAGTGCAGCAGAAACAGATAGAACGCCGCCGCATTCCACAGCGCCGGAAAACCGCGGAAATGATTGTCGTCCGCTTTCATGCGCAGATCGGCGAAATATAATGCGCTGGTGACGATGATGGCGACGCCGAGCAGGGGAGCTGCGACCGGCAGCAGCAAGCCGCTGGCCACGATCGCATAGGCCGGCACGAAGACGTAAGTGACGAAATCGACCACGAGGTCGAGCACGTCGCCCGACCAGTTCGGCTGCACGTCCTTGACGTTGAGCCGGCGCGCGATCGGCCCGTCGATCGCGTCGATGATGAGGGCGACGCCCAGCCATTGAAACATCGCCGCCCAGTGCTCACGCACGGCCTCAAGCATCGCCAGCAGCGCGATCGCCGCACCGAACGCGGTGAAGATGTGCACCGAGAAGGCAGCGGCGCGGATCGCGGGCCTGGGCTTCAGGGAATCCTCTTGGCTGTCCATGACTTCTGCTATCAGAATGACACCGGTTTGCACATAAGCCATTGCGGCGCCTGGTCGCACAATTCGTCATAAAATCAGGGAAATATGAGTGGGCTTGAATTTGCCGCGGGGCATGTCCAATGTCGTTCCATGACAGATGCATCGACACTCTTTGACGCGGCCGTGATCGGCGGCGGACCGGCGGGACTGAGCGCCGCCATCGCATTGGCGCAGGCGGGCGCACGGACCGCGCTGGTGGCGCGTCGCATGCCTTATGCCGACAATCGAACCACGGCGCTACTCGGTGCCTCCGTCGATCTGCTGGAGAGCCTCGACGTCTGGCCGCGCTGCAAGGACAAGGCGGCCGCGCTCGAAATCATGCGGCTCGTCGACGACACCGGCCGGCTGTTTCGTGCGCCGGAGGTCCGGTTCTCCTGCCACGAAATCGGCCTCGATGCCTTCGGCTACAACATCGACAACCGCTCGCTGATGCTGGCGCTGGAAGCGCGCGCGGCCGAACTGCTCGATGTCGTCCGTTTCGACGACGAGGCCGAAACTGTCGTCATCGAAGCCGATGACGTCGCGATCCGCACGGCCGCTGCGCAATTTCTCTCGGCCCGCCTCGTGGTCGGGGCCGACGGCCGGCATTCGCTGTGCCGCGAAGCCTCCGGCATCGCGGTGACGCGGCGCGAGCTGACCCAGACGGCACTGACTTTCAACGTCGGGCACGCGCGGCCCCACCGCAACGTCTCGACCGAGTTCCACACCCCGCATGGTCCTTGCGTGTTCGTGCCCCTGCCCGGCGATCGTTCCAGCGTCGTCTGGGTCTCGGCGCCTGCGGACGCCGAGCGGCTTCGCGGCCTGAGCGATGAGGAATTGTCCGCCGCGATCGAGAAGCAGTCGCATTCGATCCTCGGGCGCATGACGGTGGAGCCGGGCCGCCATCTGTTCCCGCTGGCGATCGAACGTCCCAAATCCTTCGGCGGCGACCGCATTGCGCTGGTCGGCGAAGCCGCCCATGTGGTTCCCCCGATCGGCGCCCAGGGTCTCAATCTCGGCCTCCGCGATGCCGCCGACATTGCGAGGCTTGCAGGCGAGGCCATCGCATCAGGCCAAGATCCCGGCGCAGCAGACGTGCTCAAGCGTTATGACCGGGCGCGGCGTCCGGACATCCTGAGCCGGACCTTTGCGATCGACATCGCCAACCGCTCGCTGCTCAACGATTTCCTGCCACTCCAGCCCGTCCGCGCGGTCGGCATGCACCTGCTCGGCGCGATCGGCCCGCTCCGGCGTTTTGCGATGCGCGAGGGGCTCACGCCGACTTGGCGGAAGTAACCGCCGCTCAAGGAAACGCCAGCCGGCCAGTCTGGATCGCCCACATCACGCTGGTCAGCGTGACCACGGACGCAAACGTCCCGAGCAGCACCGCGACGGAGGCAGACTCGATCCAGGCGTCGTTCTGCCGGGCGATGACGAACACGTTTAGCGCCGGCGGCAGCGAGGCCATCAGCACGGCGGTCGCGGCCCAGGGCTGCGCAAACGGGCCGAGCGCCAGCATCAGGCCGAAAGCTGCAAGCGGATGGATCAGGAGCTTGATCGCGATCACGCCCGGCACTTCCCACGGGACCCGATCGAACGGGCGGAGCGCCACGGTCACGCCGAGCACGAACAGCGCGGTCGGAGCGGCTGCGTTCTGGAGGAAGGTGATGGTGCGATCGAGTGCGACGGGCATCTCGATATGCAGCGATGCGAAGGCCGCGCCAAAGCAGGCCGACATGATCAGCGGGTTGAGCACGATCTGCTTCAGCACGACGCCGAAGGCATGCACGATCGAGGGATGATCGCGGTCGGAGAGCTCGATCAGCAACGGCACGATCGTGAACAGGAAGATGCTGTCGCAGCAGAAGATCAGCGCAGTCGGCGCGGAGGCCTTCGGCCCGAGCACGGCGAGCGCCAGCCCCGGTCCCATGTAGCCGATATTGCCGTAGCCGCCGGAGAGCCCGGCGAGCGTCGCCTCGCGCAGCGTCAGCCCGCCCAAAACCTTGCCGACGACCAGCGCGAGTGTGAACGCCGCAACGGTCGACAGGGTGGTCGCGACCAGGAACGGCGGGTTGTTCAATTCCGAAAACGGCGTCTTCGACATGATCGCAAACAGCAGCGCCGGCAGCGACACATAGAGCAGGAAGAAGTTCATCCAGGCGAGGCCCGATTCCGGCAGGGATTTGACCTTGCCACAGGCGAATCCAACGAAGATCAAGCCGAAATATGGTAGAGCCAGATTGAGGATATCGACCATTGATGAAGTGTTTTCTGAAGATTGGGGGCCTATCTGCCCCGCAACCGCGGGTTAATTCCAGATCAGGGCACTAGCATCGGCCACAATCCTGGTCTATCGACGGGGAATGATTAAAGCGCGGACCGCCAAATTCCAGATCGGACAGGTCGTGCGCCACCGGATCTTCTCGTTCCGGGGCGTGATCTTCGACATCGATCCGGAATTCAACAACACCGAAGAGTGGTGGCTGTCGATCCCCGAGGAGGTGCGGCCCCACAAGGACCAGCCGTTCTATCACCTGCTCGCGGAGAACTCGGAGTCGGAATACGTCGCCTATGTCTCCGAGCAGAATCTCGTGCCGGACGATTCCGGCGAGCCGGTCCGGCATTCCCAGGTCGCCGAGATCTTCGTCAAGGACAAGACCGGCTATCGCCCGCGCAATCCTTCGCTGAACTGAGTTTCGAAGCCATCAACTGGCCAGCAAAAAAGGCGCTCGAACCGAGCGCCTTTTTCATGTGCGGGATTGATCCCTGATTACTTCTGTCCGGCCGGAGCGGCGCCAGGCGCTTGCTGCTGCTTCTTCTGCAGCTCTTCAGCCTTCTTCTGGAGCTCTTCCTGCAGCTTCCTCTGGGTTTCCTCGAACACCTTCGGATCGGTCGGCGGGCCGTCATAGGCCTTCTGGAATTCGCCGGCGAGCGGCAGCGGCAGCGTCAGCGGTGCGCCGTTGGCATTGATCGCCTGAACAACGAGGTTCTGGCCCTTCTTCATGTTGTTGATGAACTCGGGCGTGGCTTCGTAGTCGGACATGCAGCCGTTCTGGAAGCAGATCACATACGGGCTCTGCAACGGCGGATTGTTGTCCACGATGATGCGGGTGCCGTGCACCAACTGCATGCCGAGCGGCAGCGTCACGCGCAGGATCTTTTTCGGCTCGCCTTCTGGCTCGATGATGACGGCCGCGATGACCGGCTGGCCCGACTCGATACGGCCGTCCTTGCCGGTGAAGCAGACCTGCTTGGCATTGGCGTCCTGGCCCTTGAGGCAGAACTTGGTCCAGGGGGCGTAGATCAGCTGGATTTGCTGATCGGCCGGCTGGGCCGCGCCCTGCTGCGCTGGAGCGCCCTGCGCCGGAGCGCCCTGGGCGGGTGCCGGCTGGGCCGGTGCCTGAGCGGCCGGCGCCGGAGCCTTGGGGGCAGCCTTCGGAGCGGCCTTCGGGGTCGCCTTGGGCGCGGGCGTGCCCGGAGCTGGCGCGGGAGCCTGGGCCTCGGCGGCAAACGGGACGGCCAACGCCGTCGCCGTCAACAAGGCGAGAAGTCGCCCGCGCGGCCGGACGGACGCGGCCAAGTAACGGAAATTCATTGCGGAAAACCCTTTCTGAACGGGAAGTGCCCGAACCGCTTCGACGCACCGAGCCTGGCCGCGTTGGGCGCGGCTCTCTCCCCGTCAAATGAGGCAGATAAGTGACGGGCTCGGCGCTCTTGCGCGATTGCGTGCCTTCTTAACGTGGCCGACGAAAAGATCAATGCCGACAAGCGCCTTTGACCGCGCGTCGGCGTGCGCCCCCGGGAAAATCCCTGTGATAGGATTCAGGCCTGCGGTCCTCGAATCAACGTGTCCACATGTTCATGTTCCAGTGCCTTCTCGAGGGCCGTCCTGAAGGTCTTTGCGTCCGCCTCTGTGTCCTGGCTTTCGCCTTGGGGCTCCCGTTTTCCTTGGGGCTTCCGGCCAGCGGCGCAGAGGCCGAGGAAGCCCACGCCATCGCCATGCACGGCAAGCCGGCGATGCCTGCCGGTTTCACCCACATGCCTTACGTCAACCCTGACGCCCCCAAGGGCGGCCGGCTGACCTGGGGCGTTCTCGGCACCTTCGACAGCCTCAATCCCTTCATCGTCAAGGGACTGGCCGTGCAGCCGGTCCGGAACTACGTGGTCGAGAGCCTGCTCGCGCGCGGCAATGACGAGCCGTTCACGCTTTACGGACTGCTCGCCAGATCGGTCGAGACCGATGACGAGCGCAGCTTTGTCACGTTCCACATCGATCCCCGCGCGCGCTTCTCCGACGGCAAGCCGGTCCGCGCCGAGGACGTGCTGTTCTCCTGGCAGTTGCTGCGCGACCACGGCCGCCCCAACCACCGGCAATATTACGGCAAGGTGGCAAGGGCCGAGGCGCCGGATCCCCTCACCGTCCGCTTCGACCTTGCGGGAGCCAATGACCGCGAACTGCCGCTGATCCTCGGCCTGATGCCGATCCTGCCGAAACATGCGGTCGACGTCGCGGCTTTCGAGGAGACGACGCTGTCGGGCCCGGTCGGCTCCGGCCCCTATCGCGTCACCGCCGTGAGGCCCGGTGCCAGCGTGACGCTCACCCGCAATCCCGACTATTGGGGCCGTGACCTCGCCATCAATCGCGGGCTCTACAATTTCGAGGAGATCAGGCTCGACTATTTTCGCGAAGCCAACGGCCAGTTCGAAGCTTTCAAGCGCGGCCTCTATGATTTCCGCATCGAGCACGAGCCGCTGCGCTGGCACGACGGCTACGACTTTCCCGCGGCGAAGAATGGCGACGTGATCCGCGACACCTTCAAGCCGGGCGTGCCGCAACCTTCCGAATTTCTGGTGTTCAACACGAGGCGTCCCATATTCGCCGACATCCGCGTGCGCCAGGCCTTGACGCTGTTGTTCGATTTCGAGCTGGTGAACCGCAACTACTTCTTCAACCTCTACTCGCGCGTCGCCGGCTATTTTGCCGGCTCGGACCTCTCAGCGTATGGCAAGCCTGCGGATGCGCGCGAGCGCGAGTTGCTCAATCCGTTCGCCGCGCAGATCCCGCCTGACATCATGGACGGCAGCTACCGCCTGCCGGTGACCGACGGTTCGGGCCGCGACCGGACCACGCTGCGCGCGGCGCTGAAGCTGTTGTCGGAGGCCGGCTACGATCTCGACGGCACCGTGCTGCGCAACCGTGCGACCAAGGCGCCCTTCACCTTCGAGATCCTGGTCACGACCCGCGACCAGGAACGCGTCGCGCTTGCCTTTCAGCGCGACCTCAGGCGCGCCGGCATCGAGCCCAGCGTGCGATCGGTCGATCCCGTGCAGTTCGACCAGCGCCGGCTCGCCTACGAATTCGACATGATCCAGAACCGCTGGGACCAGTCCCTGTCGCCCGGCAACGAGCAATATTTCTACTGGGGGAGCGCTGCCGCCGACAGTCCGGGCACCCGCAACTACATGGGGGCCCGGGATCCCGCGGTCGATGCGATGATCGCCGCACTGCTGGAAGCCCGTGAACACACGGATTTCGTATCCGCGGTGCGGGCGCTCGACCGCGCTTTGATCTCCGGTTTCTATACAATCCCCCTGTTTAACGTATCCGAGCAATGGATCGCGCGCTGGAATCGGATAGAACGGCCAGAGGCCACCTCGCTGTCCGGCTATTTGCCGGAGACCTGGTGGTCGAAGGGGCAGCCGCAAGCTCATCAAGCAAAGTGACGCCGTGAACCAGCCAGCCGTATCGCCGACGCTCGACACACTGTTTCAGCGCACGCTGATGCGGCAGCCGCACGCGACCGCTCTGCTCGACCCCCTGAACAAGTTCCGCGTGACCGGGCACGAGCCGCGGCGGATGAGCTATGCCGAGGCTGACACCGCCATCGAGGCGCTGTCCGCCTATTTCGTCGAATCAGGCCTGCCGGCCAATTCCGTCATCGCCATCCAACTGCCGAATACGGTCGAGTTCGTGCTCACCGTTCTCGCCGCCCATCGCGCCGGTCTTGTCGTCGCCGTGCTGCCGCTGCTCTGGCGCCATGCCGAACTGACCGCCGCTCTCAATCGTACCGCGGCGCGCGCCATCGTCACCATGAGCACGGTCGACGGCGTCAGCTATGCCGATCTCGCCATGCACGCGGCCGCGGAAGCCTTCTCGATTCGCCATGTCTGCGGCTTCGGCACCAACCTGCCCGAAGGCATGGCCTCGCTCGACGACGTGCAGGCCCGTCCGCCCGGCACAGCGCGCGCCGTGATTCAGGATGGCCGCAAGGCGGCGATGATCTCCTTCGACGTCACCGCGGAAGGCTTTCGTCCGGTGCCGCGGCCGCATTTCAGCCTGATCGCCGGGGGGCTCGCGATGTCGCTGGAAGCCGACATCAGGCAAGGCGCAACCGTGATGGCGGCGTTCACGCCGATGTCGTTCGCAGGGCTCGCCTCCTCGCTCGCGGTGTGGCTGCTGTGCGGCGGCACGCTGGCGCTGCATCACCCCTTCGAGAACGACGTGCTGGAGCAGCAGATCAATGCGCACGAATGCGACGTGCTGATCGCACCGGCACAGTTCGCCCAGCGGCTCGGCGATTCCGAGCTGGCGGCGCGGATGCCGAGCTTGCGCAACGTCATCGGCCTGTGGCGCGCCCCCGAGCAGGTGTCGGCGAGCGAGGCATGGATTGCGCCGCATGCGCCTTTCACGGACGTCTATCTGTTCGGCGAGGCCGGATTGTTCGGCGCCCGGCGTGGCGAGGACGGCATGCCGGTGCCGGTGATGCCGGGACCGCACGGCGCGCCGCGCGAGCAGTCGGGTTCGTCGATCGCCGGCGAGATTCTGCTGACGCCGAAGGGCACGCTCGGGCTGCGCGGCCCGATGGTGCCGATCGCGGCCTACGCCCCGCCGCCGCCGGTCGGCGACACCCTGATCGCGCAACCGCCACGCGACTATGTCGATACCGGCTACGCCGCGCGGCTCGACCGTCCCAGCGGCGCGATCTGTATCACCGCGCCGCCCTCCGGGATCATGGCCGTCGGCGGCTACCGCTTCCTCTCCAACGACCTGCAGGAATGGGCGCGCCGGCTCGGCCAGGGCGCCCTGCTGACCGCGCTGCCTGACCGGCTCTCCGGTCACCGGCTCGCGGGCCGGGCTCAGGACAATGCCCGCGCCCGCGAGGCGCTCAGCGAACTCGGGCTTAACCCCCTGATGGTCGAAGCTTTTCGCGACCGTTCCGGGCCGGTCTAAGCGGAGTTTCGACCGTTCCATTGACGCTGCATTAAGGCGGCCGGACTAGATTGCGCAGCACCTGTTGCGTGACCAGAGTTTCTCGATGTCCCAGGCCGGCCCGATCCTGTTTGTGTCCAATGGCGAGCGGCCGACCTTCCTTGCGGCGCTGGACGAGGCGCGATTCTTTCCCGTGATCGACACCGGCTGGGCCGGCGCTGCGCGCGCGGTCGAAGAGGTAC
>NZ_JADPJF010000042.1:437568-446824 GCF_023073295.1 Bradyrhizobium sp. 23 | reverse complement strand
GAGCCGCATCTGGCGCCGCTCGCCAGCAAGATCGCAGAGCAATCCCCTTACCTTCCCTTCGTGGCATTGGATGCGGCGGGCGCGCTCCCGCACAACGTCCTGCCCTTCTCTTCCTCGCGCGCCGGCCATTCCGAACGCCTGATCGCGCGGCTTCGCGCCGCTCTACGGATTCGTACCCTTCACGCCACGGTGCTGCGCCGGCTGCCCGAGGTCAAAGTCGCGCTGCCGGAGGCTGATCCCGTTCGCGATGCCACGGTGCTTCTGATCGGCCGCGGCGCGGCTTACCCCGCGCTTTCCGTCGCGCTCGGCGAGCGCGTCGGCGTCATCGGGGCGCTCTCGATCGAGGCAGCGGCCAAGCATCTCAACACCCGCGACCTCGACGGCGTCGTGCTCGCTGAAGGTTTTACCCCCCGCGTGACCGATGCCTTTCTCACGGTGCTCGCCGAGGACACCCGCTTCCGCAGCCTGCCCGTGGTCGTCACTGCGCATCAGTTGACGCAGACTTACGACCTACCCAATCTTGAACTGATCCCCGGTGAGTCGGCGAAGGTCGCCGCCAACGCGCTGCCCCTGATCCGCCAGCACGCCATGGAAGCCCAGCTGAGCCGTACGCTGCGCTCGATCGATGCCGGCGGCTGGCTCGACCCGCGCAGCGGCCTGCTCACGGCGGAAGCTTTTGCGCGTGATTTTGCCAAGGCGGTCGAGCAGACGCTGGCCCGCGGCGGCGGCCTCTCGGTCGCACGCTTCGCCTTCGATCCCGGCAATTCCCGAGCCCAGCTCGATGCCGCGCGCATTCTCAGCCGGCTGATGCGGCAGATGGATTTTGGCGTGGCGCAGAAGGACGGCTCGGTCGTCGTCGTGTTCGCGGAGACCGACTTCCGCACCGCCCACATGATCGCCCGCCGCCTCTCCGCGGTGATGCGGCACACGTCGAACGGCAAGCACGAGATGCGCAGCGATCCCGTCGTTTCGGTGGATTCGCTGTCGCCCTCGGATACGGCAAGGTCGCTGCTTGGGCGGCTGTCGGCCGAGGCATCGCGGGCGGCGTCGTAATCATCCGCGAGCGCTCGCTGCCGTCGGAGCTCGACTGCTCACATGTGGAAGCTTTACGCGAAACGCACCGTTCGCATTCTCATTCGCGAGGGCCGGCCGCTGGCGCAAAAAACCCGCGGCCGGTAAACGGTCGCGGGTCAAAATCCGAAGCTCTGCCAGTACATCCGTGGTCAAAGCAACGTCATTGGGATTGCGGCAGCCTATGCGGCGCGCAGATCTTCAGCAGCAGACTTGCCGGTCTTGCGATCTGCAACGATTTCAAAAGAAACCTTCTGCCCTTCGTTGAGGGTATTCATGCCGGCGCGTTCAACGGCGCTGATGTGAACGAAGACATCCTGGCTGCCCTCGTCCGGCTGAATGAATCCGAAGCCCTTTTGGCTGTTAAACCACTTCACAGTTCCCGTCGTCATGGGGATCGTCCTTTAAGATAGATAAACGTTTAGCCGCGCTCAGAAGCGCGGTGGGTGTCGTCGAGATCTGGAGGGAGGGTCGTCAGTCAGGCGCGCTTTTCAGCGGCGAGGCCAAGTCGTTCGGCCGAAACTCGATAGACTGAACCTAGCAACTGTTCGATCATTGCGCAAGTGATCATATGTCGCTGTTCGGGGATCCGAGTGCGGCGCGTCGTTTCGCGCCGCCTCCGGAAACCTCTACGCCGCCTTCTTGCTCTGCGCGAGCTGCGCCAGCTGGCGCATGATCTCGGTGGTGCCGGCAAGACGCTCTTCCGGCGTCTCCCAGTCCTGCAGGAACACCACCTTCATGTCGGGCCGCACCTTCGCGGCCTGGCCGTGGCTGCGGATGAAGCTCACCAGCCGGTCGGGATGGGCGAAGGAATTGTCGCGGAAGGCGATGACGGCGCCCTTCGGACCGGCGTCGATCTTGCCGACATTGGCTTGGCGGCAGAACGCCTTGATCGCGGCGACCTTGAACAAATAGCGCACCTCGTCCGGCAACACGCCGAACCGGTCGCGCATCTCGGCGCCGAAGTTCTCGATCTCCTCCTCGCTGTCGAGGTCGGCGAGCCGGCGGTAGAGTGACAGCCGCACCGAGAGATCGCCGACATAATCCTCCGGAATCAGCACGGGCATGCCGATGGTGATCGTCGGCGACCAGCGGTCGGCCGCGGGCTCGGACACGCCAGCCTTGAGGTTGACGATCGCCTCCTCCAGCATCGATTGATAGAGCTCGAAGCCGACCTCCTTGATATGGCCGGACTGCTGCTCGCCCAGGATATTGCCCGCGCCGCGGATGTCGAGATCGTGCGAGGCGAGCTGGAAGCCCGCGCCCAGCGTCTCCAGCGATTGCAGCACGGTGAGCCGGCGCTCGGCCTGCGCCGTGATCTTCTGCTGCGCCGGCAGCGTGAACAGCGCATAGGCCCGCAGCTTGGACCGGCCGACGCGGCCGCGGAGCTGATACAGTTGGGCAAGGCCGAACATGTCGGCGCGATGCACGATCAGCGTGTTGGCGTTGGGGATGTCGAGGCCGGATTCCACGATCGTGGTCGACAGCAGGATATCGAACTTGCCGTCGTAGAACGCCGTCATGATATCCTCGATCACGGCGGGCGGCATCTGCCCGTGCGCAACCGCAACCTTCATCTCCGGCACGTTCTTGTCGAGGAAATCCCTGACCTCGGCGAGGTCGTCGATGCGCGGCACCACGTAGAACGCCTGGCCGCCGCGATAGCGCTCGCGCAGCAGCGCCTCGCGGATCATCAAGGGGTCGTGCGGGGCGACGAAGGTGCGGACCGCGAGGCGGTCGACCGGGGGCGAGGCAATGATCGAGAGCTCGCGCACGCCGGTGAGCGCCAATTGAAGTGTGCGTGGAATCGGCGTGGCCGACAGCGTCAGCACGTGCACCTCGGCGCGGAGCTGCTTCAGCCGCTCCTTGTGGGTCACGCCGAAATGCTGCTCCTCGTCGACGATCAGCAGGCCGAGATCCCGGAACTTGATCGACTTGCTGAGCAGCGCATGGGTGCCGACGACGATGTCGACCGAGCCGTCGGCGAGGCCCTTCTTGACCAGATTGAGCTGCTTGGCGGGCACCAGCCGGGAGGCCTGGGCGACCTGGACCGGGAAACCCTTGAAACGGTCGGTGAACGTCTTGTGATGCTGACGGGCGAGCAGCGTGGTCGGCACCACGACCGCGACCTGCTTGCCTTCGAGCGCCACCGCGAAGGCGGCGCGCAGCGCCACCTCGGTCTTGCCGAAGCCGACGTCGCCGCAGATCAGCCGGTCCATGGGACGGCCGAGCTCGAGGTCCTTCAGCGTGGACTCGATCGCACCAAGCTGATCCTCGGTCTCGTCATAGGGGAAGCGCGCGCAGAACTCGTCGTAGAGGCCCGGCTGCACCGGCAGCTTCGGCGCCTCATGGAGGTGGCGCTCGGCGGCGATCTTGATCAGCTCGCCCGCGATCTCACGGATGCGGTTCTTGAGCTTGGCCTTGCGCGTCTGCCAGCCCGAACCGCCGAGACGATCAAGTTCGACCGTGGTCTGGTCGGAGCCATAGCGCGACAGCAGCTCGATGTTCTCGACCGGCAGGAACAGCTTGGTCTCGGCGGCATAATGCAGCTCGAGGCAGTCATGGGGCGCGCCGGCGACGTCCAGCGTCTGCAGGCCGATGAAGCGGCCGATGCCGTGATCGACATGGACCACGATATCGCCGGCGGCGAGGCTCGTCACCTCCGAGATGAAATTGTCGAGCTTGCGGCTCGCCTTGCGCGGTCGGACCAGGCGATCGCCAAGGATATCCTGCTCGCTGATGACAGCGATCTCGTCGGTCTCGAATCCGCTTTCGAGGCCGAGCACGGCCAGCATGGTCTCGTTGCGCGGGGTCGCCTGCACCGTGCGCCAGCTGTTGACGCTGGTCACGGGGGTGAGCTTGTGATCGCGCAGCATCGAGGTCATGCGGTCGCGCGAGCCCTCCGTCCAGAGCGCGATGACCACCTTCTTGCGGTTTGTCAGTAGCCCATGCACATGTGCGACGACGGCTTCGAAGACATTGACCTTGTTATCGTTGCGCTCCGGGGCGAAGTCTCGTCCCTTGCGTGCGCCGGCATCGACCACGCTGGTACCATCAGCAGGCACCGAAAACTGCGTCAGCCGCACCAACGGCATCCCGCTCTCGCGCTTGCCCCATTCCTCCTCGGTCAAATAGAGCCTGTCAGGCGGCAGCGGCTTATAGATGGCGCCGCCGCCCGGATGCTCCATCGCATCGCGGCGGGCCTGGTAATAATCGAGGATCTGCTTGAAACGCTCGCGGATGGCGTCCTCGGCCTGCGGCTCGATCGCGACGCAAGCTCCTTGCAGATAGTCGAACAGCGTGTCCATCCGGTCCTGGAACAGCGGCAGCCAATGCTCCATGCCGGGATGGCGGCGGCCCTCGCTGACGGCCTCGTAGAGCGCATCGTCGCGCTCGGGCGCGCCGAACTCAGCGACGTAGCCCATGCGAAAGCGGCGGATGGTCTCGGTGACGAGCTGGAATTCGGAGATCGGCACGAGATCGAGCGCGCGCATGTCGAGCAGCGTGCGCTGGGTCTCGGCATCGAAGGTGCGGATCGATTCCAGGCTGTCGCCGAAGAAATCGAAACGGACGGGCTGGTCCAGGCCGGCCGGAAACAGGTCCAGAATGCCGCCGCGCACCGCGTATTCGCCGGGCTCGCGCACGGTCGAGGAGCGGTTGTAGCCGTTGTGCTCGAGCCAGGCGATGATGGTATCCATCGGCACGACGTTGCCGGGCGCGACCGACAGCGCCTGCGCCGCGACGAGCTCGCGCGCCGGCACGCGCTGTACCACGGCGTTCACCGTGGTCAGCACGATCAGCGGCTTGTCGCTACCGGTCAGTGACGCCAGCCGCGCCAGCGTCGTCAGGCGCTGCGCGAGGACGCCACCATGCGGCGAGACGCGGTCATAGGGCTGGCAGTCCCAGGCCGGGAAGGTCAGCACGGGCAAATCGGGCGCGAAGAATTGCAGAGCACGTTCGAGCTGCTGCATCCGCGGCCCGTCGCGACAGATCACCGTGAGGCTGACAGCCGGCTTCTTCGGCCGCGCCGCGATGGCGCGCGCGAGATCAGAGATGACGAGGCCCTCGGCACCCTCGGCAACATTGGCAAGCGTGAGCGCGCGGCCGGGCGTGAGCAGCTCGGCCGGCGATTTCATCCCCTGCTTCATACGTCGCGGTCCGCGATCGGAAACCCCTTGATGCGCGCAAACAGCGGGCCAATGACGTCGGCGGCAAGCACCTTGTCGCCGGTGATGGCGGCATAGAGGTCGGGATCGGCCTCTTCGAGCAGGGTCTCGAGCTGCGTCAGCTCGTCATCGGACAGATTGCCGATCTCGGCATCCGCGAACCGGCCGAGGATCAGGTCCATCTCGCGCGTGCCGCGGTGCCAGCAGCGGAACAGAAGCCGCTTGCGGCGGTCGTCCAGCCCGTTGCTCGATCGTGTCGTTCCCGTCATGTCTCAATTCCAGTCAAACGCCAAAAGCCCGGACGTGCCGGGCCGGGGTGATATAGCCACTCGGGCGGGCCCTGTCAGCCCTCGATTTGTCATGGCCCGCTGCCCCGCAGGGGCACGAAAAAACACGTGGATGCCGGGCATAAAGCCGGGCATGACGAGCGAAAACGGTCCTAGATTCGCCTGATGCGCCCCAGCCTGCTCAACCCGCTGTTTGCCCCCGTGACCAGCCTCTCCGGCGTCGGTCCGAAGCAGGACAAGCTGCTGCAATATCTGCTCAGCCGCAATGAGACGCCGCGGCTGGTCGATCTGTTGCTGCATTTGCCCAGCCAGGTGATCGACCGTCGCGCCCGGCCGAAGATCCGCGACGCCGTGCAGGGAACCATGGTGACGCTGGAGGTCACGGTCGACCGCCACCGCCCGCCCCCGCCGCGCAATGCGCGCGCGCCCTACCTCGTCTACGCCAGCGACGACACCGGCGACGTCGTGCTGACGTTCTTCCGCGCAAAGCCCGGCTATGTCGAGAAGCTGCTGCCGATCGGCGAGAAGCGCTTCGTCTCCGGCACGCTCCAGATGTACGACGCCATCCCGCAGATCGTGCATCCCGACCGGGTGCTGGACGAGGAGGCGATTTCCAAACTCTCCGGCATCGATCCCGTCTATCCCTTGACCGAAGGCCTTGCGCTCGGCTCGCTGCGCCGCGCGGTCGCGCAGGCGCTGCAGAAGCTACCGGCGCTGCCGGAATGGATCAGCCCGGAGGTGCTGCGCCGCTGCGGCTTCCCACCGATCGCCGAGGCGCTCACCCGCGTGCACCAGCCGGTCGAGCTCACCGACATTCTGCCCGACCAGCCGTTCTGGTCGCGCCTCGCCTTCGACGAACTCCTGGCCGGGCAACTTGCGCTTGCCCTGATCCGCGCCCAATTGCGACGCCCGGCCGGTGCGCGCAACGCCGGTGACGGGCACCTCCGCAACAAAATCATCGATGCCCTGCCCTATGCGCTGACAACCTCCCAGCGCGACGCAGCAGCCGCCATCGCCAATGATCTACAACAGCCGGTGCGCATGTTGCGCCTGCTCCAGGGCGACGTCGGCTCCGGCAAGACCGTGGTCGCGCTGCTGGCCGCCGCTGCCGTCACTGAGGTCGGCAAGCAGGCCGCCTTGATGGCGCCGACCGAAATTCTGGCTCGTCAGCATATCAAGACCATCGCGCCGCTCGCCGAGCGCGCGGGCATGCGGGTCGCGATCCTCACCGGCCGCGAAAAGGGCAAGGAGCGGCGTGACCTGCTGGCACAACTCGAAGCCGGCGAGATCGACCTGCTCGTCGGCACCCATGCGCTGATCCAGGACGACGTGATCTTTAGCGATCTCGCCCTCGCCGCCGTCGACGAGCAGCATCGTTTTGGCGTGCGCGAGCGGCTGGCGCTGACGTCAAAGGGCGAGGCCGTCGACGTGCTGGTGCTGAGCGCCACGCCGATTCCGCGCACGCTGGTGCTGACCTTTTTCGGCGACATGGACATCAGCGAGCTCAGGGAGAAGCCGGCCGGCCGCCAGCCGATCGAAACTCGCACCATATCGATGAGCCGCCTCGGCGAGGTCACCGACAGCATCGGCCGCGCGCTCGAATCCGGCAAGCTGGTCTACTGGATCTGCCCGCTGGTCGAGGAATCCGAGGCCGAGGGTACCGAGCACCTGACCAATGCGACCAGGCGCTTCGAAACCCTGCAAAAACGTTTCGGCGACCGTGTCGGCCTCGTCCACGGCCAGATGAAGGGCACCGAGAAGGACCGCGTCATGGGCCAGTTCGCCGCCCACGAGATCGGTCTGCTGGTCGCGACCACCGTGGTCGAGGTCGGTGTCGACGTGCCGGCGGCGACCATCATGGTGATCGAGAACGCCGAACGCTTTGGCCTCGCCCAGCTTCATCAATTGCGCGGCCGCATCGGGCGCGGCTCGGAGGCCTCGACCTGTCTGCTGCTCTACTCCGAGCCGCTCGGCGAGATGTCGAAAGCACGGCTGAAGGTGATCCGCGAGACCACCGACGGCTTTCGGATCGCCGAGGAAGATCTGAAGCTGCGCGGCGAAGGCGATGTGCTCGGCGTGCGCCAGAGCGGCCTGCCCGGCTACCGCATCGCCCGCTCGGAGGTGCACGGCCAGCTCATCACGCAGGCCCGCGACGAGGCGCTGCGCATCCTGAAGGACGATCCAAAACTCAAGGGCGAGCGCGGCGAGGCACTGCGCTGCCTGCTGTATCTGTATGAGCGGGATGAAGCGATCCCGCTGATCGGAGCGGGTTAGCTGGCCGCTCGTTGCCGCCCGATCTCATAAGCCGCCACATGCGCCCGGGCGAGATCCAGCAGGGGCGTGTCGATGCCGAGTGCACGGGCCCGGTTGGCCATATCGCCGAGGATATGCTCCGCCTCGGTGACCGAGCCGCGCTCGATATCACGCAGCATCGAGGCCTTGAGCGGGGAATCCGGGGTCGTGAACAGCTTCCGGTCAAACTCGATGAAAGGCGCTCGCGGCTCAAAACCCGAGGCCGTGGCGACGGCGCAGCATTCGGCAAACAGGCGGAAGATGGATTGCTCGCCGTTCGGAACGGCCAGAATGTCTCCGATGCTTGCACGCATCAGGCAGGTGATGCCGGCGAGCGTCGAGAGCTGGACGAATTTCTCCCACATGTCCTGCATGATCGCTTCGCTGGCGCGCACGTCGATACCGGGCACGTGCAGCAGCGTCTCCAGGGCGAGCACACGCTCGCTCAACGACCCCCCGATTTCGCCGAAGACGATGGTCTGATTGGCCATGAACTGAACGACGCGGCCATCCGCATCGAGCCCGGCACTGACGTTCGCGAGCCCGCCGAGAACCTGAGCGGCGCCGAACCGCGCCGTCAGGGCGTCGACATGTTTCAGCCCGTTGAGGATCGGCAAAATCATCGTGTGGGCGCCAACGGCCGGGGCAAACTGGGCCATCGCATCGTCGAGCGAGTAGGATTTCACCCCGACGAGCACGACGTCGAACGTTTCCTTGAGGTCGTTGGCCAGGATGATCTTCGGCTGCACGGCGAAATCGCCCTGCGGGCTCACGACCTGCAATCCATTCCGCCGCAATTGCTCCGCACGCCCGGCCCGCACCAGAAAGTTCACGTCGCCGCCGGCTCGGACCAGGCGCGCTCCGTAGTAGCCTCCGAGCGCTCCCGCGCCGATCACAAGCACTCTCATTCGAACTCCCATTGCGGAGTGACCGCTTTCGCAGAAACAATAACAGATGAGCCTCGCGACGTCTCCTCAACCGGCGTGCGCGCGCAAGAACCTGCCGTGCTCGGCTTCGGTCCCCTCGTTGGCGGGGAACATGCACTCGAGCCGCAGCTCCTCCGCCGTCACCGTCTGCGGCGTTCCAACCGTCGTGATCAGGGAGAAGTAGTCCAGCGTCACACCGTCCTTGACGAAGGACAACGGGATCATCGGAATCGCATCGGATGCCGACGGCGCACGCCATTCCGGCTTCACCCCGGGGTATTGCGACAGCTCCTCCAGCAACGCCTTCGTCCTGATGTCAACCACGTGTCCGACTGCCTCGCGATACACCCGCGCCAGCAGCCCGCGTGCGGTCTGCGGCAGTTCGCGATAAAAGGGCGCACGCCCTCCGGATCGAACATAAGATGCAGCAGGTTTCGTGGCGCCGGCCGTGCGGACATGTCGATGAAGCAATTGAACAGAAGCGGCGCGGCCTCATTGGTCATCAGCACGTTCC
>NZ_JADPJF010000042.1:430216-437490 GCF_023073295.1 Bradyrhizobium sp. 23 | reverse complement strand
GTCCATGACGATGGCGGGAAACGGCTCGTGCTGACGCAGCATGCGTTGCAGGGCACGGTTGATGCTCGTCATGCCGGGCGCCTCGAGCGCGGGCTCGGAATAGGACGGCGCATAGCCGGCGGCCAGCAGCAGCTCGTTGCGTTCGCGCAAGGGCACGTCGAGGGCTTGCGCAAGGTCGAGCAGCATCTGGCGGCTCGGAACGCTGCGGCCGCTCTCGACGAAGCTGATGTGCTTCTGCGAGACGCCGGCGTCGAAGGACAGGTCGAGCTGCGTCTTGCCGCGAATGTCCCGCCATTGACGCAGCAGCGCGCCCGCGGAACTGGCGCGCGTCTTGAGGGCACTGGCCGTCGCTTTCATGGCCGACTGATCCTTCCTGTCGATGTGCGGCATCGTCAACGCGCATCGGCGGCGGTACGTCGGCTTGTCCGAGGCACCACCGCCGATGGTAGCAGGTTCTGGCGATCAACCGAAGGCGACCGGCCCCACGGCACCGACCCAATGCCGTACCTTGGTGTCGTTCCTCTCGTCCATGTAGAAGAAGTGCGTCATGGTGGGATGAACCGTCTTCATTGAGGGATCATCGGGTGTCATGTCCACGACACCCCGAAACACCTTCAGCGAGCCCGCGTCCCAATATTCGGTGACGTGATGGAGCGCGGTGAATCCGGTGTCGATGAAGGCCTTCAGATTGCCGCGGATCGCCTCGCGCCCCTTCCAATCGGCGACGCCGAGGTTGCAAACGGCATCTTCCGTAAAACAGTCGAAGCCTGGTCCGAAGGTCTTGTTGTCGATCTCCCGCCACATGTCGAGCAGCCATTGCGGCGGCTCCTTCTTCGTAAACACGACTTGCATAGCTCTCTCCTCATGCACCGACACACACGCGACAGGAGGCTTGATGGAATGCTTCCTGTCGGGTGAATGAACCGGGACAGTAGCCAGGCTGCAGATGGGCTCAATTACATGCCAGGTAATAAGGCGCGTTCGGAGGCCTCCTCTTTCCCTTCGCCCGACTTTATGGAACCCTACGACGATGCGCCGGATCATCGTTGTAGGCTGTCAGGGTAGCGGAAAGACGAGCCTCTCCCGAAATCTCGGGCAAAAGCTCGCGCTGCCGGTGGTGCATCTCGACGTGCTCTACTGGCGGCCGGGATGGAAGCCATCCGACAAACCGAACTTCCGAGCACGGGTTACTGAGGCGATCGCGGGCGACGCATGGGTTGTCGACGGCAGCTTCTCGGGACTTGCCTTCGATCTCACGCTCGCGCGCGCCGATACGCTGGTCGTCATCGACCGCCCGCGCTGGCTCTGCCAGTGGCGCATTCTCCTGCGATCCGCCTTCGATCGCGACAAGGCCCGGCCTGATCTCCCGGAGGGGTGCCCCGAGCAGTTCGACTGGAAATTGATGCGCGAGGCGTGGCGCTACGACACCGAGCGCGCGCCTGTCATCGAGGCCGAGCGTATGCAGTATGGCGCTGACGTTCCGGTCGTGCGCTTGAGACGCGATCGAGACATCCAGGGGTTTCTGGATTCGCTGCACGGCACATGATGGATGGCGGTGACGTGAGACCGGACGATCAGGATTTCTTCTGCGCGATGCGCGCGGCGAATGCCTTCATCAGGTCGGTATCCGCCGCCTCGCCTTTCGCATCCTCGGCGAGGTGGTCGAACCAGCGCGCAAAGCCTTCGTAAACCTGGCTCGCCGGATGATCGGGGCCGAGGAAGCCGGAAATCTCCCGCATCTCCGCGACCCAGCGATAGGCTTTCGGAATCATGTCCGGCAACGCGACTTCGAGCCGGGCCAGAACCGCGGGCTGGCTGAGTGCGAGTTCGTCGCGCAGCGCATCCGCAGCCCCCGCTTTCGTTGCCGCGACCACCATCGCCGCGCCGATCCCGGCGAGGCCCTTGACGATCCCGGCATAGGACATTTTCAGCGCGGACGCGGCACCGACCGGCCCTTCGACGATCCGCACGTCGAGCCCGAAATCCTTCAGCACGGCGACATCCTTGGCGTGCTCGCCCGACATGTAGAAGGCCGGGCTCTTGCCACCGGGCTGGGGCGGGAACCCGATGATGCCGGCATCGACGAACGGCGCCTGTGCCGAGCCGATGATCTCCTCGATCCTCATCACGGTATCGACGTTGACGGCATTGCAATCGACCACGACCGGCTTCTTCTCGCGCCGGACGATCAGCCCGGCCAGCCGCTCGGCGAGCGCCACGGCTTCGCCCGGCGGCACGATCGACAGGATGATGTCGGCGTCCGCGATCGCGTCGTCCTCGGCGCCGATCATGCCGGCATCCGTGGCGCGTTTGCGCGTCGCTTCGCTCCGCCCTCTCAACGACGTCAGCACACGCGCACCGTGCTCGCCGAGACGGCGGGCCACGGCACTGCCCATGGCACCGGGCGCGAGGATCGCAATAGTTTTGGACATCGTGCACTCCAGATCGAAGCCCGAGCAACGCGCTCAGTTCAATCGGAGACTAGCAGAGGACGAGACGCCCGCGTGAACGGCGGCCATCCCGCAGGGGAATGGCCCTACTCCACCTTCGCAGGCTGGGGCTGCACCGCCGCCGAGGCGTTGGCAATACGCGCGGCATTCGCCATGCCCGCCAGCGCCGCTGCCTTCTTCGAATCGGGCGCTGAGCCCGGCTGCACGACGCCGGCCGACATGATCAGCGTCGCGGCATCCTCGGTGCTCATGTCGACCTCGACGATCTTGCTCTTGGGCACATAGAAGAAGAAGCCGGTCGTCGGGTTCGGCGAGCACGGCAGGAACACCGAGACGTGCTCCTCCTGACCCGGCAGGCTGCGGGAGACGTCCTCGTTCGGCGCTTGCGAGATCAGCACGATCGACCACATGCCCGGCGAAGGAAACTCAACCAGGCCGACTTTGCGGAAGCTCGAGCCCTTGCCCGAGAACAGCGTCTCGAACACCTGCTTCAGGCCGCGGTAGATGGCGCGTACCGCCGGGATGCGGCCGAGGAAGGTCTCGCCGACATCGACCAGTGTCCGGCCGATCAAATTGGCCGCAAGGAAGCCGACCAGCGTCAACGTGAAGAATGCGACGATCAGCCCCCAGCCGGGAATGACATAGGGCAGATAAGTCTCGGGCCGATAGGCCAGCGGCACGAACGGCCGCACCACGCCATCGACCCAGGTGACGAACCACCAGACCAGATACAGCGTGATCGCAATCGGCCCCGTCACGATGAGGCCGGTGAGGAAATAGTTACGGAAGCGGCCGATCAGGCCGGTATGCGGCTCGGGCACGGCATCAAGAGGCGCAGGCGCGTCGTCACGGGGGTTCATTCGGGTTCCAAGTCAGTCGCTTCGTCCAAGCTAGGGTCTTCTAGCAGGTTTTGGAAGACCACGAAGCGTCCCGCACTCGACCCCTCTGCCTATTCCACCGTCACGGATTTCGCGAGATTGCGCGGCTGGTCGACATCGGTCCCCATGATGACCGCCGTATGATAGGCGAGCAGCTGAACCGGGACCGCATAGACCATCGGCGTGAACGCCGCCGCCATATCGGGCATGACGATGGTGACGAGGGACTCGACGGTTGCCTCCTGCGCGCCTTTGGCGTCGGTCATCAGGATGATCTTGCCGCCGCGAGCGGCGACCTCCTGCATGTTGGAGACGGTCTTTTCGAACACCCGGTCGTAGGGCGCGATGACGACGACAGGCATGGTCTCGTCGATCAGCGCGATCGGGCCGTGCTTGAGCTCGCCGGCGGCATAGCCCTCGGCGTGGATGTAGGAGATCTCCTTCAGCTTCAACGCCCCTTCGAGGGCGAGCGGGAAGCTGGTGCCGCGACCGAGATAGAGCACGTCGCGAGATTTCGCGATCTCGCGCGCGAGCTTCTCGATCTGGAGCTCGGTGGTGAGCGCATCCGACATCAAACGCGGGATTTCGACGAGCCCGTGAACGAGCTTGGTCTCGTCCTCGTCGGTCAGTTCGCCGCGGGCCTTGCCGGCCGCGATCGCAAGATTTGCCAGCACCATGAGCTGGCAGGTGAACGCCTTGGTCGAGGCGACGCCGATCTCTGGGCCGGCCAGCGTTTGCAGCACGGTCTCGCTTTCGCGCGCGATCGTCGAGGTCGGCACGTTGACGACGGCCACCGTGTGCACGCCTTGGGCCTTGGCGTAGCGCAGCGCGGCCAAGGTGTCGGCGGTCTCGCCCGACTGCGAGATGAAGATGGCGAGATCACCCTTGCGCAAGGGCGCCTCGCGGTAGCGGAATTCGGAGGCGACATCGACCTCGACCGGCACGCGCGCGAAACGCTCGAACCAGTATTTTGCGACGAAGCCGGCGTAGCTCGCAGTGCCGCAAGCCGTGATGTTGATGCGCTGGATGTTCTTGAAGTCGAACGGCAGCTTGACCGGCAGCGAGACCCGCTCGGTCGCCATGTCGACATAGCGTGCCAGCGTGTGGCCGACCACTTCCGGCTGCTCGTGGATCTCCTTGGCCATGAAGTGGCGGTAATTGGCCTTGTCGACCAGCGAGGTCGAGGCCGCGTGCTTGGTCTTCTCGCGCTGGACGGCATGGCCGTCCTTGTCGAAGATCGAAGCGCTTGTATGGGTCAGCACGACCCAGTCGCCGTCCTCGAGATAGCTGATCGTGTCGGTGAACGGCCCGAGCGCGATGGCGTCGGAGCCGAGATACATCTCGCCGTCACCATAGCCGATCGCGAGCGGCGGACCGTTGCGCGCGCCGATCATCAAATCGTCCTCGCCCGCGAAGATGAAGCCGAGTGCGAACGCGCCGCGCAGCCGCGCCAGCGTCAATTTCACCGCTTCCACCGGCTTGTTGCCGCGCGTGAGCAGGTCGTCGACGAGATGCAGCACGATCTCGGTGTCGGTCTGGGTGTGGAACACCGTGCCTTTCTTTTCGAGCTCCTCGCGCAGCTCGCGGAAATTCTCGATGATGCCGTTGTGAACGACGGCGACACGCTCGGTCGCGTGCGGGTGCGCATTGTTCACGGTCGGCTTTCCGTGGGTGGCCCAGCGGGTGTGACCGATTCCGGTCGTGCCCTTGAGCGGCTCGGCCTCCAGCCGCTTCTCCAGATTCTTCAGCTTGCCCTCGGCGCGGCGGCGCTCGAGATGCTTGCCCTCGAGCGTGGCGACGCCCGCGGAATCATAGCCGCGATATTCAAGACGTTTGAGCGAATCCACCAATTGCTCTGCAACCGGCTGGCGCCCGAGAATGCCGACAATCCCGCACATGCCGATCAATATCCCCCAAATCGTCGAAAAATCGCCTAAACGACCAGCTCGGTTTTTAGCGAAGTTCCTAAGGAACCAGATACTCAATAATTATTGCTGATTGAGACAGCACCGACGGCGACCGAGCCTCGCCTGCGTCGAACTGGCTGGGCCTTAAACCGCGCGCGTTAACTTGTTGTCAACAAATTTGGCCAACCCTTGCGTACCAAGGAGAGAGGCCATGAAAGGCTCATCCAACCGCAAAGGCCTGTCATCGATGGCGGTGCGCGCCAGCGAGACCACCGGCACGCACCTCGCGCATTGGCCGCCGCCCCAGCGCGGCAAGGAAAGCAAGCCCGTCTTCATCAAGCATGTCGCGGGCGAGCCGGCGAAGCGTGCCAAGCCGCGCGGCTGGCGCCTGACGCGCGCGATCTTCTCCGAATTCGCCGACGACGAATAGCGGCGTTCATTTCTCCGGCTTCTTGCCACCCGTCTTCAGCTCGCGATAGCGCACCGCCCCACCTTCGCGGATGGTCTGCGGGCTCCGCTCCAGCGCCATGGCGTCATCAGGCACGTCGCGCGTGATCACGGAGCCCGAGCCGATATAGGCGCCGTTGCCGATTGTCACCGGTGCGACCAGCGAGGAGTTGGTGCCGACGAAGGCGCCCTGCCCGATGATCGTCTTGTGCTTCTTGAACCCATCGTAGTTGCAGGTGATGGTGCCGGCGCCGATGTTGGAATTGGCGCCGATGGTGGCATCGCCGATGTAGGAGAGATGGTTGACCTTGACGCCGGCCTCCAGCGTCGCGGCCTTGGTCTCCACAAAATTGCCGATGCGCGCGCCGTCGCCGAGCGAGGTGCCGGGCCGCAGCCGCGCATAGGGGCCGATGGAGACCTTCTTGCCGAGCTTGGTCTCGACGATATGCGAGAAGGAATGGACCACCGTGCCGTCGCCGATCGAAACGCCGGGGCCGATCACCACGAAGGGCTCGATCGTCACGTCCTTGCCGAATACGGTATCCGCGGCGAGATAGACGGTTTCGGGCGCGATCAGCGTGACGCCGGACTCCATCGCCACTTTCCGCAACCGCGCCTGCATCACGCCTTCAGCCTCGGCGAGCTGCGCCTTGGTGTTGATGCCGCGCACTTCGTCCTCGCTGGTTTCGATCACCACGGCATCCCATCCCTGTTCGCTGATAATGCCGACCGCGTCGGTCAGATAATACTCGCCCTTGGAATTCGCATTGCCGATCTTGTCGAGGATCGCGAGCGCGCGGCGGCCGTCGATCGCCATAACCCCGGCATTGCACAGGTCGATCTTGCGCTCCTCGGCGCTGGCATCGGCCTGCTCGCGGATCGCGACCAGGCGGTCGCCCTCGACGATGAAGCGGCCATAGCCGGTGGGATCGGCGGCGCGGAAGCCGAGTGCGGCAATTGCGGCGCCTTTGGCCAGCGGCGCGCGCAGCCGCGCAAAGGTCTCGGCCGAGATCAGCGGCGTGTCGCCGAACGCAATCAGCAGATCATCCACGCCCCGCGCAATGGCATCACGCGCCGCCAGCACCGCATGTGCGGTGCCGAGCCGTTCCTGTTGCATGAAGGTGAGCGCGTCGGGACGGATGCGCCTTGCTTCGTCCGCCACCGCCTGATGATCGGGTCCGATCACGACCGCGAGCGAGGTGCCGGTTCCCTTGGGCGCCGCGGCGAGCACGTGGGCGAGCAGGCTCTGGTGCGCGACAGGATGCAGCACTTTCGGCAGGTGTGAGCGCATACGCGTGCCTTCGCCGGCGGCGAGCACGATCGTGAGGCTGGAACGGGCGGTCATCGCAATCCTGTCAATCGGCCGAATCAATCGGCGCCAGCGGGCGACGGGCCGCCCTCATCAGCTATCGCCTTGCTACCCCCGCAAACGCCCGGAGTTCAAGTGCGACACGCTTTTCCTGTTAATGTTCCCTGATTGATTCGGGGAAGCCGGACAGGGGTTGGGCACTTAACGTTCATGGCAAAGGATTCCGACCCACTGGCGGATGCCTTCGGCGCCAAGGAGACCGGCGGGCTGTTCTCCGGACTTG
>NZ_JADPJF010000042.1:423137-430124 GCF_023073295.1 Bradyrhizobium sp. 23 | reverse complement strand
AGGAGAGTTCGTTCGATCGCGGCATGATGTGGCGGCTGGGCTCATGGGGCGTGGCGGCCGTCGCCGCCGTGGTGCTTGCCGTGTTCGCCAACCAGGCCCAACTCGGCTGGCGGCGCGACCAGGTCGCATCCGCCGATCTCGCGCGCCAGGCCGACCGGCTCCAGATCCTGACCAAGGAGAGCCAGAACGAGGCCCGCCGGCTCGCCTCCGCCATCGAGACGCTGAACACCGATCGCGACCGGCTCTATTCGCGCGTCACCGTGCTGGAGCAAGGGCTCGATTCCGTGACCGGCGCCATCGCCAAGCAGACGACAACGCCGCCGCAGGCGTCCGTTGCGAAGCCGCAGGACGCGCCGGCCTTGATCGGCCCGCCGGCGCCCGGCATCGCGCAGGTCGCCTCGACACCGGCTCCGGCCAACGACAAGCCGCGCGCCGAGGCCGCAAAGGAGCCGTGGAGTCCGCCGCCGCAGAGCGCGGCCGCGGCCTCGCTGGTCGCGCAGTCGCCGGCGACGAATTCGGCACTGCCGATGCTTCCGTTGGTCCCATCCAAATCGATCATGGCGCCGCCCGATCCGGCCGCCCCGAAACTGGTTCAGCCCGAGGCCGCAGAGAAGGCGACCGAGAAGGCTGCCGAGACGAAGCCAGAACCGGCGCCCGCTCCGATCGAAGTCGCCGCGGCACCTGCCAAGCCGCCGGAGGCCGCCGAAAGCGAGGCTCCCGCGATCGCGGTCCAGCAGACGCGCTTTGCGATTGATCTCGGTGGCGCCAACTCGCTCGATGGCCTGCGCGCGCTGTGGCGCGGGGTCACCAAATCCAATCCCGAAATCGCAGCGCTGCGGCCGATCATCATGATCAAGGAAGGCAACACCGGCCTTGGCATGCAGATCCGCCTCGGCGCCGGTCCGCTGATCAATGCAGCGGCTGCAGCAAAACTCTGCGCCGGCCTCGCCGAGAACGACCGCCACTGCGAGACCACCGTGTTCGACGGCCAGCGGCTGTCAATGCGCGGCGGCCAAGAGAAGAAGCAGGACAAGACCCAAGACAAGACCCAAGACAAGACCCAAGACAAGACCCAAGACAAGACCCAAGACAAGACCCAAGACAGGGTTCAGGAGAAGGACTCCGACAAGCCCCAGGACTCGGTGCCGCAAGCCGAGACCGCCCCAGCGCCCGCGCCGGCCGCCAAGCCCGACAAGCGTCGCCGCAGCTATTCCTCAAAACGCTCATCGAAGCGCGAGGAGCCCGCGCCTGCTCCTGCGGCGCAGCCGGCCGCACAGCCGAAGCCCGAGACGGCGTCGGCGGGATCAACGCTGTCGTCGTTCTTCAGAAGGTAGCTTACCTCGCGGCAATTCATCAGCGTAATGGGTGAAGGATCTCACGCAGGTCGCGAGAAACTTGCGCCTCCCCTGTTGCCCCGTTCCACCATCCCGACCATATTGCCGCCATGACAAAAAAGCCCTTCCGCCTCACGCCCTACCAGGTGCAGTTCCTAATCGTCGTCGGCTTCGCCAGCGTCGGCTATGCGCTCTATCTGCGCTATCTCGGAATCGAAAACTCGCAGGTCGGTCTCGCCTGCGACGCCGGGCTTCAGACCCTGGTCTGCAAGGCGCGCTCGGTCTCGACCGTGCTGTTCAAGAATTCGGTGTTCGGCATCGTCGCGCTGGTGGTGGCAACGCTGAACCTGATGCGGCCGTCCATCGTGCTGCTCACCGCCGGCATCATCGCCGCGGGCCTTGGCATCGTGCTCTACAATGTCGTGCTGTCGGGCCTGGCGATCGGCCTGCTCATTCTTGGATTTGCTCGGCCCGCGCCCGCCACAGCGTGAGCGCGAACAAGAGATAGATCGCGCAGGTCCACAGCGACTGCCAATTGTCGCGGCCCTCGTTGAACAGCACATAGGCCGCCGACAGCGTCAGCACGCCGGCGAAGACCGATTCCGCGATCGGACGCTGGCCGATCTGCGGCCGGTTCAGCATCAACAGCGCAAACGGCACAACCGCCATCGTCAGCGCGGCGTAAGGGAAATCCTTGTAGCGCGGGTCGAACACGAATCCGAGCGCGGTCTGCGCCGCGATGACCGCCGTCACTGCCAGCGTCAAGCCGAGCACGGCGGTGAGCTTCGACCATTTCCGGCCCTCGCGCGGACCAAGCAGATCGAGGAAGGTCGGAAGGCTGCGGCCGATCACCATCGCCTGCGCGCAGAAGATCGGCGACAGGATGCCAGCCGCGAGCAGCGCGCCCCACAGCAGCCAGCCGCCGATGCCGTAGCTCTCGTAGTACATCTTGTCGGCGCCGATCCCGAGCAGAATGCCGGCCGAGGTTGCCGAGATCGCCACGCCGAGCCAGGACGAGAAGCGCGGCGTCCAGGGTCTGCGCCGCAACGTCAGGCCCGCGACCGCGAACACCAGCACGGAGAGGCCCATGCCGGCGGCCATGTACCATTTCCAGTACGGGAAATTGCTGATCGGCTCGCCCGGCGGATATTTCAGGCTCCGGCGCACCGAGTCATAGAGGCCCCAATAGCCGCCGACGGTGCCTTCCAGTTTGCGCTTCCACGGCTGGTCGTAGGACTCGATCAGATTGACGCGGAATTTCTGCGCTTTCGCCAGACTCAGGATCTCCGAGACCACGCGCGCCTGGTTGGTGCGCGACGGCAGCGCGCCATCTCGCATGCGCCCTTCGCTCGGCCAGCCGGTTTCGCCGATCAAAATCTCCTTGCCGGGAAATGCGACCGCCATGCGCTCGCGGATCTGTTCGACATGGGAGGCGGCGAACTTGGCCCGCACCGGATTGTCTTCCCAATAGGGCAGGATGTGGATCGTGACGAAGTCGACGGCGTCATAGATCTCGCGATTCCTGAGCCAGAACTCCCAGACATCGGCATAGGTGACGGGCACGCTGACCTGCGCCTTCACCGAGCGGATGATGGAGACGAGGTCCGCGGTCGTCATCTCGCCGCGCAGCAGCACTTCGTTGCCGACGATGATGCTGGTGATGATCCCGGGGAAATCCTTGGAAAGGCGAATGGCGAGCGCGGCCTGCTCGAAATTCTTGGTGCGGTTGCTGGAGAGCCAGATGCCCTGGAGCACCTTCAGCCCGCCGATCCGGGCCGCGATCGCCGGCACCTGGTCGAGCCCGTTCTCCATCGAATAGGTGCGGACGCAGTCGGTGATCTCCTTGAGCTGGCGCAGGTCCTGCTCGATCTGATCGGCCTCGATATGAGTCCATGCGTTCAGCGGCGACTGCTCGCCGCGGAACGGCGCGTAGGAGACGCATTGGACCTTGTCGGCGGGATCGATCGGGGCGCGCGCGAGCGAGATCGGCGTGGCAAGCCACCACCACACGGCAGCGATCGCACCCAATGAAACGAGCAGAAGCGCCAGTGGCGTACGAAGAGAAATCGGTTCCGTCCTCCGCGAAGGGCCGTCGATTACCTGCTAGCACGCCGTCTGCCAAGGGGGTGACTCCGTTATGGATCCATCCCTCCCCTGAGGAATTTACCTGCGGCCGTTCGACCGAGGCCTAGGATCGTGACTTTGCTGGACAAAATTCCAGATTCAGGCCATGGACTCGGGAGGACTTTTCCGCCGCATTGGAGACCCATTTGGACGCCATCACCGGCGCGTCCGCGAAGGTCCTGACGCGGACGGTCAGTGATATATTGGGGAATTCATGCGGCAACGGGTGTTCGAGTTACGAAATGCGGTCCTGCGGCAGTTCGCCGCCACCTTGGCCGTTTCTTCCCTTGTCATCCTGATGGGTATCGGCGCGGCCTCCGCCCAGAGCGGCACGCCCGCCCCCGACCAGAGCAAGGCAGCCGCCCAGCCCGCCGACACGGCCAAGGATGCCGCTCAGAATCAGCGCCGCACCGACGAATTCGCCGAAGCAGCCCAGGTCATCAGCGGCCCGGCCGGCAACCCCGAATGCGTCTGGCTCGGCCGCCGCGTGGTGCGGCTGATGTGGCGGGACGACCTCGATACCGCATTCCGCCATCTCGATCTCTATGACCGTTTCGGCTGCCCCGGCGGCCACATCCAGGCCGCCTTCCGCTGCCTGACCCGCTTCGGCGGCCAGATCGATCCCAAGGTCGCCGAGACCCTGGACAGCCGTGTGCACGCTTGCTGGATCAACCCGGCGTCGCAGCCACAGCAGGCGGCGGCCGCGGCCTCGCAGCCGGCCGCGCCCGCATCGGGCAATGCGCAGCCGCAGCCGGCCGCGAGCCCCTCGCCGGCGGCAAGCCCGTCACCGGCGCCCCCGAAATAGCCGCGATTGTTTCAGCCTCCGTTCAGGAACGATCGGCGATAGAAGCAATTGGCACTGCTGCGAATTTCGAAATGTGCATGCCCTCATTCGGTCATGAGGCGATGACAGTTGTGAAACCGCGCGGCAGAGGTATGCTCCATTTGCCGCGGACTTGGTCGGATCTCGGGGTCGGATCCGCTTCCCTGCCCCCTCAGCCCCTTTTGGTTTAGCCGCGATGCGGGTTGTCGCCGCCGTTCTGTTGCTTGTGTCCGCGCTCCACGCCGGCCTCTGGGGAGTCTCGCGCGACAAGGAACCCGCGCCCGACTTCAAGGGCCTGCTGCCCAGCGTCTCCTACGCCCCGTTCGAGGGCTCGGCTCATCCTGATATCGACAACATTCCGACGGTGGAGAAAATCCGCGCCGACCTGAAGACGCTGTCGACGATGACGCGCGCGATCCGCCTTTATTCGTCCACGGGCGGCGTGGAACTGGTGCCGCCGATCGCGGCGGAGTTCGGCCTCAAGGTCACCGTCGGCGCGTGGATCGACAAGGACAAGGATCGCAACGAGCGCGAGATCAAGGCCGCCATCGAGCTCGCGCGCAAGAACAGCAACGTCAACGGCGTCGTCGTCGGCAACGAGGTGATCTACCGCGGCGAGCAGAAGGTCGAAGACCTCATCGAGATGATCAAGAAGGTCAAGGGCTCGGTCCGCGTACCCGTCACGACCGGTGAGATCTGGAACATCTGGCGCGACAATCCCGACCTCGGCTCCAACGTCGACTTCATCGCCGCCCACGTGCTGCCTTATTGGGAAAACTTCCGCTCGGATCAGGCGGTCGACCAGGCCGTCGACCGCTACAATCTGTTACGCAACCTGTTCCCCGGCAAGCGCATCGTGATCGCCGAATTCGGCTGGCCGAGCGCGGGTTACAATTTACGCAACGCCGACCCCGGTCCGTTCCAGCAAGCACTCACCTTGCGCAACTTCGTCAGCCGCGCCGACGCCATCGGCATGGAATACAACATCGTCGAGGCCATCGATCAGCCCTGGAAATACTTCGAAGGCGGCGTCGGTCCGTACTGGGGCATCCTCAACGCCAGCCGCGAGCCGAAATTTGCCTGGACCGGCCCGGTGCAAAATCCCGATTATTGGAAGCTGATGGGTGTGGCGCTCCTCGTCGGTATCCTGCTGTCGCTGCCGATCCTGCGGCTGCAGCAGCCGACGGCGAAGCAGGCGTTCCTGCTGTCGGCCACCGCCAACGGCGTCGGCGCCTGGGCTGCCACCGTGTTCGCGTTCTGGAACGGGCACTATTTCATCTTCGGCTCGGCCTTCGCGCTCACGCTCGGCATGATCCTGCTTGTTCCCCTCGTGCTGATCGCGATGGCGCGCATCGACGAGATCGCGGCCGTCGCATTCGGCCGGCCGCCGCAGCGGCTGCTCACGAAAGGTAAGCCGGTCGAGGACGTGCCCGAGAATTATTGCCCGAAGGTCTCGATCCACATCCCCGCCTATTTCGAACCGGTCGAGATGCTCAAGCAGACGCTCGATGCGCTGTCGCGGCTGAACTATCCGAACTACGAATGCGTCGTCATCATCAACAACACGCCGGACCCTGCCTTCTGGCAGCCGATCCAGGATCATTGCCGCGCGCTCGGTGAACGCTTCAAGTTCATCAACGCCGAGAAGGTGCAGGGCTTCAAGGCCGGTGCGCTGCGCATCGCGATGGACCGCACCGCCGTCGACGCCGAGATCATCGGCATCCTCGATGCCGATTACGTCGTCGATCCCGACTGGCTGAAGGACCTCGTGCCGGCGTTCGCCGATCCCAGCGTCGGCCTGGTGCAGGCGCCGCAGGAACATCGCGACGGCGACCTGTCGATCATGCACTACATCATGAACGGCGAATATGCCGGGTTCTTCGACATCGGCATGGTCCAGCGCAACGAGACCAACGCCATCATCGTGCACGGCACGATGTGCCTGATCCGCCGCGCCGCGATGGACATGGCCGGCGGCTGGTCGTCCGACACGATCTGCGAGGACTCCGATCTCGGCCTTTCGATCCAGCAGCTCGGCTGGACCACGCACTACACCAACCACCGCTACGGCCAGGGCCTGCTCCCCGACACCTACGAGGCCTTCAAGAAGCAGCGTCACCGCTGGGCCTATGGCGGCCTCCAGATCGTCAAGAAGCACTGGCGGAACTTCCTGCCCGGACGGAGCCGGCTGACGCCCGACCAGAAACGCGAATATGGCCTCGGCTGGCTGAACTGGCTGGGTGCCGAAAGCCTCGGCGTCGTCGTGGCGCTGCTCAACCTCGTCTGGGTGCCGATCGTCGCCTTCGCCGACATCGCCATCCCCGACAAGATCCTGACGCTGCCGATCATCGGCGCCTTCATCGTCTCGCTCGTACACTTCTTGTCGATGTACCGCGCGCGCGTCGCGATCAAGCCCGGCCAGATGCTGGGCGCGATGATCGCGGCGATGAGCGTGCAGTGGACGGTGTCGCGCGCGGTGGCGCAGGGACTGATCACCGAGCACATTGCGTTCGCGCGCACCTCCAAGGGCGGCCTGTCCAGGATGTCGATCGAGTTCCAGGCGTTCTGGGAGGCCGTGATCGGCGCCCTGCTCCTGATCGGCGCCGGCGTGCTGGTGGCCTCCAACAGCTACCGCCAGATCACCGAGATCTACATCTTCGCCGGCGTGCTGGTGCTGCAGAGCCTGCCGTTCCTGGCCGCGGTCGC
>NZ_JADPJF010000042.1:397745-423043 GCF_023073295.1 Bradyrhizobium sp. 23 | reverse complement strand
CGAGCTCAGCCGCATCAACTCGTTCCAGTTCTGGCGCGACAGCGCGATCCGCACCGCCGAGCTGATCGGCTTGCGCCCGGTCGCGCTACCCACCCCCGCCGGCACGCCGCAGCAAGTGCCGGTGCCGAGCGAGGTCCGGCGGGAAGCGAACTGACGGGGCTCCGAACGTGGCATCCGTCCCGTGGGCGGACGTCGCGGCTTCTTCGGCGTGGATGACGGCCGCCATTCGGGTTGAAAATCCGGCTCAAGCATTGGAAACGGCGAGCGAATTCCCGCTGTTGCCTTCAAGTTCGGCAACCACCCGAGCTATTGACCTCCGCGCCCCATCCCCCTACACAGCGCGGGCCGAAAGCATGATCCGGAAACAGCCGGTTTTTCCGCAACGCTTGCGTCGATGTGGCGGCAAGACATGCTTTTCCAAATGACCGAAGACGATGGCGATTTCTTTGAAGCCATCAGCGGCCATGGGAGCGCGTAGCTCAGCCGGTAGAGCACGTGACTTTTAATCACGGGGTCCTGGGTTCGAGCCCCAGCGCGCTCACCAACACAATGAAGCAGTAATCCCAAACGCAACTTCGACAGAAAGCTCCATGTCGGCACTGTGTCGGCAGCTGGAATTGCCGCTGCCGACGCGTCCTGCCGCCGCAAATGAGCGGCGCTTTGATGTCGGCGCTTGCCGACGAGACTCTTCCGGAAAACTGGTGTGCCCAAAGCCATTCCGCCCCAAATAGGCCGCCTCAGTTGCCGCTCTCTCAGACGGTGCCGACGTCCCGCACGCCGGGCTCCGCCTCGTCACCGGAGCCAGAGAACAAGTAAAGTAAGGCGGCGCCGGTCGTCCCCGCCTTAAGCGCGCAATCTTGATTTGGGCTCTCTCCCCGGCGACACGCCAATCCTATATGATAGCCAACGGACCATCGGCAGGAGCCACTCCATGCTTGCCTCAATCATGTTTGGCTTGGTCATTGTCACCCTGATGATGTGGTGTGGGCGCGTGACCGCCAATTTCGCGGCACAGAGAGGCCGGTCTAGGCGCATTTGGTTCATCTGGGGAGCGCTGCTGTTTCCACTGTTTCCGGCTCAATGGTTCGTCTTGGGACTTCTGCCAAAGAAGTAAGGCCGCTTCTCAAACGTCCGCCTCTTTCATTTGCCTATCGGCCTGAGTTCCGGGCGGAACGAACGGACAGTCGAACGATTGCTCCTCTTGAGTAGGAGTTGCGTCATGCGTCATGCGCCGTCGATTGTGCCGCTGGATCGGCTCGACCGGGAGATTTACCTGGTACTGGAAGACTTCGGCGCGCGCGCCGGCTGCTCCTGGCGCGAGGCCGACGAGCAGGATACCGACGTCGAGACCATCATCCGCGACCTACTCTCCGGGCAGTACGCGTATCCCGTCCGTATCGTCGCCTTCAACGCCATCGAGGGCTGGTCTCGCGATGCCACCAGCGAGATCGCAGATGAGCTTGCCGAGCGTGTCACGAGTAGCGAGATCACGCCGGCCTTGCAGGCCTTCGTCCAAGCAAATGCTTCCCGACCTTTTGCTGTACAACTGGCGCTTCCTCTACGGGGGGCCGCCTGAGTTCAATCTGTGATCGTGATGTTGCGTGGGGATTGCGGTGCCAGTGCACTAAACAGGCACAGCCGTCGGAAGTTCGCGCTTCCCTTCGGCATGATTTTTTGGTACCAAATAAAATGAAACCAGCAAAAAAGATTCGTGCCAAAAAGCATCGCGGCCGCCCCGCTACTGGTCAAGGCGTCCAGATCGGCACGCGCTGGCCGGAGGCGACTGTCGCTCAGATCGACGCATGGGCGTCGGGGCAGAAAGACACTCCGGCTCGCTCTGAATCCATCCGTCGGCTGGTCGATATTGGCTTGGGCAAACCCGCCTCCGCCCTCGCGGTTACGTCTGCAGCCAAGGCCTTCGTCCGAGCGGGCTCGGGAAATGGCGGGTAATGCGATCGACAAGCTCAAAGACAACAAAGCGAGCCCGGATGACCAGGCCAGCCGCAAGCGGCGGCTCGTCAAGGGACCCGAGGAATTCCAGAATGTTCGACGCGACCGGCCAAATCGAAAATGAATTGACCGGCGCCCGCTTGGTCAATCTCGCCTGAAGGCAAAAAGCAAATGATCAAACCCAAACGGTCGGCCGCGCAACAAGTCGCGGACGAAGCCGATCGAAGGACCCTCAATCCGATAGGATCGAGACAGACAATAGCGGACAGCCAAGCCACTCCGGAGTTTCAGGAAAACCTCAAACGCCTGAAGTCCGAGCGGCTGGAGCGTGAGGCTAGACTGAATCCGAAGCGCAAGGTCTGATTTGAGCTTATCGACCCTTGGCCTCGCCTGGCTGGGCCGGTCAGGCGAACGGGCTGCGTCGGATGGAGGGTGCAGAAGGTCATGGGAATGTTGAACCGACGGTGGATGATCTTGCTGCTGGTTTCCGTGGTGATTGTTTGCTCGATCTTCGCAGGCGCTCGGTACTATCTGAGCAAATGTCATGGCATGGATGCGTGCGCGGCCGCCGAAGCCGAGAGCCATGAGCGAGACAAGCCAACCGAGCCACAATAGTTTTTGGGTGAAAAGCCGGCTGCGGAGGCGGATGAAGCCACCGGCGAGTTCGCAAACGAATGTCAGTCGACCCCGACGACGGCCTACACCACGCCGCCGAAGTCGATGCCTTCCTTGGCAAGCGCCTCGGCTTCCTCGGGGGACGTTGTCGGCTTCGTGTCGAGGTAGGGTAGCTCGGTCGCTGGCAGAATCGTGCGGATGTTTTGGCCGTCTGTCCGCGTGATGCGAGCAACCCAGCGCTTGGGGCCGTGCTCGACTTGCTGGATATGGTACTGCTTATAGGTAATCATGACTCACGGACGCAACTGACGCTAACGGCGGCTCCCTTTATATCCAACGGCAGGCCGCCGAACAACGATTTCCTAAAGTGAGGTTAAGATCGCCGGCGTGAACCCGTTCAGCGATCATTCAGCCGCTCAGGCGTAGGCATAGTGCGATTGGGAGAAGTCCGATGATCGGTGCAGTTGTCGCAACCTTGCTGGCTCTACAGCTCGGTGAGGTTCATCAGGTTCAATACCGTGTCCCTGTGCACCCACCGCCGTGCGGCCACGGCTGGGACGTCAGCGCCCGCGACGGCATGTGCTACCCCAACGGCTACTTGCCGCCGCAAGAACAGGCCGCACGGCAGTACTATGGTGGCGGTAGAGGCTATGGCCATTATCCCGTTCCTTGCGGAAACGGTGCCGATATCGATACCCGCGACGGCCAGTGTTACCCGACCGGAACGGTTCCGCCGCAGTTTCAACAGGGCCGGCAAGGCTATTACGGCGATGATTATTACGAGCGCCGTCCGAGGCGCCGCTACTATTGAAAGACCCTCAGGGCAAACCGGCGGGCCCCTGATCATCGCTTCTTAGGATTCGCGGTGACAGTGCCGGAGAGCACTGTCACCAGCATTCCGTAGTTCCAAGTCGGGTAAAAAGCCGCGCTCACGTGAGCCCGCCAAGTGAGCGCGGACAAAGTCTCAGATCACCTGCCTGACCCTATCTTCAGCTCTCCGGGCCCGAAACTGTGGCAGGCACGCTCAACGGCGCTCCTCCAACTGAAACGGGACCTGCAGATTTCGACTGCCGAACCATCCGCTTGCGCATCGCTGCGGACAGTCCATAGCGCGCATGCGCTCTTCGAACCGAGGACGTGACGTCCGACATCATGGCATTTTGCAGCGAGTCGATCTTCGCAATCAGCGTGGACAGCTGCGAAGATACCTTCTTCACATCCACCCGTTCGTCCGTGATGCTCTGCCGCAGCGAAAGCAGCACCATCGAATCCGCCTGCAGCACAGCCGCGTTTTGTTGCAAGGCCTGATTGCTCTCCTGCAGCGAAGCCGTGTGTTGCTGCTGGGTCGACTGAATATCCTTCAAGGCCGCGACAACCGGATCCGGCTTTGGCGCTGAAGCCTCTTGGCGCGGGAGCAGATCAGCCAGGCTGCTCAGATTCAGCGATGGCAGGCCGGACGGCCATGTGTAGATCGCCGCGGCGCCGTTGATGGCCAGGGCACACACCGACAGCGCCATGACGGACGTCCGGCTGGATCGCTTGATCGGTTCCGGAGCGTCCAAACTTGCGGGTTCGCCGGCGGCGATGGCCGCAGCCAGTGCTGCAGGGTCGAGCTGTTCGACAAGGCCTTGCGTTTCGAAAGTCGCGGTCATGGCATTGACCCCAAATGAGCGAGCAACAGGAAGCCGTCGCCGGAACGTCCTCGCGACAGCTCCCTTACGCAGCACCCATCTACAACTGTCTAAAATTGTGGGCTTTTTTGCTTAATTCCACGTTAGCGGCCGCGGCCTGCTGCAGACCCCGCCACCCCCGGCCGACTACGGGGTCGTGCGAGGGTCATGACAGGCAGGCCGGTGCGCGAGCTCCTCCCGATCCCGGGAAGCCGCCCTGGTCCGAAGCGGATTTTCCGAAGTTGGCAGACTACCCCTGTTTTGCCCGACGCGTCAACCCGGCGTCTCCGCCGGATGCAGGACCGCCATGTGCCAAAAAGAAAGCGTTGCGCCAGCGGGACTTAGCTACTGTGCATGGGGTTGTTTTCGCGATTTTGGCCACCGCCTGCTCGTGCGCCGGGCCCCTGTCCCAAAAGCCGCGAGACAACCCGCTCAAAAAGTGTAGGATTCGACAAAACAGGGAGGAGCGGCATGTTTGAAATCAGCGGTTTCGACACGGCAGGAATCGTCAGCCTCAAGCGGCTGTCACTCGCCGCCGCCCTCAAGAAGGCCAAGGAGCTCATCGCCGACGGGTGCTGGGGCGTTCAGGTGATCGCTCCAGGTGGCCAGGTCTACACCTCGTTCGAGGAGCAAGCCGCGTAGTCGCCCGCCTTCGGCACCAGCCTTCGGCATCATTCGAAAAGCACCCGACCGATCGCGCGCCGCGCGCTCTGGCCGTGGCGGTGATCGACGTGAAAACCCCAGCGCCTGGTGGAGCGCTGGGGCGTTTTCAAAATATCAATCGGTCAAGCAATGAGGCCTTCGTAGCAGCGATCTCGACCATCGCTTGTGAACTGCTTCACACGGCCTTCGATCTTTCCACATCTTGACGAGGCTCACCTGCCGCGCGCCGTGCCGTTGCCAATCAACTCGTTTGGGAGCACGCTCTCTCCAGGCGCGCAGACGCCGCTCAGGGAGAAAGCCATGAAGGACACGGGCCTGGATCATCGCCACCGCGACAAGGATGGCGCGATCAGCAAGAAGCACGGCAACACGCTGGTCGGTACGTTGCGCAAGATCTACGGCAAGGGTTTTGCTGCCGGTTATCCGGATACGACTGAACTCAGCGAGGTCTTGCATCAGCTGAACGAGACATCGCTCAGCCAGTTGCGGCGCGATCACGACACCGGGCATCTCAGCCACAAGATCGACCACGTCCCGAAGTGATGGACTCACGAGTCCCAACTTCAGGTAGTTGAATCAACTGGGCTGCCGGGCGTCTCGGCGAACTTGCCGTTGAGCCCTCGCCGCCCGAGCGCTAGGATGAGCCTTTTACGGAGGCTCATTTGAAACAGTTCATGATCATCACCGCCATTGCACTCGCCGTGACGGCTCCCGCCCGCTCGCAGGCTCTCGTCGATCCCAACAAGGTTGCTCCCGAATATCGCGAGGCGGCCGAGAAGCGGCGGGCCGAGCAGATGCGGCAGCGCGAATGCGCGCTGAAGGCGGATCTCGAGAAGGTGCTGCCCAGGGATCGCACCGTCTATCTCAACCATTGCCTGGACACGATGGCGGCCAAGCAATAGCGCCTGATCGAGCGGCTTGAAGTCGCCGACGCGTTCAAGCTTTCTTCAGACATTTGGGATCACCTGACGATCCATTTTCATCAGTCATTGTCGATCGACCGCGCATGAGTTTCGTCCAGATTCAGTGCACGCGCTGCAAGACCGTATTCCGCGACCGCGCGGGACGGTTGCAGGACGGCTATTCCAGGCAATGTCCGAGCTGCGAGGTGGTGCTGTTCTTCGCGGAGGATTCACCGAACCCTCAGGTCAAGCAGGCCATGAAGCGCGCGCGCCAGGCTCGCAAGGAGCAGCGCGAAACCGAAATGGCCAGAATGTCCGCGCCGCAAGTGCGCGGCAATTTTTCGCGGACCCAGACCGGACGGATACAGCACTCGTCGGAGGACGAGGAGGACTAGCTCACCCGCGCTTCCGCGGAAACAGGCGGTCGCGGATGTAGCGCGAGGTCGGCGTCAGGCGGATGCCGCGCGGCTTCTGCCAGACGGCGCGGTCGATCTCGTTCTTGTCCCCGATCGCGAGCCTGCCCTTGGCGCCCTTGGCAATGAAGATCGCATCGCTCATCTTGCGGCCGGAGCGCTTGTTCCTGGCCGTCACTTCCTTCCAGAGGCTGATCCGGCCGAGCTTCAGCTTGGGCAGCTCTTCCTTGATCTCCCGCCGCAGGCAGTCCTTGTCGGACTCGCGCGCGCGCTTGCGGCCGCCCGGGAACATCCACAGGCCGTCCGACCGGCGTCTGACCAACAATACCTTGCCGCGCTTGGCGGCAACCAGTTTGGAAGACTTCGCCATGTCCGCCGTAATCGAAAATAGAATCGAGCCCATGGTAACTTGTCTAGTCGGATAGACAAGTTCCGGATGGATCTTGATCACCCGGGCCAAGGCCGTCAGATCTGATTAAACCCGGCAGGCCGATCCCGCCGTTCGAGGCGCCAGATCAGCCCTCGCCCGCCGCTGTGCCCGCCCTTGCCCCCGCCTCTGCCCGGTCCTCCGTCCTGATCCAGGCCATCATCATCTCCCAGGCCACCGACAGGATGATCGGGCCGATGAACAGGCCGACGATGCCGTGGGCGAGCGTGCCACCGATCACGCCGACGAAGATGACGATGGTCGGCGTGGTCAGGCCGCGCCCCATCACCAGCGGCTTCAACATGGTGTCGAGGAAACCGACGAGGACGAGAAACACGGTGAGCAGCAGCGCGGTGGTGACGTCCTTGGCGGTCCAGATCCAGATGATCACCGGCAGCAGCACCAGGAAGGCGCCGATCTGCACGATCGAGAGCAGCAGCACAATGAAGGCGAGCAGGCCGGCGCTCGGCACCGCGGCAAGCTTGAAGCCGATGCCGGCGAGCAATGCCTGCACGATCGCGACGCCGATCACGCCTTGCGCCACGGCGCGGATGGTCGCGCCCGCGAGCCCCAGGAAATGCTCGCTCTGTTCGGGCACGATGCGAAACAGGAAACCGCGGCCGGCCGCAACCAGCCGCGGCCCGTGCGGAAACAGGAAGCCGGCCACGAACACCGAGACCAGGAACTGGAGCGTGCCGACGCCGGCATCGCCCGCGAGCGACAAGAGCGGTCCCGCCAGCGGCTGGAGATACGGCGCCACCTCGCGGAGCACTGCGCGGATGTTGTTGTAGGCCTGCTCCCAGAGGTCGAATAACCAGGGGCCAACGACCGGCCACGACTTGAGCTGCTCCGGCGCCGATTGAAGCGCGAGGTCGCCGGTGCCGAGCTGGTGCGCCAGCTCGCGCACTCCGTCCACTGCGCTGATACCGAGCCAGGTCGCAGGACCGATGACGATGCCGAGCGTGATCAGGGTCAGGATCGCCGCTGCGGTCTTGGGCCGGCCGCCGAGGATCTTGGCGACCCAGCTGAAGGCCGGGTAGAACGCGACCGCGAGCACGCCGCTCCAGGCAAGGATCGGCACGAAGGGGCGGATGATCAGCAAGGTCCAGATGATCAGCAGGCCGAGCAGGCCGACGCGGATCACGAGCTGGATGATGTCCTCGCCCGTCAGGAGCTGACGCAGACTTTTCACGGGCACGGCTTTCCTTGCGGCATTGACGCGGGTTCCGGCACTTGCGCGGCCCCGCGTTATTGCCAGCCGCGCACCCGGCGTCAAGACGACCGGGCCGGCACGAGCCGGCGATTAGGAACGCATCGGGCCATTCTGCATTCCGAGACGATGGCACGCCGCCCCAGAGAGCCCGTCGCACACGCGGGAATTCACCGCGGCATCCGCTTTTCGCTGAAGCCAAACGGCGCACCGGGCTATTGGCGCTACGCCTATGCCGTCGGCGACAGGGCCCGCACCGGGCGCGTGCAAGGCAGGCTGCCGTTGCTCGCCATCAGGCGCGTGCAGATGTGCATCGACCGGGACATGCGAAGCATCCGGACCGGCGATTGATCTTGCGGCGGCGCCGTGGGCGAGCGCCGGCAAGGTGCGCGACGTGATGCCGGCTTGGCTAACGGTGATTAACCGGATTTCGGCCGACCGGTTTACGTCGATGCAAAGGCGTGCACCTACGCTTCCATCGAGGTCCCTCAAACCACTTCGGTGCAATGGCCAATACCATCTGGACGATCGAAGAATTCACCTGCGCGGGTTGCAGCATGAACTACACGGCGACAAGGGAGGAGCACGCCGAAGCGCATTCCGGCACCTTCAAGTGCAGCATCTGCAGCGGCGTGGTGCACACATGGTCCGGCAAACATCATTTCTTCGGCTGGGAAGCGGTGAAAACCAAGCCACCCGTGTTCGGAAGGCGTTGGGCCGGAGCCGGCGGGTAGACTGCTTCCACCGGACCCAGACCAGCTACTCCCGTCAACGCCCCCTGCCCGAACTGCGGCTTCTGCTACTCTGCGGCAACGGTTAAACTCTCCGCCCCGCAACTGAAGCCGACACGCAATGACCTCACCCTTCGTTCCCCAGATCGCCCTTTACCGCACCTGGCTCGCCGAGAAGCGCGGCCTCAACTTCGACAGCTACGAGGAGATGCGGCAATGGTCGGTGCGCGATCTCGACGGGTTCTGGCACGCCATCTGGGACTATTACGATCTGCAATCGCCGACGCCGTTTGCCGCCGTGATCACCGAGCGCAGGATGCCCGGCGCGGTCTGGTTTCCCGGCGCGCAGGTCAACTATGCCCGGCAGGTGTTCCGCCACGTGGACGCGGCTGACGCCGCCGGCCTGCCCGCAATCGTCAGCTGTGGCGAGGACGGTAGGCTTTGCGAGACGAGCTGGCCGGAGCTGCGGCGCAAGGCGGCTGCGCTCGCGCTGCATCTGAAAGAAAAAGGCATCAAGCCCGGCGACCGCGTCGCCGCCTATCTGCCCAACATCCCCGAGACCATCATCGCATTCCTGGCGAGCGCCAGCATCGGCGCGATCTGGAGCCTGTGCGCGCCCGACATGGCCGCGCCCGCCGTGATCGACCGCTTCAAGCAGATCGAACCGAAAGTACTGATTGCCTGCGACGCCGTCACCTATGCCGGCCGCCGGCACGATCGCAAAGACGTCCTCGCCGAGCTGCGGCGGTCGCTGCCGACGGTCGAGCACGTCATCCTGCACAGCGAGGCCGCCGCGCCCGCAGCGGCCGACGCCCTGCTCTCCGAAATTATCGCAACAACCGGCGCGGAGATCGACGCGTTCGAGCCGGCCTGGCTGCCGTTCGATCATCCGCTCTGGATCGTCTATTCCAGCGGTACCACCGGCCTGCCGAAGCCGATCGTGCACGGCCATGGCGGCATCGTCATCGTGGTGCTGGCGCTGCTCGGACTGCACAACGATCTCGGCTGCTCCTACCACGAGAACTCGTTCGGCGAGCGCTATCACTGGTACTCTTCGACGGGCTGGATCATGTGGAACAGCCAGGTCGGCGGCCTGCTCAGCGGCACTACCTGCTGCATCTTCGACGGCAGCCCCGGCGGCGCCAGGGACAAGCCAGACTGGACCACGCTGTGGCGCTTCGTCGCGCAGTCGAAAGCGACCTTCTTCGGCGCGGGCGCCGCGTTCTTCGCCAACTGCGCCAAGGCCGAGGTCGACCTCGCCGCCGCCGGTGATCTCTCACAGCTTCGATGTCTCGGCTCGACCGGCTCTCCGCTGAGCGCCGACACCCAAGCCTGGTTCAACAACCACTTCGCTGGCCTGTCGAAGACCAACGGCAGCAAGGCGCAGGCCGATATCTGGTGGGCCAACATCTCCGGCGGCACCGATTTCGCCGGCGCGTTCATTGGCGGCAATCGCGAACTGCCGCAGACGCCGGGCGCGATGCAGTGCCGTCTGCTGGGTGCTGCCGTGGAAGCCTTTGACGAACAGGGCCGCGCCGTCATCGGCGAGGTCGGCGAGCTCGTCTGCACCGAGCCGATGCCGTCGATGCCGCTCTATTTCTGGAACGACAAGGGCGGTGCGCGCTATCGCGCGAGCTATTTCGAGACCTATCCGGACAATTTCGACGGCACCGGCCGTGGGCCGGTGTGGCGGCATGGCGACTGGCTCAAGGTCGACCCGGACGGCTCCTGCATCATCTATGGCCGCAGCGATGCCACCATCAACCGGCATGGCCTGCGCATGGGCACGAGCGAACTCTATTCCGCGATCGAGGCCTTGCCGGAGGTGCTGGATTCCCTCGTCGTCGATCTCGAATATCTCGGCCGTGACAGCTACATGCCCCTGTTCGTGGTGCTGCGCGAAGGCGTCGCCTTCGACGGCGCGATGCAGGCGAAGATCAACAAGGCGATCGAGGCCGGCCTCTCGCGCCGATTCCTGCCCAACGAGATTTTTGCGGTCGCCGACATTCCCCGCACGCTCTCGGGCAAGAAGCAGGAGCTGCCGATCAAGAAGCTGCTGCTCGGCCAACCCGTCGAGAAGGTCATCAACCGGGAGGCGATGGCCAATCCCGCCTGCCTCGACTGGTATCTCGCCTTCGCACGCGACTATCTGGCGCGGAGCGAGACTTGAGGGAGATCGCCGCAATTGCGCCGATGCCGTTTGGACTCCGTTCACCGATCGCCGCTAGAGCAGGATGCATCTTCCGCAACGAACGCGCGCCATGGCCGACCTCAACGCCGTCCTCTCCAGGCTGAACGACCGTCTGCTCCGCCTCGAGGGCGAGCTGTTCGTGCTGCGCTCGCTGGCCCGCGCGACGCTGACGGCGGGCGATGACCACGCGGCGCGAATGCGCAAGCTGGTCGAGGCCGCCAAAGTCGCGCTCGACGACGAGGCCACGCGTCCCCTCGACAACCCGACGCGCAAATATGTCGATGCGGCGACCGCGCTGGTGGAGGAATTGCTGGTCGAGCCGACCCAGGCGCGGCCGTTGTTCACCGTCATCGACGGTGGCCGGCGCGACTGAACGTCAAACTGGCCGGCCGTCGTCCGTCGCGGCGATATCGCCCGACTTGAGCCGGCTGAGGCCGGCTTCGATGATCGCGATCTCCTCGTCGATCTGGCCGATCGGCAGGCTGAAGTCGTAGCCGGACCTGCTCTTCAGATCGACTGCAAGCCGTTGCCTGTGCATCATCAGCTCGTCGAGGCCGCGCCGGTTCTTCAGCCGGACATAGACGTCGACGATCTGCTCAATCGCGCTCGGCATGAAATAGGTCCCGGCGAAAAAGCCCGCACGGCGCACCCGCGCCGGCGCGACAATCTCGGTGTCGCGGTACGCAATACAAATCCGCGACGGATTCGTCGATACGCCAAGCTGGTTGAGATCACGTTACCGTCAGATGATTTCGTGATGGCCGAGCATGAAAAAGCCGCTGGCGATCACGCCAGCGGCCAAATCCGGGTTCGAAAACGGATGCGGGTTGAAATGTCGCCAGCCCCGGTCGGTCCACGTTCTAACGGCAAATCCTGGGTCTCTCTGTTAAAAACGAAACACAGGAACCGGCCGTCGGCACTCGCCGCACCACCGTGGCGGCGCGGCAACGCTAGTCTGTGACGCAGAAATATTTGCGCGGCAGCCTGCGGTAGGCGCTGTAGCGGTAATGCGGCCGGTACGCGTAGCCGCGATAGAGCGCCGGCGGCTCCTGGCCGTAATAGGCGCCGTGATAAAAATTGGTGACCGGCCCTTCCGCGCAGCGATAGGTGTCCCAGGTCGGGCCGATGAAGGGCGCCACCCCGACCTCGGGCGGAACCACGGGATAGGGCGGTCCGCCAGCGCGCGCCGAAGTGGTTGCAACCAAGGCCGCGAGAAGGACAAACCACGCGCTCCGCATGCGTTCACTCCGAGCCGATGCCATGCGCATGGAAGCACCGGACCGGCCGACACCGCAATCGCGGAATTCATCGCGCAGCCTCGCCCGGCGCGTTGTTGATAACCGGCGCAAACCCAGCGCGGGTGGTGACAGGACGTCCGGACGTGTTATCGGGAGATGACGCAGTTGCGAGACGGATCGGACACCCATGCGCATTACTCTTGTCGGCTCCCGCCATTTCGGCGTGACCACCCTGAACATGCTCCGGGAGCATGGTGTCTCGATCGTGCGCGTCGTGGTGGCCGACGCCGAGGATCGTCTCGCCGCAACAGCCAAGGCGGCGGGCATCGACGTCGTGGTCCAGGCCAATCCCAAACTGGTGGTGGCCTCCGAGATCGCCCCCGACACCGATCTGATCGTCACCGCGCACAGCCACGCCCGGATCGGCAAGGACGCGCTTGAGGCAGCGAAGCTGGGCGGGATCGGCTATCATCCCTCGCTGCTGCCGCGTCACCGCGGCAAGGCGGCCGTGGAATGGACCATCAAGGAAGGCGATCCGATCGCCGGCGGCACGATCTATCACCTCGCCGACCGCATGGACGCTGGCGCCATTGCGGCCCAGGAGTGGTGCTTCGTCAAGAAGGGCGAGACGGCGCGGGAACTGTGGGAGCGCGCGCTCGCCCCGCTCGGGCTCAAATTGCTGGCCGACGTGATCGACTATGCCAAGGTCCACAAGGCGCTGCCGTCCAAGACTCAAGACGAGCAGTTCGCGACTTCAGCGCCAAGTCTTTCCTGAGGCCCTTTATCCTGAGTCGATCTCCTGACGTTTACTCTTAACGTGACGGGGCATTGATTTTGCTTCAAGAATCCCAGCTTGAAACCCAAATAAACCATTGTTCCCACAGGAACAATTTTCGATTTGGCACTGCACCAAATTTCCGTCACATTTGGCCCGAATAAGGTCAGCATATCAGACAAATTCAAGGACGGATTTTATGCGTTTTGCTCGCATTGCGGCGTTCTGTGCCGCCTCAGTTACCACCCTCGCCGCGCCCGGCTTTGCCCAGACCCCCTATGACGGCAACTGGCACGTCACCATCGTCACCAAGAGCGGCACCTGCGAGCCGACCGCGAGCTCCTTGCTGACGGTTGCCGACGGCAAGATCACCGCGCCCGGCGCTAACGTTTCCGGCACCATCGGCAGCGGGGGACTTGTGAAAGTTTCGATCAATGGTGCATATGCCAACGGTCAACTCAGCGGCAACGCCGGATCGGGGAAGTGGAATGGAGCATCTGCAGGCATACCGTGCAGCGGGCGGTGGGAAGCATCGCGCCAATAGAAAAATCGTGACGAGCGGTGTGGGCCGGCGGCTGCTGATCGCGGCCGCCGTTATGTTTGCCGCCGGAATTGCAAACTCCGAGAGCAAGGCCCAGTCCGGCCCGTTCGCCCCGCTGGCCGGCAGCTGGAGCGGCTCAGGCACGGTCACCCTGGATGACGGCTCGACCGAACGGATCCGCTGCCGGGCGAAATACGCTCCGATCGGACCGACCATGGAGTTGTCTCTGACCTGCGCCAGCGACGCCTACAAGTTCAACCTCGGCGCCAACGTCAAGGCTGAAGGCAGCGCCATCGCGGGCAGCTGGTCCGAGGCCAGCCGTAATATCAGCGGCTCCCTTTCGGGTCGCGGGGCCGGCGGAAACTATGAGCTGCTCGCCTCCACTGCCGGCTTCAACGCCAACATTTCGCTGAAGACGTCCGGCAACAAGCAGAACGTCACGATGCGCGCCGACAGCCAGTTCCGCGGCGCCAACATCTCGCTGTCGCGCTAAGCCGATACGAGTAGATTGACAATCGACCCGGCGATCTCGCCGGGTCGATTTTTTATGTGCCCGGCACGAACGCCGTGACCTCGATCTCGACCTTGGCCCGGTCATCCACGAGGCCGCCGATGTAGAGCAAGGTCGAGGGCGGGAAATTGCGCCCCAGCGTTTCCTTCCAGGCCGCGCCGATGCCGGCCCCGGCTGCCTCATATTCGCTGCGGCTGGTCAGGTACCAGGTCAGGCGGACGATATGCTCGGGGCTGGCGCCGGCCTCGCCCAGGAGCTTGATGATCCGCTTCAGCGCGGTCCCGACCTGCGCTGCCATGTCAGGCGCGTAATTGCCGGTCTCGTCGCCGCCCGTCTGCCCGGCCAGCACCACCCAGCGGCCCGGCCCCTCGACCACGACACCATGGGAAAAGCCGCGCGGTTTTTTCCACTCGGCCGGCTGCAAGATGTGCATGAGCGAAGATCTCCCGATTGTTCTCGTTGTTCACTGATGCCTTAGCACGGCGCCCTGCATCGCTGCACCGGCAGATTTGACCGTTGCAAACGGCGAGGATGTCGCCGATACCGGCCTTCCCTCAAGACCTCGCCTCTCACACCCGCGCCGATGAACACGACACCGTCCAAAACGATGGCTGCCCTGTGGATGGCCGGCTGGCTGTCGCTGATGCTGGTCATGGCGGTCGCCGGACGCGAGACCACGCGCGAGCTGAATGTATTTCAGATCATGGAAGTGCGTTCGCTGCTAGGATTCCTGTTGCTTTCGCCGTTCATCTATCGGGCCGGCGGCTTCAAAGTGCTCAGGACGTCGCGCCTGCCGCAGCACATCGGGCGCAATTTGGTGCACTATGTTGCGCAGCTCGGCTGGTTCTTCGCGCTGACGCTGATCCCGATCGGCCAGGTGGTGGCAATCGAGTTCACCATGCCAATCTGGACGGCGCTGCTCGCAGCGAGCCTTCTCTCCGAGCGCATGACGCCGTGGAAGATCGCCGCCATCGCGCTTGGCCTTTTCGGTGTGATCGTCATCGTCCGACCCGCCACCGGCGAGATCAATCCCGGTCAACTCATCGCACTCGGCGCCGCCATGGGCTTTGGCGTGTCCATGGTGCTCGTCAAATCGCTGACCCGCACCGAAAGCGCGCTGTCGATCCTGTTCTGGATGCTGGTGGTGCAATCGGTCGCAGGCTTCATTCCGACGCTGTTCGTCTGGACGTGGCCCTCCGCCTACGTCTGGGCGTGGGTCGGCGTGATCGGCGTCTGCGGCACGTTTTCGCACTACTGCCTCGCCAGCGCGATGCGCTATGCGGATGCGACCATCGTTGTTCCCATGGACTTCCTGCGAGTTCCATTGACCGCGACCGCTGGCTGGCTGCTGTATTCGGAGCGGCTTGACACCTGGACGGTGGTCGGCGCCGCGCTGATCCTGTTCGGCAATCTCCTGAATCTAAAGCCAGCTCCGGCAGATCCTGCTCCCGCGCGCTGAACCTCGCGCCGCCTCGCGCGACAAAACCAAGTGGCCGTGTGATTTGGATCACGTTGGAAGGGTATTCCATCGTGCACATTCTGCCACACAGCAGCGGGAACGCGACGAACTGCCGTTTTGGTGGCGCCGAGGCGGGCACTTCATGTAAGTTCGTGCCAATTCGTTGCTGCCTGCAATTTCGATTCTGTTGGGGATTCCAGATGCGCACTCTCACCCTCCTCGCGTCGCTGATGTGCATGGCACTGTCGGTCAGTGCCGCGAAGGCCGACCGCCGCGTTGCTTTCGTCGTCGGCAACGGCACCTACAAGAACGTCGCACAATTGCCGAACCCGCCGATCGACGCCAAGGCGATGGCGGCAACGCTGCGCAATGTCGGCTTCGAGGTGATCGAAGGTTCGAACCTCTCGCGCGACCAGATGACGGAGAAGCTGCTGGACTTCGGCCGCAAGGCGCAGGGCTCCGACGTCGCAGTGTTCTATTATGCCGGTCACGGCATCGCGGTCGGCGGCTCCAATTATCTTCTGCCTGTCGACGCCGACATCAAGTCGGAGATGGACGTCAAGCTCGGTGCCGCCATCAACATCGATCTGACGCTCGAGCAGACCATGGGCGACGCCAAGGTCAAGCTGGTGTTCCTTGACGCCTGCCGCGACAATCCGTTTGCCGCCAAGATCAAATCGAACTCCGCGACCCGCAGCGTCAACGTGCAGAGCGGTCTTGCCGAGATGAAATCCGGCGAAGGCACGCTGATCGCGTTCGCCACCGGCCCGGGCCAGACCGCGCTCGACGGCCAAGAGGGCAACAACAGCCCGTTCACCCGTGCGCTCATCGACAACATCACCAAACCTGGTGTCGAGATCCAGCAGGCGATGACGTCGGTCCGCGCCCAGGTCAACGAGGAGACCCACAAGGGGCAGCTGCCCTGGGGCCACACCAATTTGACCGGCGCGGTCTATCTCAACCAGGCTCCGACGACGCAGGTCGCCAATGCGGCACCGACGGCTGCTGGCAGCGTGCCAATGGCGGCGGGCGGCAGCTCGGACGGTGTCGAGCTCGAATACTGGCGTTCGGTCAAGGAGAGCAATAAGTCGGAAGAGCTCAACGCTTACCTCTCCGCCTACCCGAACGGTCAGTTCAAGGCGCTTGCGCTGGCACGCCTCGCGGCCATCAAGAGCGGCCCCTCGACCGCGACGCGCACCCTCACCGCTGGCGTCGATCCCGCGACCTTCACCGAAGAGGCCACCCAGCTTACCGAGGACCAAATCGGCCTCGACAAGAACCAGCGCCGCGACGTTCAGCGTCGCCTGGGCGGGCTCGGCTTCGACAACAAACAGACAGGCGTCTTCGGCGACGAGACCCGGTCGGTGCTCAAGCGCTGGCAGGCGGCGCGCGGCTATCCCGCGTCTGGCTACCTGAACAAGCTCCAGCACAAGGCTCTGCTTTCGGAAGTCGTGGCCGGCCCGCCGACCGCGAGCGACAACAGCCAGAAGGCAGCCCGCCGGGCCGCCGCCCCCGCGGCCAGCAGCGCGCCCGCACCTGCTCCCCATCGCAGCAGCGGCGGCGATCCTGCCGGCGCAGCCTTCGTCGGCGGTGTCGTCGGCGGCATGATGGGCGGCATGTTCCGCCGCTGAGGCGAGGCCAATCGCAGATACAAAAGCCCGGCTCGCGCCGGGCTTTTTCGTTACGAATAACCAAAGCTTTGGCGTCTACTTCCCGGCGGCCTTTCGCAGCGCCTCGTTGATGCGGTCCTGCCAGCCGGGCCCGCCGGACTGGAAATGCTCCAGCACGTCCTGGTCGATCCGCAGCGTGACCTGCTCCTTGACCCCCGGCGCCACGTTCTGCTTTGGCGGCGCCGCAGCGACCTTCGCCGTCACCTTCTTGAACGCCGCCTCGGCCTCCGTCCTGGCGTCGCCCAACGTCCGCGGCCGCCTCGGTGGTTGATCCGCCATGTCCTAGATTCCCTCAAACAGAGCCGTCGAAAGATACCGCTCGGAGAAGGACGGCACTATAGCCAGGATGGTCTTTCCCGCAGCTTCGGGTCGCTTGCCGATCTCGACGGCCGCGGCAATCGCGGCGCCCGAGGAGATGCCGCCCGGAATGCCCTCATGCCGCGCCAGTGCCCGCGAGGTCTCGATCGCCGTCGTCGAGTTGACCTTGACGATCTCGTCGATCACCGAGCGATCGAGAATGTCAGGGACGAAGCCCGCACCGATGCCCTGGATCTTGTGCGGCGTGTGCTGGCCACCCGACAGCACCGGGCTCTCCTCCGGCTCGACCGCAACCACGCGCAGCGAGGGCTTGCGCGGCTTCAGCACTTGGCCGACGCCGGTGATGGTGCCCCCGGTGCCGACGCCGGCGACGAAGAAGTCGATGTTGCCGGCGGTGTCATTCCAGATCTCCTCCGCGGTGGTGCGGCGGTGCACCTCGGGATTGGCGAGATTCTTGAACTGCTGCGGCATCACCGAATTCGGCGTCGTCTTCAACAGCTCTTCGGCCGTCGCGATCGCGCCCTTCATGCCTTGCGCGGCCGGTGTCAGCACCAGCTCCGCGCCCAGAAAGGCCAGCATCTTGCGGCGTTCGATCGACATCGACTCCGGCATGACCAGCTTGAGCCTATAGCCGCGCGACGCCGCGACGAAGGCCAGCGCGATGCCGGTATTGCCGGAGGTCGGTTCGATCAGCACGGTGTCGGGCTTGACGATTCCGGCCTTCTCCATGGCGATGATCATGGCCGCGCCGATGCGATCCTTCACGCTTGCGGCGGGATTGAAATATTCAAGCTTTGCCAAAATGGTCGCGTTCACGCCATGCATGCCCGGCAGCCGGCGCAAGCGCACGATCGGCGTGTCGCCAAAAGCATCGACGATCGAGTCATAGATCCGGCCGCGGCCGGGTTGGTGCGCTGCACCCGTGGTGGACGATGCGTCCATGATGAACTCCCTGTGGCGACGATTGTGCTTCTAGACAGCCTGCGGCGACACGCAAGCGAGATTGCGTTACATGTTAAATACGCTGCATCGCAAAATCGCGTGAGCAATAATTATCAGAAAACCAACGCATTTGTGTTGCGACCTCGTCAACTGATTCTGCTTATGTTAGACTTAGGTCTCAAGCTGGGAGGTCACCACGATGTCAGCAGTCGCTGAAGTGTTGTCGACCGTCGCACCGAACCGCGCTCCGCGTTGCAGTGAGTTGCCGGCCTGTCCCGTCTGCGCCGACTCCATGATCGCCGCCGAAGGTTCTGCGTATTTGTCGGAACACGTGATCAGCTATCTCTGGACCTGCGACAATTGCGGCTACGGCTTCGTGACCAAGCACTCCGTCAAGCAGCGCCTCGTCTGCAACTGACGTTTTGCACTTGACCTAGCGCGGGGCGATGTCGCCCCTCCCCCAGTCTTCGCGCGTACGCCGATAGAACTCCTCGAACGTTCCCTGTGCGATCGCGTCCCTGATGCCCTGCATCAGGAACTGGTAATAAGCGATATTGATCTCGGACAGCAGCATCGCACCCAGCGTCTCGCCCGCCTTGACGAGATGGTGCAAATAGGCGCGCGCGTAGCTGCGCGCCGACGGCCAGGAGCTCTCTTCGTCGAGCGGACGGGGATCGTCGGCGTGGCGCGCGTTGCGCAAATTCACCTGGCCGAAGCGTGTGAAGGCAACGCCATGCCGGCCATTGCGCGTCGGCATCACGCAGTCGAACATGTCGATGCCGCGCTTGACCGCCTCGAGGATGTCGTCGGGTGTGCCGACGCCCATCAGGTAGCGCGGCCGCTCTCTCGGCAGCAGCGGCGCTGTCTCGTCGATCATCGCCAGCATCACCGCCTGCGGCTCACCGACGGCGAGGCCGCCAATGGCATAACCATGGAAACCGATCTCGATGAGGCCTTGCGCGCTGGCATGGCGAAGCTGGGGTATGTCGCCGCCCTGCACGATGCCGAACAGCATGTAGCCGTCGGGCGCGCTCTCGAAGGCGCGCTTGCTTCGCTCGGCCCAGCGCAGCGACAATTGCATCGCGCGGTCGATGTCGGCGCGCTCGGCGGGCAGTCGCACGCATTCGTCCATCTGCATGGCGATATCGGAGCCGAGCAAACGCTGCACCTCGATCGAGCGCTCCGGCGACAGCTCGACCTTGGCGCCGTCGATATGCGAACGGAAGGTCACGGCCTGCTCGCTGACCTTGCGCAGATCCGCCAGCGACATCACCTGGAAGCCGCCGGAATCCGTCAGCATCGGCCCGTTCCAGCCGGTGAATGTCTGCAAGCCGCCAAGCGCCGCGATCCGCTCGGCGCCGGGACGCAGCATCAGATGATAGGTGTTGCCGAGCACGATGTCGGCACCGGCCTCACGCACCTCGCGCCAGTGCATGCCCTTCATCGCGCCGGCGGTACCGACCGGCATGAAGGCGGGCGTGCGCACCACGCCGTGCGGCGTGGTCAGGCGCCCGGTGCGCGCGGCGCCATCGGTGGCGAGCAGTTCGAAATGATTGGGCAGACCGGTGTCAGGACGATTCATGACGGTGCTTATTGCGTGTCGGAGCAGGCCGATCAACCCGCTCGGGCGATGCCTCGGCCGGCTTATGCATCAGACTGGGACAATGGGTGCAAATATTGGGGGACACGGAATTGTGCGCCTGCGACGCTTGTTAAACAAAACGATACAGTGTAGTTTTACCTTGGGTTGGACGAGATGCCGCGGCGATGTTGCCGGCGGCGGTAGATGCGTGATCGCCAGCCACCGCAATGCCCCTCCCTTCAAGTTCGACTGACCCAGCCGGCCGTTCGCATGGCTGGACGAGGTGGACCGGCGCCCGCCTGTTCGGATTGCTGGTCCTGACGTGCAGCTTGGCGCTCGGCGCCTGCACCTCCCTGCCCCGCACGCCCTATACGGCCACCGAAGCCAGCACATCGCGCGTGCTCGATATTGATGGCCTGCGGCGCTACGCCGACGAACCCATCACGAAATTCAATTTCGAGAAGGACACCAGCACCGCGACGAAGTCCTACCTGGCGCTCTCAGGCGGCGGCGCAGATGGCGCCTACGGCGTCGGTGTGCTCAACGGCTGGACCGCGGCCAAAACCCGTCCCACCTTCTCGGTGGTCTCGGGCGTGAGCACCGGCGGCCTGATTGCGCCCTTTGCGTTTCTCGGCTCGCGATATGACGACACGTTGAAGGAGGTCTACACCAGCGGTGTCGCGGAGAGCCTGTTGAGTGATCCCAGCATCATGCGCGTGCTGTTCGGGTCCGGCCTGTTCGGCAACACGCGGCTGCGCGAGCTCGTCGCCCGCTATGTCGGCCCCGAAATCATGGCGCAAGTCGCTCGTGAAAACGCCAAGGGCCGAAGGCTGCTGGTGGTGACGACCGATCTCGACACCCAGCGCACCGCGATCTGGGACATGGGCAAGATCGCCGCGGTCGGCACGTCCGAGGCGCTCAAGCTGTTTCGCGACGTGATGGCGGCCTCCGCCAGCATCCCGCTGGTGTTTCCGCCGATCATGATCGACGCCGAAGGCGAGGGCCGCAGATTTCAGGAGATGCATGTCGACGGCGGTGTGACGGCCCCGGTGCTGACGCTGCCGGAAGCCTTGCTTTTCCAGGGCAGTCGCCTTCCCGGCCCTGCGAAGCTGGACATCTACATCCTCGTCAACAAGAAGATCGAACGCAATTTCGAGCTCGTCTCCAACAGCACCATCGACGTTGCCTCCCGCAGCCTGTCGTCGATCACCCAGTCGCAGACCCGCTCGATCATCTTCTCGACTTATGATTTTGCGAAGCGCAACCGCCTGGGCTTCCATCTCTCCTATATCGCGCGCGATTATCCGGCCGCCCCCTCGGAAGGGTTCGACACCGCTTATATGCGGGCGCTGTATCAGTACGGATATGAGAAGGCGGCTTCGGGCGAGGCCTGGACTTCGACGCTTCCGTGAGCGCTCGGTGAGGAACGGGGCCGTGCCGAGACGGTTGACGATGCGGTCATTCGGCCAGATTAGCCATGACGCACTCGTTGCCGCGCGTTATAGAGCAATGACTGATGTCACGACCGCGCAGGAATCATTGGGCATGGGATTGACTGCGACCAGGACAAGACCGGCGGCGCCGCGGCGCGAGGTGCCGAAATCGCGCGGCGGCCGGCCGACGAAAAGCGCCGCGATCGAGCGCGATCAGCGGCTGATCGAGGTCGCCACCCGCCTGTTCCTGGATCGCGGCTTTGACGCGACCTCGCTCGATGCGGTCGCGGAAGCCGCGCGAGTGAGCAAGCCCACCGTCTATGCCCGTTACGGCGACAAGCGCGGCCTGTTTGCAGCCGTGCTGAGACGCGAGATCGCGCGATGGCTGGCACCGCTGTCCGCGGCCGCCGAGACGCAGCTCGGCAGCGCCTCGGATATCTCGGTCGAGCAACGGCTGGTCGAGATCGGGCGCGAGATGCTGACATTCACCTGCGGACCCGATGCCGTCGCCTTCAGCCGCATGATGACGTCGCAGGCCATCAACTTTCCCGACATCGCCAAGCTCGGCAAGGAGGAAGGCTGGCTCAAGGCCGTCGCCACCACGGCACGCTTCTTCGACCATCTGGTGGCGCAAGGCGCGCTCGACGTCGACGACACCACCATCGCGGCGGAAGTGTTCCTCGACGTCGTCGTCGGTCATAACCATCGTCTGGCGACGTTTGGAACGCCGCCGGAGATGAAGGCCGCGGAAAAGCGCATGCGCGCTGCGATCAAGCTGTTCCTGGCAGGCGCGCTGGGATCAGCGGACGGCAGCCAGAGCGCCGCCAAGGGCACGCAGCGGCGGCGCCCATCGCGCTGACAATTCCGTGAGCTTGCGAACTTTCCAGGAGATCCCGCGGCCGCGCCGTTGACCAAAACAAAACGATACGGTATGGTTTAATTATAGGGCGATGCGGATCGCTTTTTCACCAGCCCCAAGAGGTCCGCACCGCTTCGATCGTCGCGGCGGTACAGCCCGTCGCGACGTTCAGCGGCCGACCGATGCCCAAGGTCGGCCGCAAATTCTTGACGATCATCCGGCATACTCGCTGGCCGAGGGTTCGAGCATGACGACGGCCAAACGACGGATCTCGGGACTGCTCGCGATCGCCCTGTCCGCACTCCTCCTCGCAGCGCCGGCGCGGGCGATCGTGAGCACGGGCACGCCGACCACCCTTCACAGCGACACAGATGGTGACGCCGAGGCCGATCGCCAAGCGGTCAGCCGCGAGATCGAGCGCTTCCGCAGCTCGTCGATCTCGATCAACCAGGCCATGGCGATTGCGGAAGCCCGCCACGTCGGTGCCACCACGGCAGATGTGAGTTTCGACGGATCCTCCGGCGTGCCGGTCTACCGGGTGAAGACCCTGCACAACGACCGGATCTGGCGCCACACCATCAATGCCGCGACCGGCGAGCTCGTCGGCGGGGAAGCCGCCCTCCCTCTCGCCGAGCTCGACCTCGACGATCGCAGCAATCTCGCAGCGCTCGGTGCCATCAAGCACCGACTTGCGGATGCCGTCCACGTCGCCGAACGCGCGGCCTCCGGCAAAGCCATCAGCGGCGGACTGGTGCGCGAACGCGGCCGGCTGAATTTCGCGATCGTCGTCATCAGTGGCGACAACCTCAAGGAGGTCATCCTTGAACCGCCGGGCGCCCGGATCAAATAGCGGCAGCCCAATCCCGCCGAAAAGCGATTGACGGGCGCAAAACTCTCCCGCATAAGCTCCCGCCATGTTCACGACCACCAAACGCACGACTAAAACCACCACGGCCTTCGGGGCCCGGGGAGGCGTGCGCGTGTAGTCGTCGACTAGAACGCAATCCACTCTACCGAAGCCCCGCCCATGATGGTCCGGGGCTTTTTTGTTGTCTGAATTCTCAAATCAATGGAGGACAAAGTGAGTAACGATCCCGTCGTCGCGATTGTCGGCGTCACCGGTGCGGTGGGCGCCGAATTCATCGCCACCATGGACAAGCGCGGCTTTCGCGTCGGCAAGCTCAAGGCGCTGGCCAGCGCCCGCTCGGCCGGCAAGACGGTGTCGTTCCGTGGGCAAGACGTCGTCATCGAGGAGCTGACCGAACGCGCCTTCGAAGGCGTCGACATCGCCCTGTTCTCCGCCGGCGGCAGCATCTCCAAGAAGTTCGCGCCGATCGCAGTCAAGGCGGGCGCCGTCGTCGTCGACAACTCCTCCGCCTTCCGCATGGACCCGAACGTGCCGCTGGTGATCCCCGAGATCAACGCGAACCGCATCCGCGACCACAAGGGCATCATCGCCAACCCGAACTGCGCCGCCATCACGGCGCTGGTGCCGCTGTGGCCGATCCACCAGAGCAACCGCATCAAGCGGGTGATCATCTCGACCTACCAGGCGGCCTCCGGCGCCGGCGCTGCCGCGATGGAGGAGCTGGTCGAGTCCACCCGCGCCAACCTCAACGGGCAGGTTTATACGCCGAAGGTGATGCCGCATCCCTACGCGTTCAACCTCTTCAACCACAACACGGCGATCGACCCTGACACCGGCTACAACGACGAAGAGACCAAGGTCATCAACGAAACCCGCAAGATCTTTGAGGACGACAAGATCGCGATCGGCGTCACCTGCGTGCGTGTGCCGGTGCTGCGGGCTCATTGCGAGGCCATCACCTTCGAATGCGAGAAGCCGATCAGCGAGGACCAGGTCCGCGCCATCATGGCACGAGCGCGCGGCGTCAAGGTCGTCGACGACCGTGCCAGGAACTACTTCCCGATGCCGATCGACGCCTCGGGCCAGGACGACGTCCTGGTCGGCCGCATCCGCAAGGACTTCAGCGACCCCTCCGGGCATTCGATCTCGATGTTCGTGGCGGCGGACCAGCTGCTCAAGGGCGCTGCGCTCAACGCGGTGCAGATCGCGGAGCTCCTGCCACAGCGGGTGATGGCGTAACGGAAGATGCGTAAGGTGGGCAAAGGCGCGCAAGCGCCGTGCCCACCACTTCGCATCAAGAAAGTTGGTCGGCACGCTTCGCTTTGCCCACCCTACAATGGCAAACAGCGCGGTCAGGTCAACGCGGGGAGAATGTCTGTCTTAGCAAAGTCGGCTCCCTTGAAGAGCAGCGGTTGCGAACGCGCTTTCGCCAAAGCGTAGACCGCACAATCGACGATGTTGAGCTGCGCCGGATGTCCCCCGCCCTTGCCGAAGCGTTGAAATGCCTCGAACGCGCCTTTCGCCATGTCTGCGTCGAACGGCACTACGACAATCCCGGCAGTCTCCAGCAATTCGTCGAAGAACTTCACGGCCGATGCTCCGAAGCGAGCAGAGAGAACGATCTTGGTTTCCAGGATTGCTACTGCTGACATCGACAGGCTGGCAGCATCCAGCATGGCTTTCCGATAGCGCTGCCCATCTGGCTCGTTGGTGACGGTCGCGACGATCGCAGACGTATCCAGCACCATCAGGACGGCAGCCCGAAACGGTCATAGCCGAGGATTTCGTCTGCAGGCCGAGAATCGAGAACGGGCAAGCCAGCGGTTCGCTCGAAGAACGACGTCAGGGCGGCCCTCCTATCGACCGCCGGCGATGCCACGCGAGACAAGCGCTCCTCGATGGCGCGTTCGAGCGCCGTCTCGATATCTTCCCCCGTCAGGCGGGCGAGGCGCTGGGCAAGCTCATCGACTTTCGCGGAACGGATGTTCATCGGCCACTCGATCCATGCAAAACGTATGAGCAGTATAGCACGAGAACGCCGCCGGCGTCACTCCCGCGCCGGAAACAGCAAACAGGCATCCCCGTACGAATAGAACCGATAGCCGGTTGCGATCGCGTGTGCATAGGCTTGCTGCATCGCCTCCAGCCCGGAGAACGCCGACACCAGCATGAACAGTGTCGACTTCGGCAAATGGAAATTGGTCAGCAGAATATCAACGGCGCGGAAGCGATAGCCGGGGGTGATGAAGATCGACGTCTCGGCGGCGAACGGCTCAATGGTGCCGTCCTCGCTGGCTGCGCTTTCGATCAGGCGCAACGACGTGGTGCCA
>NZ_JADPJF010000042.1:387897-397651 GCF_023073295.1 Bradyrhizobium sp. 23 | reverse complement strand
ATGATACGGCCGCCGTTCTTGCGCGCCGTGTTGAGCCGCTCCGCCGTCTCGGACGACAGCGTACCCCACTCGGCATGCATCTTGTGGCCTTCGGTGTCGTCCACCTTCACCGGCAGGAAGGTCCCTGCCCCGACATGCAGCGTGACGCGATTGATGCCGACGCCGCGCGCGTGCATCGCCTGCTCCAGCGCCGGGGTGAAATGCAGGCCTGCTGTCGGCGCGGCAACGGCGCCTTCGTTCACAGCGAACATGGTCTGGTAGTCGGCGAGATCCTGATCATCAGGCGTGCGTTTCGAGGCGATGTAGGGCGGCAGCGGCGGGCTGCCGAGATCGGCGATGGCTTGATCCAGCGTCGGGCCGTGAAACGAAAATGACAGCGTCACCTCGCCTTCCCCGCCCTTCGCCTCGACCTCGGCGTCGAGATGGCCGAGCAGGCAGACCTTGCCCTCATTGCCGAAGCGGATGCGGTCGCCGGCGATGAGTTTCTTGGCAGGCTTCACCAACGCCTGCCAGCGCGAGCCGTCGAGGCGCTTGATCAGCGTTGCCTCGATCTTCGGCTCGGTCTCGCGGCCGATGCGACGGCCTTTTAATTGCGCCGCGATCACCTTGGTGTCGTTGACGACGAGCTGGTCGCCCGGCTTCAGCCATTGCGGCAGGTCGGTGATGATTTGGTCGCGCAGCGTGCCGCGATCGACGACCAGCATCTTCGCGGAGTCGCGCGGGCTCGCCGGGCGCAATGCGATGCGCTCGGCGGGCAGGTCGAAATCGAAGAAGTCGGTGCGCATCTCGGACTCAGGGCCGCACAGTCACTCCTCATCCTGAGGGGTGCGGAACGCGCGTCTCGACGGATGAAGGCCCCGCTGCTGCAGCTCGGCCTTCATGGTTCGAGACGGCGCCACGCGCCTCCTCACCATGAGGGTTGAACGCCTACGCCGCGTCAGCCGCCATCCGCGCCTTGACGATCTTGTCGGGGTTCTGCACGGGCTCGCCACGCTTGATCTTGTCGACGTTCTCCATGCCTTCGGTGACCTTGCCCCACACCGTGTACTGGTTGTCGAGGAAGCGGGCATCGTCGAAGCAGATGAAGAACTGGCTATCGCCGGAATCCGGGCTGGCGGCGCGCGCCATCGAGGTGGTGCCGCGCACATGCGGCTCCTTGTTGAACTCGGCCTTCAGCTTCTGGCCGGAGCCGCCGGTGCCGGTGCCCTGGGGGCAGCCGGTCTGCGCCATGAAGCCGTCGATCACGCGATGGAACACGATGCCGTCGTAGAAGCCTTCGCGCACGAGTTCCTTGATGCGTGCGACGTGGCCGGGCGCCAGATCAGGCCGCATCTCGATGGTGACGGGGCCCTGCGTGGTCTCGAGGATCAGTGTGTTTTCGGTGGCGCTCATGCTCGTCTCTCTTGGGTTGGGGGTGAAGTCCTGTCAGGTGAAGACTTGCGGTTGCGAAACTGGATCGCGAACGGACGCCCCGCAGCGGCGCCGGCCATCGCATCGGTAAATGGCATCGGCGTGCAGCGTTGCAATGCCTCCATCACCGCGACCCGGTATTGCAGCCGGTCATTGTCGGAAGCCTCCGCGGATTCATAGGTAATCCTCGGATGGCCCAGAATGTTTCCAGCCCGGTTGAAGCTCACCACGACGGTGATGTCGATCGGGCGGGCCCTGGCGGCGGGCGGCGGCTTCCAGCAGGTGCGCAAATGCCGGAAGATGTCCTGGATGGTGTTGACCTGTGCGTCCTCGGCGACCGCGCCCGGGACGCCGAGCAGCAGCACCGCGGCAACCAGCAGGAGCTTGCCACCGCAGCGCGCCATCGCCGCTCCTACTTGATGTCGGAAGCGACCTGCACCTTCACCATCTTGTCGGGGTCGGTGACGGTGCCGCCGCTCGATCCGGGAGGCGCCTTCTTCAGCTTGTCGACGACGTCCATGCCCTGCACGACCTCGCCGATCACGGTGTACTGGTTGTCGAGGCTGCCGCCGTCGGCAAACATGATGAAGAACTGCGAATTTGCGGTGTCGACGCTGTCGCCGCGCCGGGCCATGCCGACGATGCCGCGCGCAAAATGCACCTTCGAGAATTCCTGCTTCAGGTTCGGATATTTCGAGCCGCCGGTGCCATTGAAGTTCTGACCGTCGCCGGTCTGCGCCATGAAGCCATCCATGACGCGGTGGAACGGCACGTTGTTGTAAAAACCCTCGCGCGCGAGCTGCTTGATGCGCTCGGCGTGCTGGGGCGCAAGGTCCGGCCGGAGCTTGATGACGATGCGGCCCTTGGTGGAGTCGATGACGATGGCGTTGGCCTTGTCGAGGCCGGCCGGCAAGGCTTGCGCGAAGGCCGGCACCGCGAACAGAACCGCGGCAAGAACTGCGAGAATTCGGATCATGACAACTCCGGATCAGAGATGAGAAAGGAAACCCGCCGTTATCAGGCGAATTTTGCCTTGAGCTGGGCCGCAACCAGCGGCGGAACGAAGGCCGAGACATCCCCGCCCATGGCAGCGATCTGGCGCACCAAAGTGGCGGTGATCGGGCGGACCATGGGAGAGGCCGGCAGGAAGATCGTATGCACCTCGGGCGCCATGGCCTCGTTCATGCCGGCGAGCTGCATCTCGAAGTCGAGGTCGGTGCCGTCGCGCAGGCCCCGAATCATGATCGTGGCACCGTGCTTGCGCGCCGAGGTCACCGACAGATCGTCAAACGTCACGGCCTCGAGCAAGCAGCCGGCCTGGGCGGCCACCGGCCCGCAGACGTCATGGAGCATCTTCAGCCGCTCCTCGGTCGAGAACAGAGGCTTCTTGCCGGGGTGCACCCCGATCGCGACAACAAGCCTGTCGCACAGCGACACGCTGTGCCGGACCACGTCCAGATGGCCGTTGGTGATGGGGTCGAAGGAACCTGGATAGAAGGCAATGCGCGGCATGGCCACGTCCTACCGCGCCCTGCCCGGCCCGGCAAGCCGGTCAAGTTCCCTGGCGGTTTTTCCGCAGAAGCGTGTCGGAATGCGCCGAATTGTTTCGTCCTAAGGGCGGCCACGACACAAAACGGAGCGCGAACGAAACCATTTCCCGCGTTCGCGAAGACGTCCGGAAACTGGCCATGGTTACTAATCCAGCCAACGAACGACGGGCCGCACACTGGGCGTAGCGGCCGCATCACAGGGGACTGTCATGATCAAGGCTCTTTCGGCGATCGCCATTTCTGCGTGTGTTGCTGCCACCCTCACGCTCCTGCCCGGCTTCGCCCCCACCGTCGAGGCGAGCGTGCCGCAGCCGCTTGCCAAGAGCGACCGGCTCGATATCCGCACCGTCGGCAAGGACTGCTCGCAGCAGGCCTGGCCGAATTTCGAAGCGTCCTGCCTCCGCCAGGCCGGCACCAAAGCCAACATCCGCGAGGCTCGCCTTGTGACTGCCAACCGTACTCCGTAGTGGGGGTCTGTCAGTTTCGCGTCAGCTAACTCTCAAGATAAACCCCAAAGATATACCCCATGGATATTTGCGACGTCCCGTCGCACACTGCCTGATGCTCGCGCCCGTCGGAATGACCCGTCGGGCGCGATCCCATCGGGGGGTCGCCATTGTCCAGTACGCCTGCAGTCGCCTCCGGCCATCAACCTGATCCACTGCCGATTGCCATGACCATGGGCGCCCTCGGGGTGGTCTATGGCGATATCGGCACCAGCCCCCTCTACGCCCTGAAGGAAGCCGCCAAGGCCGCCGCCCATGGCGGCACTTTGACGAACGATGCCGTTCTGGGCGTCGCCTCGCTGATCCTCTGGGCGCTGTTGCTGATCATCTCACTGAAATATGCGCTGTTGATTCTGCGTGCGGATAACCGCGGCGAAGGCGGCATCGTCGCGCTGCTGGCCTTGCTGCATGCCCGCAACGCTCAACCCGGTACCTGGCGCGCGCATTTGCTGGTCGTCGGCCTCGTCGGCGCCGCGCTACTGTACGGGGACGGCGCGATCACGCCGGCCATCTCCGTGCTCTCAGCCATCGAAGGTCTGAAGGTCGACGCACCCTCGCTCGCGCCGGCGGTTGTGCCCGTGACCGTCGTCATCCTGATCGGACTGTTCATGATGCAGAAGCAGGGCACCGGCTTCATCGGCCGCATCTTCGGACCGGTGATGCTGGCCTGGTTCTTCGTGCTGGCAGCGCTCGGCATCCACGGCATCGTCAAGGCGCCGGCGGTGCTGGCGGCGCTCAGCCCGCTCTATGCGTTCGACTTCCTGATCCATCAGGATTTTCATGTCTCCTTCGCGATCCTGGGGGCCGCCTTCCTCGCGGTGACCGGCGGCGAAGCCATGTACGCCGACATGGGGCATTTCGGCCGCCTGCCGATCCGGCTGGCCTGGTTCGCGATCTGCCTGCCTGCGCTCGTGCTGAACTATTTCGGCCAGGCCGCGCTGCTGATCACCGATCCCACCATGATCGAAAATCCGTTCTTCCAGCTCTGCCCTGACGCCCTGCATTATCCGCTGGTCGCGTTCTCGGCGGTCGCGACCGTGATCGCCTCGCAAGCCATCATCTCCGGCGTGTTCTCGTTGACGCAGCAGTCGATCCAGCTCGGCTTCCTGCCGCGCATGCAGATCCGTCACACCACGAGCGACGCGATCGGTCAGATCTACGTGCCGTTGGTGAACTGGCTGCTCGCCGCCGCAACGCTCGGCGCCGTGCTGAGTTTCGGCAGCTCGGAGGCGCTGGCCGGCGCCTACGGCATCGCGGTGTCGCTATTGATGGCGATCACCACGCTGCTCGCCGCCCTGGTCGCGATCCAGTGGGGCTATTCACCGTGGCTCGTGGTTGCCGTGAACGGCTTCTTCTTCGTGATCGATTTGATCTTCTTCTCGGCCAATTCGATCAAGCTGTTCGAGGGCGGCTGGTTTCCGCTGATGCTGGCGGGCTTCGTCGCCTTCCTGATGCTGACCTGGCGCAGCGGCGTGAAGCTCGTCGAAGCCGCACGCGCGAAGCTGCGCCAGCCCGAGGAGGATCTGATCGAGACCGCGGTCAACCAGTGCAGCGCCAGACTCCCCGGCACCGCCGTGTTCCTGGCCTCGGCGCCGCGCGGCGTGCCGCTGGCACTGACCCAGTTCGTCAAGCACAACCACGTGCTGCACGAGCGCATCGTCCTGGTCACCGTGCTGATCGAGGAGCTTCCTCACATCGCCGACGAAGACCGCATCGAGGTGATCGAGATCATTCCCGGCATTACCCGCGTCGTTCTGCATTACGGCTTCATGCAGAACCCGACGATTTACGAAGGGCTGACCTTCGCCTGCCGCCACGGCAAGCTGCCCGGCATCGATCTCTCCGACATCACCTATTACGTCGGCCGCGAGACCATCATCCCGCGCGAGGACGTGCCGGGCATGTGGGTCTGGCGCGAAACCGTGTTCGCCTTCCTGCAACGCAACGCCGAACGCTCCGCCGCGTTCTTCGGCGTACCGACCAAGCAGGTGGTGGAATTCGGCACGGAGCTGGAGATTTAGCTGGTCAGTGAAGTATCCGGATCGAGCACAACTCAATCCGGGACAGCCGTCCGAATGAAGAACCCGGATTTCGCTTGCGCTCCATCCGGGCTAGGGGGTGACGCATCACTCCCCGTTCGACTCCCCATTCGCCCCGTTTCCGCTCTCGGCCTCTTCCGTGATGTGCTCGACCGAGACGACGTGTTCGTCCTCCGCGGTGTCGAACACGATCACGCCCTGGGTCGAGCGGCCGGCGACGCGGATGCCTTCGACCGGGCAGCGGATCAGCTGGCCCTTGTCGGTAACCAGCATGATTTGATCAGCATCCTCCACGGGGAACGACGCTACGAGGTTGCCGTTGCGGTTGTTGACGCTCATGGCGACGATGCCTTTGCCGCCGCGGCCCGTGGTGCGGTACTCGTAGGACGACGTCCGCTTGCCGTAACCGTTGACGGACACGGTCAGCACGACCTGCTCCTGCGCTGACATCTCGACGTAACGCTCCTGGGCGAGTTGGAAGCTGCCGGAGGTCTCCTCGGCCTCGGCGTCCGCCGCCGGCTCCTCGGCCGCAGCTTCGCCGGCGACCGCACGACGCATCTTCAGGTACGCCGAGCGCTCATCGGACGTCGTCTCGACGTGGCGCAGGATCGCCAGCGAGATCACCTTGTCGCCCTCGGCAAGCGCAATGCCGCGCACGCCCATCGAGGTGCGGCCGGTGAACACGCGCACGTCGGTCACGGGGAAGCGGATGCACTGGCCGCCGGCGCCGGTCAAAAGCACGTCGTCGTGCTCGGTGCAGATCTGCACGTCGACGATCGCTTCGTTGTCGTCGAGCTTCATCGCGATGATGCCGGAGCGGCGGACATCGACGAAGTCGGACAGCTTGTTGCGCCGGACGTTGCCGCCTGTCGTGGCGAACATCACGTCGAGATTGCCCCAGGTGGACTCGTCCTCCGGCAGCGGCATGATGGTGGTGATGCGCTCGCCCTGCTCCAGCGGCAGGATGTTGATCAGCGCCTTGCCGCGCGCATTCGGCGCGGCCATCGGCAGGCGCCAGACTTTGATCTTGTAGACCTGTCCGCGCGAGGAGAAGAACAGCATCGGAGTATGCGTGGACGCCACGAACAGCCGGCTGACAAAATCCTCATCGCGGGTCTGCATGCCGGCGCGGCCCTTGCCGCCGCGGCGCTGGGCCCGGTAGGCCGACAGCGGCACGCGCTTGACGTAGCCGGCGTGCGAGACGGTGACGACCATGTCCTCGCGCTGGATCAGGTCCTCGTCCTCGACCTCACCTTCCTGCTCGATGATGACGGTGCGGCGCGGGGTTGCGAACTCGGCCTTCACTTCGGCGAGCTCGGACTTGATGATGCCCAGCACGCGGTCGCGCGAGCGCAGGATGTCGAGATAGTCGGCGATCTCGCCGGCGAGCTTGTCGAGCTCCTCGCGGATTTCGTCGCGGCCGAGTGCGGTGAGGCGTTGCAGGCGCAGATCGAGAATGGCCCTCGCCTGCTCCATCGACAGCCGGATCGTGCCGTTCTCGCTGATGCGGTGGCGCGGATCGTCGATAAGCGTCAGCATGTCCTCGACGTCCCGGGCCGGCCAGTCGCGCGACATCAGGGTGTCGCGGGCGGTGGTCGGGTCGGGCGAGGTCCGGATGACGCGGATCATCTCGTCGATATTGGCGACTGCGATGGCGAGACCGACCAAAACATGGGCGCGATCTCGGGCCTTGGCGAGCAGGAACTTGGTGCGCCGCGTGACGACCCGCTCGCGGAAGTCGACGAAGATCGCCAGCAGGTCCTTCAGGTGCATGACCCGTGGACGGCCGCTGTCGAGCGCCACCATGTTGACGCCGAAGCTCGTCTGCAGCGGCGTGAACCTGTAGAGCTGATTGAGCACCACATCCGGCACGGCGTCGCGCTTCAATTCGATGACGACGCGGTAGCCGTCGCGATCGGATTCATCGCGCAGGTCGCCGATGCCCTCGATCTTCTTTTCCTTGACCAACTCGGCGATGCGCTCGACCATCGTCGCCTTGTTCACCTGGTAGGGAATCTCGGTGATGATGATCGCCTCGCGCTCCTTGCGGATGGTCTCGATCGCGACCTTGCCGCGCATCATGACCGAGCCGCGGCCGAGGTGATAGGCGGCGCGGATGCCCTGCCGTCCGAGGATGACGCCGCCGGTCGGGAAGTCGGGTCCCGGCACGATGTTGATGAGCTCGTCGATGGTGAGCGCGGGGTTGTCGATCAGCGCGACGCAGGCGTCGATGACCTCGCCGAGATTGTGCGGCGGGATGTTGGTCGCCATGCCGACCGCGATGCCGCCGGCGCCGTTGACGAGAAGGTTCGGGAACTTGGCTGGCAAGACCGACGGTTCGGTCTCGTTGTTGTCGTAGTTCGGCTGGAAGTCGACCGTGTCCTTGTCGATGTCGGCCAGCAGAGCCAGCGCCGCCTTCGTCAATCGGGCTTCGGTATAACGATAGGCAGCCGGGGGATCGCCGTCGACCGAGCCGAAATTGCCCTGGCCGTCGATCAGCGGCACGCGCATGGAGAAGTCCTGCGCCATCCGGACCATGGCGTCGTAGATCGACTGGTCGCCATGCGGATGATATTTACCGATGACGTCACCGACCACGCGGGCGGACTTGACGTACTTCTTGTCCGGCGTGTGCCCCTGCTCGTTCATCGAGTACAGGATGCGGCGATGCACCGGCTTCAGGCCATCGCGGGCGTCAGGCAGCGCCCGCGCCACGATCACGCTCATGGCGTAGTCGAGATAGGACTTCTTCATCTCCTCGAAGATGGAGACGGGGCGAATATCCGAGGGTTGCGCCGGCTGGTCGCCGGGCTTGTCGTCGTCGTCAGCCAAGGGGAAATCCGGTGAGGTTTTATCTGGGAATCATATAGCGCATCGAGCCTCTGATAACCACCCTCGCGGCGTTCTGGGAAGCGCTTTTTCCGCCTATTTTTCCAACAACTTAAGCCCTTGCGAGCGGTGTCTCGGACAGCACTCGCATCGGCCTTGCAAAATCGCCGCTCACGCGTGGAAAACCGCGCGGTGAGCTTGCCGCGTCGGCGCGTTTGCCAAGCCGCAATCCGAGCTCACCCCAAACATGAAGCGGGCCCGGAAATGCCGAGCCCGTCCTGTCGATTAGTGGGATGTTCTGACATGAGATGAGAAGCGCCGCCCATCCGGCCGGGCGTCCGCATGCAGGCGCCGCGTTCTTGGAGCGGAATCGCTCAGAACGGGATATCGTCGTCCATGTCGCTGTTGCGGCCACCGCCGCCGGCGGCAACAGGGCGCCGCGGCGCGCTGCTGACCGGACCGGAGGAGCCGAAATCGCCGCCCGGCTCGTCGCCGAAGCTGCCGCCTCCGCCACCGCCGCTACGACCGTCCAGCATCGTCAAGGTCGAGTTGAACCCCTGCAGCACGACTTCGGTCGAGTACTTTTCGACACCGCTCTGGTCGGTCCATTTGCGGGTCTGGAGCGCACCCTCGACGTAAATCTTGGCGCCCTTCTTCAGATACTGTTCGGCGACCTTGCAGAGCCCTTCATTAAAGATCACGACGCGGTGCCACTCGGTCTTTTCCTTGCGCTCGCCAGTCGCCTTGTCGCGCCACGTCTCCGAGGTCGCGACGCTCAGATTGGCGATCGGCCGCCCGTCCTGGGTGCGGCGGATTTCAGGATCCTTGCCGAGATTTCCAACCAGAATGACCTTGTTGACGCTTCCCGCCATCTCCGCTCTCCGCTCCGAATGCCACTGAATTCAAGAAGGCCGGTCCGCTCCCGCGTTCCGCCGTGCCTGTTGAGGCGACCCTATACGCTCGCCGAACACTTGCGGACGACGATCAGGCCGTCACCCTTCCGGTTATCCCCACATATAGCATCGACCTCCGGTTCGTTCCAGATTTGTTCTTGGCGAAGACAGATCTGAAGGCGTGGGATCGATCGGCCAAATGTGTTGCGGAAAGGCACACGTCGATTGGAACCTTTGTAGGTTCCCAAAAATGGAAGAAAGAACTTAACATTCAGCAAGTTATAGGTACTCGCACTGCCCCGGTATTGTTGCATTTGGGAGACGGACTCTGCCGCTCCGTAGAGCTACGGTTGCCTCGGACTTAGTTCATATGGGCCCTCGCGCCTGATCAGCCGCTTCGGGGACATAAGAAGCGGACGAAACCTGGGGAGACTGGCAATGAATAAGCTTCTTATTTGTACAATCGGTGCAGTGGCGATGGGCTTGTCGGCTCCCGCAAGCGCGGCGGACATGGCCGCGCGTCCCTA
>NZ_JADPJF010000042.1:374033-387803 GCF_023073295.1 Bradyrhizobium sp. 23 | reverse complement strand
TCTACGACTGGAGCGGCTTCTACATCGGCATCAACGGCGGCGGTGGCTCCAGCCACAAGTGCTGGGACTTCGTCACGCCCGCGACCGGCGTTCTCGTCGGCGAAGGCTGTCACAATGCAACAGGGGGCACCGTCGGCGGCCAGATCGGCTATCGCTGGCAGTCCGCCAATTGGGTGTTCGGTCTGGAAGGCCAGGGCAACTGGGCTGATTTCCGGGGCGACAACGTGAGCACCCTCTTCCCTGGTACCGCTTTGGTGACGGGTGATCGCAACCGTTCCCGCATCGACGCTTTCGGTCTCATCACCGGTCAGGTCGGTTACGCCTGGAACAACGTGCTGCTTTACGTGAAGGGCGGCGCCGCCGTCGTCGGTGACAAGTACGACATCTACGCTGCTGCGGGTACGCCCGGCGCGGGCGCGCTGCTGGCTTCGGCCCGGGAGACTCGCTGGGGTGGCACGGTCGGGGCCGGTCTGGAATTCGGCTTCGCCCCGAACTGGTCGCTGGGCTTTGAGTACGACCACATCTTCCTTGGCGATCGCACGATCGGCTTCACAACGCCCGCGGGTGCGGTATTCGGCAGCGACCGGATTCGCCAGGACGTAGACATGGGCCTGGTCCGCTTGAACTATCGCTGGGGCGGTCCGGCCATCGCAAGGTACTGATCGCGCTGGACATATCGCACTTCGAAGGCCGGCCTTGCGCCGGCCTTTTGCTGTGCAGTCCTCCGATATTAATCGGTCAATAACCGTTCCGTTTTCCGACCGTTGTTGCTTTTGAGTGACACAACTTGCGGCTTCACTGGTGTAAGTACGGCATCAGTTGGGCAAGTGAGTCCGATGCCCTTCCCTATCTTGGAAGGCACAATCAGAAACTGGGACTGGGATTAGTTGAAAATGAAAAAGGTTTTGTTGGCTTCGGCCTGTTTGTTCGCTCTCGCTGCCCCGGCTTCGGCCGCTGATCTCGCGGCGCGCCCCTACACCAAGGCCCCCGTGGCCATGGCTTCGGTCTACAACTGGACCGGCTTCTACCTCGGTATCGTCGGTGGCGGCGCTTGGGAAAATTCCTCGACCGACCCGAAGATGAAGGGCGGCTTCGTCGGCGGTACTGCCGGCTACAACTGGCAGACCGGCAATGTCGTGCTCGGCGTCGAGGCCGATGGTTCCTGGGCTAATGTCAGCGCGTCGGTCACCGGCCCCGTTGCCGTCTCCGGCTTCGGCCTCGTCAGCACCACCCTCAGCTCCAAAACCGATGCGATGGGAACCGTGCGCGGCCGCATCGGCTACGCCGTCAACAACGTCCTGTTCTACGGCACCGGTGGTTACGCCTGGATCGACAACAAGCTCAGCGTCAGCGCGCTCGGCGTGACCGTTTCCGACAGCAAGTGGCACTCCGGCTGGACCGTCGGTGCGGGCGTCGAAGCGTTCTTCGCTCCGCAGTGGTCGGTCAAGGGCGAGTACCTCTTTCGCAGCCTCGGCGGCGAGACCTACTTCTCGGGCGCCCTGCCCTCCGGCACGCTCGAGTTTCACACCGTGCAGGTCGGCGTGAACTATCACTTCGGGGGCCCGGTGGTCGCCAAGTACTGAGTTCAGTACTTAGCCCCAACGCCATCCGCGTTATGAAAGGCCGGCCTTGTGCCGGCCTTTTTGTTTTGTCGGGCACGTTGCCGCGCAGTTCCACCCTGCTCCTGCCAGATGCCGCCAGTGCGCCAACAATCCGTTGACGATTCGCAAGTCCCACTGGAAATCCGTCTCCGTTCTTCCTACGTTCGCTGACAACCCCATCGGCGCCGATCCCGGTTCCGGGCGAAGCGCGCCTTTTTTGTTGGCGCGATCGCGCGCCTTTGGGATTCCTTGAGGGCAACCCGGATGGATGAAGTGATCAAGGCGAAGCGCCAACAGCAGAACGTGGGATCAAACCTGCGCGCAATTACCATCCGTGGCGCGCGCGAGCACAATCTCAAGAACGTCGATGTCGAGATTCCCCGCGACAAGCTGGTGGTGTTCACGGGGCTGTCGGGCTCCGGCAAATCCTCGCTCGCGTTCGACACCATCTACGCCGAAGGCCAGCGCCGCTACGTCGAATCGCTGTCTGCCTACGCCCGCCAGTTCCTGGAGATGATGCAGAAGCCCGACGTCGACCAGATCGACGGCCTGTCGCCGGCGATCTCGATCGAGCAGAAGACGACGTCGAAGAACCCGCGCTCCACCGTCGGCACAGTGACCGAAATCTACGACTACATGCGCCTGCTGTGGGCGCGCGTCGGCGTGCCCTATTCGCCCGCCACCGGCCTGCCGATCGAGAGCCAGATCGTCTCGCAGATGGTCGATCGCGTGCTGGCGCTGCCCGAGGGCTCGCGCCTCTATCTGCTCGCGCCGGTCGTGCGCGGCCGCAAGGGCGAGTACCGCAAAGAGCTTGCCGAATGGCTCAAGAGGGGCTTTCAGCGCGTCAAGATCGACGGCGCCTTCCACGAGCTCGCCGAAGCCCCTGTTCTCGACAAGAAATTCCCGCACGACATCGACGTCGTCGTCGATCGCATCGTGGTGCGCCCCGACATCGGCCAGCGCCTCGCCGAAAGTTTCGAGACCGCGCTGAAACTTGCCGAGGGCCTCGCCGTCATCGAATTCGCGGATGCGCCGGCTGCGGCAGCACCCGCGGAAGAGAAGAAGAAGACCGCAAAGATCCACGACAAGAGCGGACCCGAGCGCATGCTGTTCTCGGAAAAGTTCGCCTGCCCGGTGTCCGGCTTCACCATCCCCGAGATCGAGCCCCGGCTGTTCTCGTTCAACAACCCCTATGGCGCCTGTCCCGCGTGCGGCGGCCTCGGCGTCGAGCAGCATGTCGACGAAGACCTCGTCATTCCCGACAAGGAGCTCGCCATTGGCAAGGGCGCAATCGCGCCCTGGGCCAAATCCTCGTCGCCCTATTACATTCAGACGCTGACTGCGCTCGGCAAGCACTACAAGTTCACGCTGACCACCAAATGGAAGGATCTGCCCAAGAAGACGCAGAACGCGATCCTCCATGGCTCCGGCGAGGACGAGATCAAGTTCTCCTACGAGGACGGCGTCCGCTCCTACGACACCAAGAAGCCGTTCGAGGGCGTCATCACCAACATCAACCGCCGCTATCGCGAGACCGAGAGCGAGTGGGCGCGTGAGGAGCTGGCGAAGTACTTCCACGACGTGCCCTGCGAGGCGTGCCACGGCTTTCGGCTGAAGCCCGAGGCGCTTTGCGTCAAGATCGGCGGCAAGCATATCGGCGACATCTCCGAGATGTCGGTGAAGGGCGCCGGCGCGTGGTTCGAGACCGTGCCGGAGGCGCTGAACACCCAGCAGAACGAGATCGCCGGCCGCATCCTCAAGGAGATCCGCGAGCGCCTCACCTTCCTGCTCGACGTCGGCCTCAACTACCTCACGCTCTCCCGCTCCTCCGGCACGCTCTCCGGCGGCGAAAGCCAGCGCATCCGGCTGGCTTCGCAGATCGGCTCGGGGCTAACAGGCGTGCTCTACGTGCTCGACGAGCCCTCGATCGGCTTGCACCAGCGCGACAACGCGCGCCTGCTCGACACGCTCAAGAGACTTCGTGACCTCGGCAACACCGTGATCGTGGTCGAGCACGACGAGGACGCGATCCTGCTCGCCGACCACGTGCTCGACATCGGCCCCGGCGCCGGCATGCATGGCGGCAACATCATCGCCGAAGGCACGCCCGCCGAGATCATGCGCAACCCCAACTCGCTGACGGGCAAATATCTCACCGGCGAGCTCGAGGTCGAGGTGCCCGAGCGGCGCCCGCCGAACCATCGCCGCACCATCAAGGTGGTCAACGCGCGCGGCAATAACCTCAAGAACGTTACGGCCGAAATTCCGCTCGGCCTGTTCACCTGCGTCACCGGCGTCTCCGGCGGCGGCAAGTCGACGCTGCTGATCGACACGCTCTACAAGGCGATCGCCCGCAAGCTGAACAATGCCAGCGAAGGCGCCGCGCCGCACGACCGCATCGAGGGCCTCGAGCACATCGACAAGATCATCGACATCGACCAGTCGCCGATCGGTCGCACGCCGCGCTCCAACCCTGCGACCTATACCGGTGCCTTCACGCCGATCCGCGAATGGTTCGCCGGCCTGCCCGAGTCGAAAGCGCGCGGCTACGAGCCCGGCCGGTTCTCCTTCAACGTCAAGGGCGGCCGCTGCGAGGCCTGCCAGGGCGACGGCGTCATCAAGATCGAGATGCACTTCTTGCCCGACGTCTACGTCACCTGCGACGTCTGCAAGGGCAAGCGCTACAACCGCGAGACGCTGGAGGTCCTATTCAAGGGCAAGAGCATCGCCGACGTGCTCGACATGACCGTCGAGGAAGCGGCCGAGTTCTTCAAGGCGGTCCCACGTGTACGCGAGACGTTCCAGACGCTGCATCGCGTCGGCCTCGACTACATCCATGTCGGCCAGCAGGCCACGACGCTCTCGGGCGGCGAAGCCCAGCGCGTCAAGCTCGCAAAAGAGCTGTCAAAGCGCGCCACCGGCCGCACGCTCTACATCCTGGACGAGCCGACCACCGGGTTGCATTTCCACGACGTCAAGAAGCTGTTGGAGGTGCTGCACGAGCTGGTCGCGCAGGGCAACACGGTCGTCGTCATCGAGCACAATCTCGAAGTGATCAAGACCGCCGACTGGGTCATCGACCTCGGCCCCGAAGGCGGCGATGGCGGCGGCGAGATCGTCGCCTGGGGCCCGCCAGAGGACATCGCAAAAGCGCCGCGGAGCTATACGGGGAAGTTCCTGGCGCCGGTGCTGGCGAAGGCTCGGAAGCCGAAGCGGAGACGCGCGGCGAGCGAGGCGGCCGAGTAGGTTACGCCGCGGGAGCGGCCGACACATTGTCTGAGGGAGACTGAGTTTGCCTGCCGGACTTGTGCAAACCTATCGTGCGTTCGCCCACAATAATGCTTGGGCAAACCACCGGCTGCTCACCGCTTGCGCGGCGCTGTCTCAGGCCGACTTCGAAGCCGAGCGGACCGGCTTCTTTCCGAGCCTGCAACGCACGCTGAACCACATCCATGTCATCGACCTCTTCTATGTCGATGCACTGGAGGGCGGATGGTTGGGACCGGCAGCTTGGAAGAACGACGTGCCGCACCTTTCCCTTGCTGCGCTGAAGCCTGCGCAAGCCGCGATCGACAAGCGCTTGATCGCCATGTGCGATGCACTGACGCCCGAGATTCTCAACGGCATTGTGCGGATCAACCGCGACACGCGGGTCCAGGCCGAACGCCGCGACCGACTGCTCATGCATCTGTTCCAGCATCAAATTCATCACCGCGGACAAGCGCACGCCATGCTGTCCGAAACGAGCGTCGCGCCGCCTCAGCTTGACGAGTTCTTCGCCGAGGGAGAGGCGCCGCTCAGGGCCACCGAATTCGACCAACTCGGATGGACCGAGGAAACCGTGTGGAAAGCCTAGCGGTGTAGCTTCGTCTCCATGCCCTACTCCCTCGCCATCTTTGATCTCGACGGCACGCTGGCCGACAGCTTTCCGTGGTTCCTGCGCACCATCAACGACGTCGCCGATCGCTTCGGCTTCCGCCGCGTCGCGGACGAGGATATCGAGGGGCTGCGGCATGCTTCTTCGCGGGAGATTCTGAGCCGGCTCGAGGTGCCGCTGTGGAAGCTGCCGGCGATCGCGCGGCATGCGCGGCGACTGAAGGCGGAGGCTGCAGCGGAGATTTCGCTGTTTGCGGGGGTCGAGACAATGCTGCGGACGCTGGCGGAGAGTGGCGTGCAGCTCGCGATGGTGACGTCGGACAGCGAAGCCAATGCGCGCGAGAAGCTCGGCGATTGCGCGACGCTGTTCGCCCATTTCGATTGCGCGGCCTCGCTTTTCGGCAAGCCCGCGAAGTTCCGACGGGTCATCCGCCGCGCCGGCGTGGAGCCGGGCAAGGTCATCTCGATCGGCGACGAAGTGCGCGACATCGAGGCGGCGCGGACAGTGGGAATTGCCTGCGGAGCGGTGGGCTGGGGTTATGCGGCGCCGGCGGCGCTGCGAGCGATGGCGCCGGATCACATGTTTGATCAGATGGATGAGATTGTATGGACGCTGTGCCCCGGTGCCGTAGCCCGGATGAGCGAAGCGATATCCGGGAACGCCGGTGGATGAGGAGAGCCCCGTCCCGCATGTCGCTCCGCTCACGCGGGCTACACGCCCCTACTCCGTCCTGCGCAAGAATGCCCCAAACGCGCGCGGGCCGTCGCCGGTCTTGACCTCGCCGATCAGCTTCAGCTCGACCGCATCGATGATATCGAGCGTGTTGCTTTCCCAGCAGGCGACGATAATGCGCTTGCCGTCGGCAGCCGCGGCAATGCCTTCGGGATAATCGCCGACATTGATGCGCTTGAGCGGCTTCAAGGTCACCAGATCGAACACGCTGACAGTGCCGCCATACTGATCGGTGACGAAGCCGCGGCCCTGCGCCAGCGCCACCGCATAAGGGCGCATCCCGACCTGCACGCGGCCGGTCTCGGCCCCAGTGGCGATGTCGATCACGGAGACGTCGTTGGAGCCGACATTGGCGGTGTAGGCGCGCTTGCCCTCGGCATCGATGGTGACGCCGAACGGACGGGTGCCGACCTTGATGGTCGTCGTGCGCTGGCGCGTCGCGGTGTCGACCACCGACACACTGTCGTCGTCGCGGTCGGCCGAGAGCAGCAGCTTGCCATCCGGCGTTACCGCGAGCCCCGATGGCGAGGCGCCGACCGCAATGCTGGCCGTGACGCTGCGCGAGGCCGCGTCGATCACCCGCACCGCCGCCGCATACCAGTCCGCGACATAGACGGTGCGGCCATCCGGCGCGACGGCAATGCCGAGCGGCCCGCCGCCGACCTCGATCCGCGCCGCAACCTGCCGCGTTGCTGCGTCCACCACCGTCACGGCTTTGGCATCCGGGCTCGTGACATAGGCAAAACGTCCGTCCGCGCTGACGGCGACGCCGGCCGGCTTGCCGCCGATCGGGATGGTCGCGACGCTGCGCGCCGTGGCGAGGTCCACGACCATCAGATCGTCGCTGAGCTGGTTGGTGACGAATGCCTCTTCGGCGAACACATGCGCGATGCCGGCCAGGCAAAAGCTGGCGGCGAGCGCCGCCAGGACCAGCGCCCGCACCGTCAGCTTCCGCTCTCGATCTTCTTCTTGAGTGCCTCGAGGCCCGCCTGGTACAGCCCCTTCACCGCCTTGACCGCGGCCTCGTCACTCAGCTCCGGCGGCGGCTCGTTGTTGGGAAAGCCACGATAGAACGCGCCGGCCCATTCCAGCGTCGAGCCCTTGCCGTCAGCGCTCGGCGTCACCGTCAATGTCGAGGAATAATTGGTGACCGGCAGCACCTTCACGTCCACATTGGTGATCCGGTAGGAATAGCTCATCGCGGCGGCGTCAAACTTGTAGAGCTCCTCGTCGACGGTCGCGCCTCCCGTCAGCGTCAGCTTCCGCGTCGCGCCGATCTCGTTGCCCTTCTCGCCCTCGGTCTTGGTGACAGGTGGCAGCCAGCTCATGTCCTGGAAATTGCCCATTGCGGCCCACACCTTGGCCGGGGCGGCGTTGATCTCGATGGATTCGCGCACCTTCTGACGGGTCGGCCCGTGGGCCCAGGCCGATGTCGAAACCGGGCCAAACGCCGCCGTCAAAGCCACCGCGCCCGCGGCAATCAGCACCGCGGCCAGGACCGTGCGCCGTCCAATCGTCACCCTCATCTCGTTTCCTCATAAGTGTCGTTGATCATGCGCGACTTGAAGCGCGCTGGAATCATGGTAGCGCATTTTGCGGCCGCGGGGAGACCCGTTCGTGGCCGCGTTGCGGCGGGGCCCGCGCGCCCCACAACCCCTTGCCGCCCCGGCGGGCAAAACACCAATAAGCGGGTCAATCACGGCGCTTAAAAATATTTCCCTTTATCCGCATTTCGGATTATCATATAAAGAGCCATCCCAACCCGGCCGAGGGGCGGATCGCGATCGTCACGAACGCGGGATGGGACGTGGTGGACGTGGGCCACACCGGCGCGAAGGCTTCGCAGGGCGGGCAACCGTGAGCGAAAGTGTCGCGCACACGACCGGTGCAGCCTGCGTACGGCAAAATCGTGTGGTCCTGGCGCCCGGGGTCTGTGCGCCAAGTCTTGCGGTGATGCGTGCGGGCCGACCGGGCCGCAGCGTCAGCCATCCGCAAGGCGACGGGGGCAATAGTGCATCGCTCCCCGGGGAGATCACGACATAAGCCGTAAAACCACTGCGCAGGGAAGGCCGTGTGTTGGGCTTCACCTGTATGCCGCTGTGCAGCCTCTCGTAGCGCAACCTTCGCACAGTGGACCGTGGGTGCCAGCCGGCACCCGGCCTTCCCTGCGCCCTCGGCATTTTGGGGGCAAAGAATGCCGCAAAGCTCGGGCCGCACAGGCCGCGAGAATGCGAAACCGCGCGTATCACGTGAATAGCAATGCCAGATGACTTCGGGCTCTCGTGCCCCGGACGCGGCGCAGCGCCCCTTCGGCGATGCGCCGCAGAGCCGTGACCCATCCTGCGGCAGAATGCACGGCTTCTGGATCCCGGCTCAACGCCACACCGCCGTAAGCGCGTTTACGCGCGTCTTCGACGCGCTATGGCGCTGCGTCGCGTTCGGGACGAGAGCCATTCCGATCGATCTCTTGATCGGGACATATCCGGAACGCAACCCTCACGAAAGCTGTATCTGAGAAACATGCAGCAACAAAACCCGATATGCCTCGCGAGGGCAAACTTGAATCTGGGATCGCGGTCCGAAATGGCCTTGGAGAACCTGGCTCTGAGACAGTTTGCCGGCATGAGGCCAGCCCCACCTCGCGACCCCGCAATGATTGACGGACGTCCGGGACCGTAGGAGTGCGCGATGGTATCAACGTATTTCAGTTACAGCTACATCACGCGCAATCTCAAGCAGTCCCTGACGCGGGTCGAACAGCAACAGGACGTAGCGCGAGAGGCCGCCTATTACAAAGCCCACATCGGCAAGGTGAAGTCCGTCGACGACTTCATGAAAGACTATCGCCTTTATCATTATGCAACGAAGGCGTATGGCCTGGAAGACATGGCCTACGCCAAGGCCTTCATGAAAAAGGTGCTGGAGAGCGACCTCTCCGACGCAAACAGCTTTGTCAACCAGCTGGTCGACAAGCGTTACCGTGAGTTCGCCGCCGCGTTTTCCTTCAATGGCAGTGCCACGCCGGTGGCGCAATCGGAGAACCAGACCGACGAGATGATTGGTCTGTACACGGCGACCAGGAAAAGCCAGGTCGATGCACTTGCCGGCGATTCGAATTACTACAGCGCCGAAATCGGTAACATCAGCAGTGCAGACCAGCTCCTGAACAACGACCGTCTTCGCAACTATGTCTATTCGGCGTACGGGATCGATCAAAGCAAGTGGTCGCGTGACACCATAAGCCAGGTCTTGCGCAGCGATCCATCCGATCCCAACAGCTACGTCAACACCACTTTCGCTTCTCAGCTAAGTGGCCTCAACGCCGACCTTGCTCAGGCCCGATCGGATGTCACCGCGGCCAATTCAAGGATCGCCGACTACACCGCCCAACTATCGCAACCGGGCGCGAACGTGGCCCAGTTGAACGTCCAGATTCTGGGAAAAGCATCATTTGGAGTCATATGCGAGCAGCATTTCCAGCCTTAGCGAGCAGATAGGGACGATTGGCGGGTTCGTCGACCTGGCCGGTGCGTTCGAGTTTTCCTCCGACGGGTCGCTTCCGTCAGGTGTGTCGGCGCAGACTGCTGCAAATGTCACGATCACGAAACAGAAGTTCGACGACAGCAAGTCCGCCGTCTATTCGGCGGCGAGCCCGTTGAACGAAGCTTTTGCAATCAGGCAATTTAGAACTGCCATCCTCAAGATCAATTCAGTCCAGGCGTTCGTATCGACACCGGGCGTGTATGAATTTGCGCTGGGAGCTGTCGGCCTCGAGCCCGCGAACGTCTCGCCGGCGACTGTCAAGGCCGTGCTCGAAAGCGACATCAACGACCCCAAAAGCTACGTCTATACCCTCAAGGACAATCGATATTTGGAGCTGGCACGCGCCTTCAACTTCGACGCAAAAGGCAATCTGACCACCCCCTTGGTGGCTCAGGACTCGGCTGAAGTCCTCCAGATCGCCAAGGACTACGTCATTGGAGCGGTGAAGAGCGCCAGCACGGCGACTCCCCAGCAGCAGGCCGCAGTTCGGGCACAGGCCACGAAGGATGCGTCGGAATATCAGCAGGCCATCGCCGGCATCGGCAGTGTTTCCGATCTTCTCGCAAACAGGCCGATGGTCGATTTCATTCTCTTGGCCAAGGGTCTGGATCCCAGGAAGGTCAGCACCGAATTTCTCAAGAAGATCTTCAGCTCCGACCTGAACGATCCAAAGAGCTTCGCGAACACCGAGAGCGATCCTCGCTTTGCCGAAATCGTGGCATCGTTCAATTTCGACAGTAAAGGCAACGTCGCGCGTCTTCCGATGATGGGTCCGCAAAAGCGGGATCAGTTTCGGGAAACACAAGCGAACTATGTCGAGCAAAGCCTGGAGCAGCAGCAGGGCGATGCCAATCCCGGCGTGCGCCTTGCGCTCTATTTCCAGCGAAAGGCGGGGGACATCACGTCCGCATACGACATCCTTGCCGACAAGGCTCTTTCGGAGGTGTTCAGGACCACTTTCGATTTGCCTGACTCGATGGCGGCGATGCCGATCGATCAGCAGGCCAAGTTCGTAGACAGATTCATGAAGATCAAGGATCTGTCCGATCCCGCGAAGGTGACAAAGCTGTTGAGCCGTTTCTCCGCCATGTATGACATCAGAAACAGCCAGAGCACCGGCCAGGGTCAATCCCCCCTGCTCAACCTGTTTCAGGGATCCAGTTCGGGGATCAGTGACTCCACATACTTGGCCATCGCCAAGCTGCGCACCCGCTGATGATCGCTCGCCGATACTAGCCCAACACCTCGAGCACCAGCTCCATGGTCATCAGCACGGGATTGTCGCCACGAATCAGACGGCCCTCCGCTATGCCGCCAGTGTAGTCGATCAGGGCGACATCGAGTGCGGCTTCGAGGGCGCCGGAGGAGCCGGCCGCAATCGCGCCGCCGGTTACCGCAAGCTCGGTCGCGAAGGGCTCGGTCACGCCGCCATGGGTGAAGCGCGCCCCAATGGTCGAGCCGACACCGCCATGGATCCTCGCGCGCGCGATGCCGTGCGCGCGGCAGAAGTCTTCGAGACAGCCCGCGAAATCCTGATTGGGGCGCAGCCGCAGCGCGAAAGCGCGGCTGGTCGTGCGTGCGCCGGTGCTCGCAGCCGCCACGGGCCCGAACAGCTTGAAATTGGTCTCGGGATCTGGCTCTGCGGCGAACATCGCACCATCGATGCCGAAGGCCTCGACCTCGAACGGCTCGGCGACATCGGTCACGTCCGGCAGCATGTGGCCACCACCGGCGCGGCCATCAGCCTCCGTCCACAGCCCATGGCAATGAAAGAACGGGGCGCCATCGCGCATGCCCAGCGTCATGCTGCCGAGCCTGGTGCGCGTCACGCCGCTTGGCCGGAATGTGTCGCTATAAAACGCGGCGTTCTCGCTGGTCTTCGACAGCGCCGGCATGACATAGCCGAACGGCCCGAGCGCGCCGCGCCCGAAGCTGAGCACGCCGCCGGCGAATCCCTCCGCGGCGAAACCGCGGCGCGCCGCCTCCAGCAGCGGCAGACCTGCTTGAAGCGTGAAGGAGAAAGCGCGTCCCCTCGCCTCCGCCCATTGGATGCGCTCGGCGACCGGCGCGCCGGGCTGCTTGATGCTGCGCATGACCTTCGCTCAGCCCGCCCGTGTCTTGTCGAGATCGAGCAGCCCGCGCGCCTCGAGCTCGTCGCGAACCATCCGTTTGGGAACCTTGCCGTAGCCGGATTTCGGCAAGGCCTCCCAAAAGAAGAACCGCTTCGGCATCTTGTAGCGGGGGACCTTGGGGCCGAGGAATGCCGCCATCTCCGCTTCGCTCACCGGCTTCGCGCCTTCGCGGGCGACGCAGACGGCAACGCCGACCTCGCCCCAGGTCGCATCGGATACGCCGAGCACCGCGACCTCGCCGACGCAAGGATGGGTCAGAATCTTCTCCTCGATTTCGCGCGGATAGATGTTGGAGCCGCCGGAGATGTACATGTCGGAGGCTCGTCCCGTGATGTAGACGAACCCCTCCTCGTCCATGTGGCCGAGATCGCCAGTGCGGAACCAGCCGTTGCGGAAAGCCTTCGCATTGGCTTCGGGATTGTCATAGTAGCCGGCCAGCACCGCGGGGCCGATTACGCAGATCTCGCCGCTCTGGTTGGCGCCGAGTTCACGGCCCTCGTCGTCCTGGATCGAGACCTGCATGCCGGTACGCTCGAAGCCACAGGTGCCGATCTTCGCGTGCGGCCCGTCCTCGGGGTCATGCAGCGCAGCCGGCAGCACGGTGATGTTGCCGGTCACCTCGCCGAGGCCGAAATACTGCACGATCACCTTGCCGAGCTTCCTCAGCGCAGCCTTCTGGTCCTCGCGATACATCGGCGCACCCGCATAGATCACATGGCGCAGCGAGGAATGATCGTATTTGTCGGCGGCGGGATGCTCGACCATCATCTTCAGAATGGTCGGCACCACGAAGAGATTGCTGACGCGATGCGCCTCGATCAGGCGGAACGCCTCGTCAATGTCGAATTTCTCCGTCGGCAGCAGCACGGTGCACACGCCGCGCGCGGTCTGCACCAGCTGATGCACGCCGGCGCCATGCGACAGCGGCGCCACCACCAGCGAGGCATCTGCTTCGGTGACGCCGGGCGTAAGATCGGCGAGATGGTTGGTGACGACAAAACCCATCTGACCGTGGGTGAGCACCGCAGCCTTGGAGCGGCCGGTGGTGCCCGATGTAAAGAAGAACCAGCAGGGATCGTCGTGCTCGACTGCGACGTTCTCGACCACCGTGCCGGCGCGCGACGCGACGGCATCCGCAACCGACGTCTCGGCAAACGGCGCCCGACCGTCGATGCTCCAGGTGAATTCCAGCGCGCCACCGCTTACGGCCGCGGCGTGCTCGGGAAAATCGACATGGCACAGAAACGCCTTCGCGCCGGAGGCCTGCGCGAGATAGGCGACCTCGTCCGGCATCAGGCGGAAATTGGTGGGTACCCAGACCGCGCCAAGCCGAAACGCGGCGAACATCGAAAAGAACATCTCGTCGCCGTTCTTGGAATGGACGAGGATGCGGTCGCCCTTCGCGATGCCCCGCGCCGCGAGAGCGGCTGCCAGCGCCGAGACCTGCGCGTCGATCTCGCGCCATGTCCAGGATCTGTCGCCCCAGACGAAACCGGGACGCGCCCCATGCCGCCGCGCGTTCTGGGTCAGCATGTGAGCGAGATTCATGACGCGGCGGGACATGCGCAGGGGCTGCATCGGGCTTCCTCTTCGGCGGCGGACGGCACGCGAGCCGCCCGCTCATTACGCCCATTTATCGCCATCGCCAGGACCCCTGCAAGGTTGCCGGGCGCAGCGCAGCCCATCCAACCGTTCAGGAAATTTTAAACATGATCGGCGCAACCTCGTTCAGTTCTCGCGTAAAGAGTGCCGCATCATGGTCAAAGCGCCCGCCCTCCTCATGTTATCGCTGGCGCTTGCCGGATGTGCCGTGGGCCCACAAGCGCACCTCGCCTCCGATCCCGCCTTCAAGCCCGCGCGCTATGCCTGGGACGGCGCCGGCGAA
>NZ_JADPJF010000042.1:364004-373957 GCF_023073295.1 Bradyrhizobium sp. 23 | reverse complement strand
ATCCCAATCACCCGCGCGCTGCTTCAGAACCAGCGCGCGCGGCCCGATCCGAGCGCAACAGGTCGCAAGCCGCGCTTCAGCCCTATTCAAAGGAATGGTGGCAGGCGAAGGATGGCATCGAGGAGGAACGGGACGCCAGGGTCAACCGTTCCCTCGTCATCTGCCAGGGATGCCTGCGCCCGCAGGCGCAGCCGGAGGATTCCAGGCTCGCCAAGGCGACCGATTGAAGCATCCGGGCGATCAGGCCTAGGAAGAGATCCAACGCCGGCGTTGCGAGAAGCGGCGGGGGGCTACAACGCCCCGAGCTTCCATAACGACGCAGTTTCCGGATATCTCCCCTGCGGCAACCACTCTTGCTCGCACCTTGGCAAGGACCGGTTGAGGCGCCTAGATCAGAGGCAAGCAGCATGTCGGAAGGATTTTTGCATGGCGCCGTCGGTACGGGATAACAAGGACAGAAGCCGCTTCGAGCTCGATGTCGGCAGCGAAATCGCCTTCGCCAATTACCGGCTGACGCCGTCGGCGGTGATCATCACCCACACCGAGACGCCGCGCGCGCTGCGCGGCCGCGGCATCGGCTCCGAGCTGGTCAAGGGCGCGCTGGAATTGATCCGGCGCGACGGCAGGAAGGTGATTGCCGGTTGCGGTTTCGTCGTCGATTATCTCGACAGGCATCCGGAAGATGCGGATCTCGTCGCCTGAATGCAAAAGGGCCCGCGCGATCGCGGGCCCTTGGATTGCGACCGGGCGATCGGTCAGTGCTTGATCTCCGGCGGCAGCTTGCCGCCATTGGCGGCGAGCTTGGACATCACCTGCTTGTGCAGCCAGACGTTCATGGTCGCGGAATCGTTAGTGTCGCCGCTGTAGCCGAGCTCCTTGGCGAGGTCCTTGCGCGCAGCGAGGCTGGAATCGATGTCGAGCGCCTTCATCAGATCGACGATCGAGGTGCGCCATTCCAGCTTTTCGCCCTTGTGCGCAGCGGCCGCCGCGTCGACGATCGAGGCAACGTCCACCGTCGCCGCGGATCCGCTCGGCGCGGCCCCTGCGGGCGCGCTGCCCGACGGTGCGCTGCCTGCGGGCGCGGCGGAAGCTGGCTGGCTACCGAAGATCGCGCCCATAATTTTCCCGAAAATGCTCATGTCTGCTCCCCGAAAAGGACCCGCTGGAAGGGCCTTGAGTGGCACTTATAGACCAAGTTGCGTCGTTGCGCCCGCCAAAGTTCCGCGAACAAGCACGCAGCATCAGCTTATCTGCGGCGAAATAACGACCGAATGACACTGTAGAGATTGCACCGCGGCATCGAATCTCACCCAAGCGTGAGGGACAGGACTCGCAAATGGGCGTACGGTTGACGTTCAGTTCGCGATGCCATCCGGAATTCGCGTCTGGTTGGGGATCGCGAAACTCAGAATAGCGGCCGCTTGCGCCGTTGCTGGCGCCAGATGCGGCCGCATGGCAAGGGAGCTAGCGACCATGGCCACACTCTACCCGGGCAATGTCCCGTCCATGGCCCAGACCGCCGAAGCGGCTGGACCGGTGATCCGAACCATCCAACTCTCCGATCTGCAGGATGCGCTCAAGCGCGGCTGGGACGATTTCAAGGCGGTGCCGAGCCACGCCATCATCCTCTGCGTGATCTATCCTGTGCTGGGCCTCGTGCTCGCCCGCGTGGTGATGGGCTATTCAGTGTTGCCGTTGTTGTTCCCGCTGGCCGCAGGCTTCGCGCTAATCGGCCCGTTCGCCGCTCTCGGTCTCTACGAGCTCTCCAGCCGGCGCGAGCGCCATGAGGAGGCCAGCGCCTGGGATGCCATGGAGGTGCTGCGTTCGCCCTCGTTCGGCGCCATGCTCGGTCTCGGCGCGCTGCTGCTAGCCCTGTTCGTGACCTGGGTTGCGACCGCGCAGGCAATTTATGTCGCCGCTTTCGGCTATGAAGGCGCATCCGGGATCTCGGATTTTCTGACGCGCGTGCTCACGAGCCGGCAAGGCTGGTGGCTGATCGTGGTCGGCTGCGGCACCGGCTTCCTGTTCGCCCTTGCCGCGCTGTGCATCAGCGCCGTGTCGTTCCCGCTGATGCTTGACCGCCATGCCGGCGCGTTCGAGGCCATGGTGACGTCACTGCGCGTCGTCGCGAAGAACCCGGTGCCGATGGCGGCCTGGGGCCTGATCGTGGCCGTCCTGCTGGCGCTGGGCACCATTCCGGCCTTCCTCGGCCTTGCCGTGGTGGTCCCCGTGCTCGGCCATGCCACCTGGCATCTCTACCGCAAGGTGATCTCGGCCGATCCGGGCGCGCGTCCGGTGCCGCCTCCGCCGCATCGTGCACGCAAGCCGGCCGCCGACTTCCCCGCCAACCTCTTCCCCTGGCGCAATCGGACCGACGCCTGACGATATCGTGACATGCGATCCTGCCCCGGTGCGGGCAGGATCGCGCACTGTCATACGCCTTGCTTTGGCCGCGGTTTCCATCGAGATTGCGCGCGCCGTTCAGATCACTTCACGGAATTTATTTGCTCGAATGACCCCGACGATTTCTCGTCTCGCCCTCGCAGCCTTAGCCATCACCGCGTCCATCCTATCCGCTCAGCCAGCGCTCGCCGCTGTTGCCTGCGGTTCAGGCAATTTCGACGCGTGGCTTGCAGACTTCAAAACGGACGCCGCGGCCAAGGGCGTCTCGCAACAGGCCATTTCTGCCGGGCTCGCCGGTGTGACGCTCGATCAGAACGTGCTCAACCGCGACCGCTCGCAGAAGGTCTTCAGCCAGACCTTCGAGGAGTTTTCCGGCCGCATGGTGCCGCCGCGCCTGACGCGCGGCTCCAACATGATGAAGCAATACGGCTCGGTGCTGTCGCGTATCGAGCAGACCTACGGCGTGCCTGGCGAGGTGCTGGTCGCGATCTGGGGTCTCGAGACCGATTTCGGCGTCAATACCGGCAAGTTCGCGACCATCCGCTCACTGGCGACGCTGGCCTATGACTGCCGGCGCTCCGAGCAGTTTCGCGCCGAGCTGTTGGATGCGCTCCGCATTGTCCAGCGCGGCGACCTCGCACCGGCCGACATGAAGGGCGCCTGGGCCGGCGAGCTCGGACAGACCCAGTTCATGCCGTCGTCATGGATGAAATACGCCGTCGATTTCGACGGCAATGGTAAGCGCGATCTCCTGCACAACGCCCCTGACGTGCTCGCCTCCACCGCGAACTATCTTGCTGGTTATGGCTGGCAGAAGGGTAAGGATTGGCAGCCGGGCAGTCCGAATTTCGCGGTGCTGCAGCAGTGGAACAAGAGCGAGGTCTACTCGAAGACCGTCGCCTATTTCGCCACCCAGCTCGCGCGCGCCCCTTAGATGAGATGCTTGCAGGACAAAAGCGTAGGGCCGATCGCTCGGCGACCGGCCCTCTCCTAATGCGTTCCTGAAGTTCCTATTTGCCCATGGTGGCGTGCATCGCTTTGTTCAGATGCGCGCCGCACGCACCCATTTTGCCGTTGAGCAGCGAGTCCTGCGCGGCCGCGATCTCCTTCTGCGCGACGAACTTGCCGTCACCATCGGCCATGTTTTCGATCGCGGTCTCTGTCTTCTCCAAATTGGCCGAGCTGCAGCCGCCGGCGGCGTGCTTGGCGGCCTGGGCCGGCGTGACGGCGAACGCAACGGCGGCAATTGCGACAACCCCGAGTAACTTCGTCATGACGTTACCTTCCTTCTCTTGTTCTTGGGCCAGAGCCAGCGACATTGCCGGAATCTGCGACATCACCTTCCTCCGGGCGCGGCAACTTGACGCAATGAATTCCCTGCGAGAATTGCGTGATGTTGCGCGGCGCGCAGAGCTGCATGCAAAATTTCTGATTTTCATTACGCGCTTGTAATCAACGCCACACGTTCAGCGTGTGTGCACTGCGAGCGGGGACGGTTGTGGCTAACCAAGCGGGATAGTCCTGACTCGCCGCCCTTCGTCATGTGGATCCGCTGCAACCAGGCGAATCGCTGGCGAGAGTTGGCAAAAGTGTACGCACGCGCCAAGTAATGAGTATCAGTTCATTAGAATCATGCGATTCTCGCATGTGAGACTTGGTTATAGAAGCTAGTCGATCCGCTTGCGGACAAGAGCAAAGCGACTTATTTCGCTCCGAACGGAACCGACTAGCCCATAGCAAATCCGTGAATTCACGGGACTTCAGACCTGTGCTCCCTGTTCCGCCTACCCTTTGGGCGGGAGTGCTTTCGGGTTAATCGTCCGTTACCAGCGCCATGCACTCAGCGCTTAGCTGCATCGCAGCATCGGAACTTTCGCACTGCACCACTCTCACCTATATTCATTTCAACGATGAGGCTCGGGCAAGAGCTGAATCGAACTACAGGAGATTACCAATGCTGCTCTCGCTCATCCGCATGATCCAAGCTTTCCGGGACTATCAGCGCAATGTTGCCGAGCTGTCCCAGCTCAGCGATCGCGAGCTTTCCGATATCGGCCTCGATCGCTCCGACATCCCGCGCGTTGCCGCCGGTCAGTATCAGGGCTGATATCGTTCAGCCCTGAACCGGAAGGACCGATAGCGCCCGCCTCGTGCGGGCGTTGTCGCATCCGGAGGCAGAAAACTCGATCTCGGCGATTCCACTGATCGCCGAAAAGCGCTACCTGTCCGCCCCATGACAGGACCCCAATCAAATACCGTGCATGTGATCGGCGCAGGCCTTGCCGGCTCCGAAGCCGCCTGGCAGGTGGCCAAATCCGGCGTGCCCGTGGTGCTGCATGAGATGCGGCCGACCCGCATGACCGAGGCACACCGCACCGATGGGCTTGCCGAGCTCGTCTGCTCCAATTCGTTCCGCTCGGACGATGCCGCCAACAACGCCGTCGGCCTGCTGCATGCCGAGATGCGCCGCTTCGATTCGCTGATCATGCGCGCAGCCGACGCCAACCAGGTACCCGCCGGCGGCGCGCTGGCGGTGGACCGCGACGGCTTCTCGGCGGCCGTCACCAAGGCGCTGAACGATCATCCGCTGATCGAGATCGCCCGCGGTGAGGTCGCAGGCCTGCCGCCGGCCGAGTGGAGCAACGTCATCGTTGCGACCGGCCCCCTCACTTCGGCGCCGCTGGCCGATGCGATCCGCGAGTTGACCGACGAGAACGCCCTCGCCTTCTTCGACGCGATCGCGCCGATCGTGCACCGCGAATCCATCGACATGTCGGTGGCCTGGTTTCAGTCACGCTACGACAAGGTCGGTCCCGGCGGCACCGGCGCCGACTACATCAACTGCCCGATGACAAAGGAGCAGTATGACGGCTTCGTCGCAGCGCTGGTCGCCGGCGAGAAGACCGAGTTCAAGGAATGGGAGACCAACACGCCCTATTTCGACGGCTGTCTGCCAATCGAGGTCATGGCGGAACGCGGCCCCGAGACTCTCCGCCATGGACCGATGAAGCCGGTCGGCCTCACCAATCCGCACGATCCCACCACCAAGGCCTACGCGATCGTGCAGCTGCGCCAGGACAACAAGCTCGGCACGCTCTACAACATCGTCGGCTTCCAGACGAAACTGAAATACGGCGAGCAGCAGCGCATCTTCCGCACCATTCCGGGGCTGGAGAAGGCCGAATTTGCTCGCCTCGGCGGCCTGCATCGCAACACCTTTCTCAACTCGCCAAAGCTGCTCGACGGCCAATTGCGCCTGCGCGCGCAGCCGCGGCTGCGCTTTGCCGGCCAGATGACGGGCTGCGAGGGCTATGTGGAATCCGCCAGCGTCGGCCTGATTGCCGGTCTCTATGCGGCAGCGGAGGTGCGCGGCGAGACGCTTGCGAGTCCGCCGGTCACGACTGCGCTCGGATCCCTGCTCGGCCACATCACCGGCGGCCATATCGAGACCATCGAGCCCGGCACGCGCTCGTTCCAGCCGATGAACATCAATTTCGGCCTGTTCCCGCCGCTCGCCAGCGCACCGACGAAGAAACCCGACGGAAGCCGGCTGCGCGGGAACCAGAAGACGGTGGCCAAAAAGCAGGCGATGAGCGCGCTGGCGCTCGCCGATCTCGATCGCTGGATCGCCGATCACCTGCGCATTGCCGCCGCGGCGTGAGTTTTCGATGAACCTTCCCAAAGACGACGCCGCAACACTCTCGGCGCGCTGGACCGAGGGCGTGCTGCTCAAGCGCGACGTGTTCTCGACCGTCGAGCGCGGCCGATTCCGCGACGATGACGGCGAGGTCGACGCGGTGCTGCGCCGCCTTGACGAGGTGCCGTGGTGGTCATTCCTTTTGGCGCGCCACCTGTTCGCCCGCGAGAAGCATGCGCTGGCACTCGCTAAGGGACTCGATGTCGGCCCGGAGCTGCTGTGGGCCGGACGCCGCGCGCTGGTGCGCAGCTTCGTCGATGGTGTCGCACTGCATCTGGCGAAACCGCATGGCGACCTCGCCTATTTTCGCTCGGCGAAGGCCGCGCTGCGACGGCTGCGCCGCGCCGGAATCTGTCACAACGATCTTGCCAAGGAACAGAACTGGCTGGTCGGCCGCGACGGTCGCGCCTATGTGACCGACTTCCAGCTCGCCGCCTGCTTCGACCGTCGCGGCCGGCTTTACCGGATTCTGGCCTATGAAGATCTCCGGCATCTGCTCAAGCACAAGCGATCCTACGCGCCCGAGGCGCTGACGCCGCGCGAGCGCAAGATCCTGGCGAAGAAGTCGTTCGCCGCCAGCCTCTGGCTCGCCACCGGCAAGAAGGTCTATCGGGCAATCACCCGCGGCCTGTTCAACTTCACCGACCGTGAAGGCGGCGGCCGAAGGCTCGTCAACGACGCGCCGGTGCTGGCAGAATTGATCCGCAAGAACCCCGCCGTGCGCGACACCGCCATCGTCGCCTTTGCCGATCGCCGCTCCGGTGTCGGCCTCTATGCCTTCGTCGAAGCCGATCAGGCCGCGCTCGAAGGCCAATTGCGCAACGAGCTCACCGCTGCCAAGGGGCCAAAGCCGCCGGAACACATCCAGGTCGTGCACGCACTGCCACGCAATCCGGACGGCAAGCCGCGCACGGAGATCCTGCAACTGGTCGCCATGAACCAGCTCGACCTGATCGAGCCGATGATGAAGAACGACCAGGACCGTGCTTTCCTCAAGGACATCCTGGAGCAGCGCAAGAACCTGCGCGACCGCTTCAATTTCGAGGCCGACCTGCCGGCGAGCTAACGTGGATCACGCCTTGAAGCGTCCACATTGGCGATAGAGAAGCGATCCGATAATTCGAACTTGGCGGGGGGACTTGGCGGGGTCATGGGCACTCGGGGGTACATGATGCATCGTGTGGTTGGCGGCCTGATCGCTAGCCTTCTGCTGCTCGCCACCACGTCCGCAATGGCCGAGTCCCCCGCCGAGCTGATCTCGAGCTTCCGCCTCAAGCATGGTGAGGTCCGCGTCGTCCGCGATTCGACCCTCGACCGCATCGCCATGGACCAGGCGCGCGCGATGGCGACGAAGGACGACCTCAGTCACGACGCCCTCGGCCCGTTCAACCGCCGGGTCGCACCGGCCGGCGCAGGCCGCGCCGCCGAGAACATCGCCTACGGCTACGACAATTTCGAGAAGACCCTCGGACAGTGGATCGACTCGTCGGGACACCGCAAGAATCTGCTGCTGCATAACGCTTCCCGCGTCGGGATCGCGAGCGCGAAAAACGCTAGCGGCAAGCGCACCTATTGGGCAGTGGTGATCGCCGGCGACTACGAGCCGAAGGGCAAAGGCAAAGGCAAGAAAGACGGGGAGCCGCTGGTTGCGGTGAAGCGCGAGGCTGCGCCCGCCAGCAAGCCAAAATCCAGCGGCTGCCACATCAAGCTGCTCGGCCTTTGCATCTGAGACCAAGCTTGGCCATCTTGTTCGCATCCCTCGACGCGTTTAATCCATGCACGAGGATCGCGAGACGCGGAGGCATGGATGATGGATATCGACCGAATTCGTCGCGACACGCCGGCTGCCTCTCGGCTCGCCTATCTCCACAACGCGGGCGCAGCGCTGATGCCGGCGTCGGTTGTTGCGGCGATGAAGGAACACATCGATCTGGAGAGCGAGATCGGAGGCTATGCCGCCGCCGACCGCGAGGCGCGCCGACTTGAATCCGTTTACGGCTCGGTCGCCCGCCTCCTGAACGCCGCGCCCGATGAGATCGCCCTCATGGAGAACGCGACGGTTGCCTGGCAGATGGCTTTTTACGCGCTTCCATTCAGCAAGGGCGACCGGATCCTGACCGCCGAGGCGGAGTACGCGGCCAACTATGTCGCCTTTCTTCAGGTCGCCAACCGAACAGGCGTCGCGATCGACGTCGTGCCGAGCGATGCCAGCGGCGAGCTCGACGTCGACGCGCTCGAACGCATGATCGATGAGCGCGTGAAGCTGATTGCGATCACCTGGGTTCCGACCAATGGCGGGCTGGTCAATCCGGCTGCAGCCGTCGGCAAGATAGCGCGGGCGCACGGCATCCCCTATCTGCTCGACGCCTGCCAGGCAGTCGGACAGATGGTGGTCGACGTCGAGGCCATCGGCTGTGACATGTTGTCGGGGACCGGGCGTAAATTCCTCCGCGGCCCGCGCGGCACCGGCTTTCTCTACGTCGGCCGAAAAATGCTGCAGCGGCTCGAACCGCCAATGATCGATCACTTCGCCGCACCCTGGGTCTCCCGGGACGCTTTTCGGCTGCGTGACGATGCGCGCCGTTTTGAGACCTGGGAGAACAACTACGCAGCCCGGCTTGGGCTCGGCGCGGCTGTCGATTATGCCCTCGATATCGGGATCGGCCCGATCGAGCGGCGTTGCCGCATGCTGGCGGACCGCCTCCGGGGCGGCCTTGCATCCATTCGCGGCATCAGAGTTCGCGACCTCGGACGCGCTCCGGGAGCCATCGTCAGCTTCACGGTGGAAGGGTACGAGGCGGAAGCGGTCGTCAGCGACGCGGCCGCAGCCGGCATCACGATCGGTGCCTCAGATCCGTCGAGCACGCGCATCGATGCCGAAATCCGCTCGCTGCCGCCGGTGGTGCGCGCCTCCCCGCACTACTACAATACGGACGCGGAGATCGATCGGCTGATCGCCCATTTGGCGGGTTTGACGCGGCGATAGCGGCGATCATGCACGCTCAGGTACAGCGCGCACTCAATCCGGATGCGCCAAGCTTCGCCATGACCTCGTCGAGATGGGCGCTGTCGCGGGTTTCAATCACCAATTGCAGCAACGTCGCCTTGGCCGGAAGATCCGAGAACGTGCGCTGGTGCGAGACCTCGATGATGTTGGCGCCGGCCTCGGCCAGCAGTGCCGCGACCGCAGCCAATTGGCCGGGCCTGTCGGGAATGTCGAGCGACAATTGGGTGAGCCGCCCCTCGCGCGCCAACTCGCGGGTCAGGACCGATGCGATCAGACGTGTGTCAATATTGCCGCCGCTCAGCACCAGCCCGACCTTCTGACCGGCGAAACGGGACGGGTCGGACATCAGCGCGGCGAGGCCAGCGGCACCGGCGCCTTCCACGACCGTCTTCTCGATCGAGATCAGGGTCGCCACCGCGCGCTCGAGCTCGGCTTCGTTGACGAGCGCAATGTCGTCGACAAGGCGGCGGACGATTTCGGTCGTGATCTTGCCGGGCGACTTCACCGCGATGCCTTCCGCGAGTGTGTCGCCACGTGCCGGCAAATTGCCGTCATGGATGGCATTGTACATCGAGGGGTAGAGCCAGGCCTCGACGCCGAGGATCCGCAGCGACGGCTTGATCGATTTCGCGGCAATGGCGATCCCGCTGATCAGGCCACCGCCGCCGATCGGGACGACCAGCGTATCGAGCTCCGGCACGGCCTCGAGTATTTCCAGCCCGACCGTGCCCTGCCCTGCGATGACAAGCGGATCGTCATAGGGATGGACGAAGATCATGCCATGGACTTCGCCGTGGCTGCGCGCATACGCGGCCGCCTCCTCCAGCGTGGCGCCCGTCACCACCA
>NZ_JADPJF010000042.1:357912-363871 GCF_023073295.1 Bradyrhizobium sp. 23 | reverse complement strand
GATAGTGGCGGGAATGCCGAGCCGCTTGGCGTGATAGGCGACGCCCTGCGCGTGGTTACCCGCCGACATCGCGACGACGCCCCGCGCGCGCTCCTCCGGCGTCAGCGCCTTGAGGCGGTTGAGCGCGCCGCGCTCCTTGAACGAGGACGTGAACTGGAGGTTCTCGAATTTCAGCCAGATGTCGCAGCCGCAGATATTGCTCAGCGTGCGGCTGTAGCTACAGGGCGTCTCGACGACGGCGCCGCGGATCGTCTCGGCGGCGGCATGGATGTCGGCCGGTACGACCGGAAGGCCGCCCAGATCGGAAGATATGGTTTGGGACAACTCAGCCATAGGACAGCATAGAGCATTTGCGCGGCTCCGGCGATAAGCCAACCGCTATTTGGTAAATTCCCGCGAACGTGAAGCCCGCCACAGCGTCCACAGCGTACGCAGCCGCGATGACGGTTGCGGCGTAAATGGATTGCGCCCGGGTTGCGACAGGCGCTTGAGGTCGGCCCGCGCTTGTCCGAGCGGAAGGAACGCTGGACGCACTGATGCCGGCACCTCCACCAGCAGCGACAAGGCCGTCGTCAAATGTTGCTGCGCCTCGCCCGAGAGTTGGCCCAGCGCGGCGCGCAAGTTTGGCGTCTCCTTTCCGGCGAACACGTCTTCCACGTCGCAATCGTGGCTCGCCAGCACCTGCTGCGGCAGGAACAATTGCCGGCGCGCCGCATCGCGCGGCAGATTGGCGATGACCTGTACGATGCCCTGCGCCAGCCCGGCATGGCGGGCGAGATGCTCGGCCGCCGCCGACGCTGGTCCCATGATCCGGGCGGCGAGATCGAACAGCGCCGATGAGGTCGCCGCGAGGTAGCCCTCCAGCGCCGCCATTGTTAGCATTAGGTCGTTGTAGAGATCGAATTGATGCTCGTCGGCGAGCAGCGACAGCGGCTCGACCGGCAGGTCGAAATCACGGATTGCGCGGAGCAGCTCCGCCGCCACCGGATTGCCCTCGGCACTGCCATGGACTTGGCCCGACAGCATGTCGGTCCACCATTGCAGGCGGATTTCACCGGGCAAGGGCTGGCTCACCTGATCGCGGACGCGGACGATCTCGACATTGAAGGCATAGAGCGCCAGCAGCCCGCGGCGCTCGGCAGCGGGCGCGAACAGGGTCGCGGCATAGTGCGGAAAGTCGTGGCTGCGCACGAGGTCAGCACAGAACGCAGCAGAATCCGGCGGCGGCGCGGAGCCACTCATGGCACGGCGATCAGCGCGGCCGCGACGCGCCGCCGTTCGCCCATCATGATGTTGTAGGTACGCACGGCGGGACCGGTCTGCATCGCATCCAGCACCACCCTCGCCGCTTTGAGCGCCTGGCGCAGTTCCGGCGGCGGCAGCCAGGCCCCGGTTCCGGTGCCGACCAGGAGCGTGTCGATGCTGTTGGCAGACTTGAAGACTCGATCCAGCGAATAGCGGTCGATCTTTGCAGGGTCCGTTATGTCCCAGGCCCAGATCGCGTCGGGCAGGCAAAGCAGCGATCCCCGATGCGACATGCCGGCAAAGGCAAAGCCGCCCTTGCCATAGGCTTCGATCGGCGCCGAGCGGGGGAAATGCGGTGCGTTGGGATCGCCGGCCATGAGCTTCGTCCGAATGAGCTTACTGCCCTCCCAAACTCCTGCGAGGGCATGCGGTTCGGATCATGCCTTGCTTTTCTTCGCCGGCGTAGCCTTATCGACCGCATCCTCGCGATGCTCGCCGACGCCGAGATAGATCAGGATCGGGGCCGCAATGAAGATCGAGGTATAGGTGCCGACCAGCACCACGCCGAACATCATGACCGCGGTGAAGCTGTGGATGGCATGGCCGCCGAACAGCAGCAGGGCCAGCAGCGCCAGCGTCACAGTGAAATGGGTGATGATCGAGCGCGACAGCGTCGAGTTGATTGATTCGTTGAGGAGCTGCGGCATCGGCATCTTCTTGTAGCGCCGCAGCATTTCACGGATGCGGTCGTAGATGACGACGGTGTCGTTGAGCGAATAGCCCAAAATCGTCAGAAGCGCCGCGATGCTGGTCAGGTCGAAATCGACCTGACTGATCGACATGAACCCGATCGTGAGCACGATGTCGTGCACGTTGGCGATCATGGCGCCAAGCGCGAACTGCCACTCGAATCGGAACCAGAGGTAGATCAGGATCGAGACGATCGCCAGCATCAGGCCGAGCATGCCGTAGGCGAGCAATTCGCCCGATACGCGCGGTCCCACCACCTCGACGCGGCGATAGTCGACGGAATCGCCAAGCGCGGTGCGGACCTTCTGCACGGCCTCCTGCTGGGCGGCGTCGCCGCCCGGCTGCTCCGCGACACGGATCAGGACATCGGCGGGGCCGCCGAATTGCTGCAACTGGACTTCGCCCAGACGCAGGGCATCCAACGTCGTACGCATCGCCGCAATATCGGCGGTGCCGGACTTGGCCTGCACCTCCAGTAGGGTGCCGCCGCGGAAGTCGATGCCGAAATTCAGTCCATGGGTGAAGAACAGCGTGATCGCGACGATCGACAACGCCGCCGAGATCGGGAAGCTGATCCGGCGAAAACGCGTGAAGTCGAAATGGGTATCGTCGGGGACGATGCGCAGCGACGGCAGCCAGCCGAATGCCGCAACCACGGTGAGAATGGCAATGAGGACGCCGAGCCCGATGAGAACAGTGTGATTCACGATCAGGCTCCTAGATCGGCACGCTCTGCGGCCGCTTCCACCGCACCCACCAGGCCACGATCAGCCGGGTCAGGGTGAAAGCGGTGAACACCGTGGTGATGATGCCGATTCCGAGCGTCACGGCGAAGCCGCGCACCGGACCGGTACCGATGTAGAACAGCACCGCGGCGGCAATAAAAGTGGTGATGTTGGAATCGAGGATGGTCGCAAGCGCCCGCTTGAAGCCGGCGTCGATCGCCGAGATCGCGTTGCGGCCGCCACGCAACTCCTCGCGGATGCGCTCGTAGATCAGCACGTTGGAATCGACCGCGATACCGACGGTGAGCACGATGCCCGCGATGCCGGGCAGCGTCAGCGTGGCGTTGAGAAGCGACAACAGGCCGAAGATCATGGCGACGTTGATGGCCACCGCGATGTTGGCGAACACGCCGAACAGCCGGTAGGTCAAGAGCATGAAGATGATGACCAAGATCGAGCCGACATAGGCGGCGAGCTCGCCCTTTTCGATCGAGTCCTGGCCGAGGCCCGGACCGACGGTGCGCTCCTCGACCACCGTGAGCGGTGCCGGCAGCGCGCCGGCGCGCAGCAGGATCGCGAGATCGTTGGCCGATTGCACCGTGAAACTGCCCGAGATCTGGCCTTGTCCGCCGGTGATGGGCTCGCGGATCACGGGAGCCGAGATGACCTTGTTGTCGAGCACGATCGCAAAAGGCAGCCCGACGTTCTCTTGCGTGGCCTGCGAGAACTTGCGCGCGCCCGACGTATTGAACTTGAAACTCACGACGGGTTCGCTGGTGCGCTGGTCGAAGCTCGCTTGGGCATCGGTCAGGTCGCCGCCGGCGACCAGCACCTGCTTCTTGACCACATAGGGTGTGGGCGGCGGTGACGCGCTCATCAGAAGCTCGGATTCCGGCGGCAAACGTCCTTGCTGCGCCTGATCGGGCGGCACCGACGTATCGACCATGCGGAATTCCATCTTCGCGGTCTTGCCCAGCAATTCCTTCAGACGAGTCGGGTCCTGGAGGCCGGGGACCTGCACCAGGATGCGGTCGTTACCCTGGCGCTGGATGACAGGCTCGACGGTGCCGAGCTCGTTGACGCGGCGTTCGACGATCTGGATCGACTGCTCGATCGTCTTGCGCATGCGGTCGAGCATCGCGGCCTGTGGGATCGTAAGGCGGATCACGCCACCGCCGGCGTCAGTCACATCCAGGTCGCGCTGACCGCTGGATCCGACCAGTCCTCCCAGCGGCTGGGACAGCTCGCGCAGCTTGGCGAGCGCAGGCTGCAGATCGGATTCCTTGGTGATCCGAACCTCGGCCGCGTCGTTGCGCACGGTGACGCCGCCGGTGAAGCCGATCTTGGCATCGCGCAGCGTCCGGCGAACGTCGTCGCGGACCTGGTCGAGCCGCTCCTTCTTCACATAGTTGCCGTCGACCTCGAGCAGCAGATAGGAGCCGCCTTGAAGATCGAGGCCGAGCACGAGCCGACGCTGCGCCCAGGCGGGCCAGGTCTTGACCTGCGCTTCGGGGAAGAAGTTCGGGACCGCGCAGAGGCACACGATCAGCGCCGTCAGGATAATCCCGAGCGCCTTCCACCGCGTGAAATACAACATCGACTGGACCTGTCAGATCAGGAGATTTGCAGGAAAACTTGAGAGACTCGCGGAAGCACTCACTTCGACGCGGCGTCTTCCTTGGCGCTTTCCTTGGATTCCTTGGCCGGCTCGCCCTTGGCGCGTACGCCGGAGACCATCGAGCGCATCTGCCGCACGCGCACGCCATCGGCGATCTCGAACTCGATCTGGTCGTCGTCGACGACCTTGGTGACCTTGCCGACGAGACCGCCCGAGGTCACGACGGTGTCGCCGCGGCGGATGTTCTTCACCAGGTCGGCGTGGTCACGGACCTTCTTCTGCTGCGGACGCAGAATCAGGAAGTACATGATCACGAAGATCAGGGCGAACGGCAGCAGCGACATCAACATGCCGCTGGTGTCGCCGGCGCCCGCAGCCTGGGCATACGCAGGGGTAATCAGCATTCGGACGATCCTCGTGAGAACGGGGGAAAACCGGTCAGGCCCAAATGGCGACCGGTTCGGTCAAATTCGCGCGGACTATAGCGGCCATTGCCCCAATTGCAACGCTGCCAGACCGCCCTTTTAGCCACCTTGCGGCGCGCGCACAGGCCCGATAAGGCTGCATTCTCAGGAACTTCGGACATGCCCCAAAAACCAAGCAAAAGCCCGGCCGGCAAAGGCCCTCGCACCCCTGCCGCGAAGGCAGCCGGCGTCGCGGCAAAACGTCCCAAGGTGGCCCTCAAGGCGGCTTCCAAGACGATTTCCAAGACGACGTCCAAGACGAACCAAAACGTCTCCCAGCAGCGCATCGTTCGCGCGCTGGAGACGATTGCGGCGCACCTCTCCGCGCAAGGCAAGCCCGCCGCCGAACGCGAGTCGTTCAAGCAGGCGGATGCTTTCGTCTGGCACCCGGACGGCCGCCTTGCGGCGGTGCCGCGGGTCAGCCGCGTCGAAATGTTCCTGCTCAAGGGCGTCGACCGGATGCGCGACATCCTGATGGAGAACACCGAGCGTTTCGCCAACGGATTGCCCGCCAACAACGCGCTGCTCTGGGGCGCGCGCGGCATGGGCAAGTCGTCGCTGGTGAAGGCGGCGCATGCCAGCATCAACGCGGAGCGCAAACCGGCCGACAGACTGAAGCTGATCGAGATTCATCGCGAGGACATTGAGAGCCTGCCCGCCCTCATGGAACAGCTTCGCGCCTCATCCTTCCGTTTCATCGTGTTCTGTGACGACCTCTCGTTCGACGGCAATGATGCGTCCTACAAATCGCTCAAGGCGGTGCTCGAAGGCGGCATCGAGGGGCGGCCGGAGAACGTCATCCTCTACGCCACCTCCAACCGCCGCCATCTGCTGGCGCGCGAGATGATCGAGAACGAGCGCTCGACCGCGATCAATCCCGGCGAAGCCGTCGAGGAGAAGGTCTCGCTGTCGGATCGCTTCGGTCTCTGGCTCGGCTTCCACCGGTGCAGCCAGGACGAATATCTCGCCATGGTGCGGGGCTATTGCAGCCATTTCGGCGTGAAGATCGACGATGACGCCCTGGAACGCGAGGCACTTGAATGGTCGACGACGCGCGGCTCGCGCTCGGGCCGTGTCGCCTGGCAGTTCGTCCAGGAGCTTGCGGGACGGCTCGGCGTCAAGCTGGCGGCGACGTAGCCACAGTCATAGCCCAACCC